>CAZING010000145.1:0-7283 GCA_964540505.1 uncultured Cellvibrionaceae bacterium | reverse complement strand
ACCCGATTGAGCGCCGCTGCGTAATTGGCCTCGAGTTCGCGCCAATCCACCGCGTTATCGCCATTGCTATCCAGACGTTTAAATTCAACGGGCGCTGTCTGCATTTGATTCGCGGCACCGCGCAATTCGTCGCTCGCGTTTGTCTGCGCAAACGCTGAAGGCGCCAGCAGACCGCACGCGGCTACCTGTGCGAGCACAATACGCGTTAACAGTGTTTTTTTTTGAGATTGCACCTTGTTCATAACATCCTCCGTTATCTGCGTTATCGATTCGATCTTGGAGTTCGATTCGAAATTATCAGGTTCGAAGTGAACCCGCATGACACGAAGTCAGCTGCATCAAGCATGCCACGCCTATTTAAATCGCCGGGTGCAGTGTTTTCGAAAACTATTGAGGTAGCTATTGAGGTAATGCTATTGAGGTGAAGGCTCCACTATTAGCCGTTGGCGCAAGGCCAGCACTATCTTTGGGTGCGCGCCCCGACCAAAAATTGGCAAGGCGCAAACAATTAAGCCGTCTTATATCTGCTCCCAGACTCTATCGCTTCTAGGAATGTAATAATTATTGTAATTCAGTGAAATAACGACGGTAGACGAGCGCCCTACGATTTCATCGCGGTCGACAAAGCCGATCACCCGGGAGTCGGCGCTGTTATCGCGGTTGTCACCCAAAACCAAATAGCGGTCTTCCGGGACTTGAATATTGATAAAACTCGAGAGCGTCGAGTCGTACTTGCCAAAGCGCACCGAGTGATCCGCACCTTCGAGGTGCTCAATCATCTCGACAATCGGGCCCTGATCGTTCACTAAAGAGTAGGTCAATGGCACGTTGTTAATAAACACGACATTGTCCATCATTTTGACCGTATCGCCCGGAACACCCACCACTCTTTTGACAAGGCGTTTATCCGCCACTTCGGAATCGAACACGATTATCTCGCCGCGTTTAGGGTGCGCGAATCGCCACAAGGAAATGTGTGTAAAGGGCAGCCTTAAGTCGTAGGCGAGTTTGTTGACTAGAATTCTGTCGCCTTCAATAATAGTCGGCTTCATTGAGCCGGTGGGCACTTCGTTCCAATCCGCAATTGCGCTTCGAAAGACAAGCATCAATGCCACAAAAAAAAGAAACGTTCTGTTTTCGCGTATCGTTTTATTCAGCCAAGTTTGCATGATGTCGCACTCTTTTGAAAAACCCACTAACAACTCATTGCCCTAAGGCTGCAGCGGTTGTGCAAACCTGCAGATGCACGCCATGCTTGGCCGTCACCCTGCAACCCCCATGGTATAAAGCCCGCGCGCGTCGCAACTCATGGGTTATTGCGTCGCGGGTAGTTTTCCTGCGTCAATGGCTCGAGGCCTCGGTGTCACTGCGCCTTTTTCGCTCGCATCAACAGCCGGTCCAATTGCCCGCCAAAGGCCTTGCGATCCTCTTGACTGTAGGGCGGTGGCCCTGAAGTATTGACGCCGCTGGCACGCATGGTCTCAAGAAAATCCCGCATATTGAGTCGAGCTTTGATGTTGTCTTTGGTAAACAATTCCCCGCGCGGACTGAGCGCCGCCGCACCTTTGGCAACCACCTCCGCCGCAAGCGGTATATCACCTGTGACGACAAGATCGCCGGCCTTGAGCCTTGCGACTATTTCATCGTCGGCGACATCGAAGCCGCCGGCCACCTGAATGTGCCGCACCCTTGGGTGATTTGCAACATTGACGGGCCTGTTGGCGACAAAAATCAGATCCAGTTCCTCTCGCAGTGCGGCTCGGTACAAGATCTCTCTCACGGGTACAGGGCAGGCGTCGGCATCCACCCAGATTGTCATTAGCATAGAATGGCCACCTTCGGTGCACCTTAAGACCGACAGCTATTTGTAACCATCGGCAAGGATGAACGGACAGGCCAGCAAGCGGTCGCGGATCAACGCGTACCGCTTGAGCGGCTAAACGCCCGCGCGTTCAACTCGGCGTTGAGAAACCTGAATTAGGCCCACTTATCGAAGCTTATAAACGTCGGGTTAGACGTCTTCTTTCGCCCGCGATTCCAATATCTGCACGGCTGGCAACGGCTTGCCTTCAACGTATTCAAGGAAAGCGCCGCCACCGGTCGAAATATAGGAGATTTTATCGGCCAAGCCGTATTTGTCGATCGCCGCAAGGGTGTCGCCGCCCCCGGCAATTGAGAAAGCCGCGCTTTCGGCTATGGCTCGAGCGGTTACTTCGGTGCCCTTAGCGAAGGCGTCGAATTCAAACACCCCACAGGGGCCATTCCAAAGAATCGTTTTCGCGTTTTTCAGAATGTCCGCGACTTTGGCTGCAGTCTTCGGGCCGTAGTCGATGATTTCTTCATCGGCGGCGACTTGATTCACGTCTTTTTCAGCGACGGGTGAATCGTGCTGCCATTCGTTAAACGGGACCTTGGTGACCCGAACGTCTTCGGCGTAGATCACTTCTGTCTGGGCGCACAGGCGCTGCGCCTCGGGGATCAAGTCTTTTTCAAAAAGCGAATTGCCTACCTCGTTGCCCGCCGAAGCCACAAAGGTATTGGAAATGCCGCCACCGACAACCAACACGTCGGCAATTTTAGACAGCGCGTCCAGCACCATGAGCTTGCTGGAAACCTTGGAGCCTCCCACCAGCGCCACCATGGGGCGCGCGGGCTCGGCGAGCGCTCGGTCCAACGCGTCCAACTCTTTCGCAAGCAGCGGCCCGGCGCAGGCCACAGGCGCAAAGCGCGCAACCCCATGGGTGGAGGCTTGGGCGCGGTGTGCGGTACCGAACGCGTCCATCACGTAGACGTCGCAAAGATTGGCGTAGGCTTTGGCAAGACCTTCGTCATCGGATTTCTCGCCCAAATTGAAGCGGACGTTTTCGAGCAACATTAGTTCGCCAGCCGCAAGCGTCACGCCGCTCTTCCAGTCTCTTTCGAGTGGCACCTCCATGCCCAGCAGCTCACTAAGATAATCCGCCACAGGCTTTAGCGAGTATTTTTCATCGTACTCGCCTTCGGTCGGTCTACCGAGGTGCGACATCAGGATCACCTTGGCGCCGGCTTCAAGTGCCATGCGGATCGTCGGGAGGGCGGCTTTAATGCGGGCATCCGAGGTCACCTTGCCGTCCATGATTGGCACGTTCAAATCCTCGCGGATCAACACATTTTTGTTCTTCAGGTCCAGCTCTGACATCAGTTTAACTTTCATAGACATTCCAATAAGCCCTTATGAATCGGATACCACCCGAGTGACGCCCAAAGTAGGCGAACGACCGTCGCGCGCTGGTGAACGCTGGCGCGCTCGTACGTCTCAGTCTCGGGTAACAAAACAAAAGCCGCCTGACGGCGGCTCGTTGCGTTAATCCAGCAATTGTTCGACTGTGCTGACTACGTTCTCGACGGTGAAACCGAAATGCTTAAACAGCGCGCCACCCGGTGCGGATTCACCAAAAGTCGTCATGGCCACGGCTCGCCCTTCGATGCCGACATACTTGCCCCAATAGTCGGCGTGGGCGGCCTCTACCGCCACCCGCGCGGTTACCGCGCGAGGCAGCACGGCCTCTTGGTAGGCGGCGTCCTGGGCGTCAAATATGTTGGTGCATGGCATGGAGACGACGCGCACCTTGCGGCCCGCGGCGCTGAGCCGGTCGTAGGCTGCGGCTGCGAGCGGCACCTCGGAGCCTGTGGCAATGATAATCGCCTCAGGCTTACCCTCGCAGTCGCGCAGAATATAACCGCCGCGCTCAACGTTTTTAAGTTGCTCGTCCGTGCGGGACATAGGCTCTATGCTCTGGCGCGACAAGACCAAAGCCGTCGGGCCGACACTGCGCTTGACCGCGCTTTTCCAAGCCACGGCCGTTTCGACCGTATCGCAGGGGCGCCAAGTATCGAGGTTGGGCGTCATGCGCAGCGTCGGCACCTGCTCGATGGGTTGGTGCGTTGGGCCGTCCTCACCCTGGCCGATGGAGTCGTGCGTAAACACGTAGATATTGTGGGCTTTCATCAATGCGCCCATACGCACGGCGTTGCGGGCGTACTCCATAAACATCAGAAAGGTGCCGCCGTAATTGATAAACCCGCCGTGCAACGCCAGGCCGTTCATAATGCCGCACATACCGAATTCGCGCACACCGTAGAAAATATAGTTACCCGTGGCGTCTTCGCCGGTCAGAGGCTTGGAGCCCGACCACATGGTTAAGTTGGAGCCTGCCAAATCCGCCGAGCCGCCGATAAGCTCCGGCAGGATTTTAGCGAACGCCTCGATGGTATTTTGCGAGGCTTTTCGGGTGGCGATGTTTTCGTTGTTGGCGTGGCATTGGGCAATAAATTCGTCCGCTTTCGCGTCAAAATCCGCTGGCAATTGCTGTTGAATCTGTCGGCGCTCAAATTCCTCTGCAAGCGTCGGGTGCGCTTTTTTATAAGCGCTGAATAATTCATTCCAAGCGGCTTGGGCTTTCGCGCCCGCTTGCGTGGCGTCCCATCCGGCATAGATGTCGTCCGGGATTTCAAACGGCGGCGACTCCCAGTTGAGAAACGCTCGTGTCGCGGCGATTTCGTCGTCGCCAAGCGGCGCACCGTGGACGCCGTGGGTGCCGCTTTTATTCGGTGAACCGAAACCAATGGTGGTTTTGCAGCAGATCAGCGTCGGCTTTTCGGTTTCCGCGCGGGCGGCTTCAATCGCAGCTTTCAGTGCGTCTGGGTCGTGGCCGTCAACATTGGCGATTACGTGCCAGCTGTATGCTTCGAAACGCTTCGGTGTGTCATCGGTGAACCAACCTTCGACTTTGCCGTCGATTGAAATGCCGTTATCGTCATAAAAGGCAATCAGCTTGCCGAGCTTTAGCGTACCGGCTAAAGAGGCAGACTCGTGCGAAATGCCCTCCATCATGCAGCCGTCACCCATAAAGCAATAAGTGTAATGGTCGACCACAGGGAAGCCGTCGCGGTTGAAGTGCGAGGCGAGCATCTTTTCGGCCAAGGCCGTGCCCACGGCGTTACTAAAACCTTGCCCGAGCGGGCCGGTGGTGGTCTCGACCCCCGGGGTGTAGCCGTATTCGGGGTGGCCGGGGGTGGCGCTGTGCAGTTGGCGGAAATTCGCCAGCTCTTTCATTGGCAGGTCGTAACCGGACAGATGCAGCAGCGAATACACCAGCATAGAGCCGTGGCCGTTAGACATAATGAACCGGTCGCGGTCCGGCCATTTTGGGTCCTTGGGGTTGTGTTTGAAAAAGTCGTTCCAAAGCACTTCGGAAATATCGGCCATACCCATGGGTGCCCCGGGGTGACCGCTTCCGGCTTTCTGAACGGCGTCCATACTGAGGGCGCGAATAGCGTTGGCGAGTTGTTGTCGGGATGGCATGCGTTGCTCCTAATTCGTATTGATGGCTGAATGGAAAATCTACTCTGTGCCCCAAACTGCGGCGCGCTGACCTTGCGCCAGTGTGACTTTTTTAAAATGCTGGTGCGGCTACAGGCGCATCTCGATGCCTTGCGCCTGCATAAAGGCTTTGGCTTGCGGCACGGAATACTCACCAAAGTGAAAAATGCTGGCGGCGAGTACGGCATCGGCACCGCCTTTGATAACGCCGTCCACCAAATGCTGCAATTCGCCAACACCGCCCGAGGCGATGACAGGCACCTTGACCGCATCGCTAATCGCGCGGGTCAAACCGAGGTCAAACCCGCTTTTGGTGCCGTCTCGGTCCATGCTGGTCAGCAGTATTTCTCCGGCGCCGTTGGCCACCATTTGCACCGCCCAGGATACCGCGTCTATGCCGGTGGCTTTACGTCCGCCGTGGGTGAAGATCTCCCAGCGCGGGGGCTCATTGTCACCGGAGACGCGCTTGGCATCAATGGCAACGACTATGCACTGGGAACCAAAGCGCTCCGCCGCCGCCTTGACAAAATCGGGGTCGCGAACGGCAGCGGAGTTTATGCCCACTTTATCCGCGCCGGCGTTTAGCATGGTGCGGATATCTTGGATATTACGGATGCCACCGCCAACCGTGAGGGGTATAAACACCTCCGAGGCGATGGCTTCGACGGTATGCACGGTGGTGTCCCGCGCTTCATGGGTTGCGGTAATGTCGAGAAACGTGAGCTCGTCCGCGCCCTGCTCGTCGTACTTCTTGGCGATTTCGACCGGGTCACCGGCATCGCGGATATCGACAAACTGCACGCCTTTGACCACGCGGCCGTTGTCGACGTCCAGGCAGGGAATAATGCGTTTGGCAAGCGCCATTTCAGCGCACCCGCTCATCGCACAAGGCCTGTGCTTCGGGCAGGCTCAAAGTGCCTTCGTAAATGGCGCGCCCAGTGATGGCGCCACTGATGCCCGCGCCCTCACCCGCCCGGTCGAGCAAAGCGGCAACATCTTTGAGATCGGTAATACCGCCCGAGGCAATGATCGGCAAGCTGCTGGCACACGCCATCGCGACGGTGGCCTCGACATTGACGCCCTGCATCATGCCGTCGCGGTCTATGTCGGTGTAGACGATCGCGCTGACCCCACAGGCCTCGAAACGCCGTGCAAGCTCGGTCGCCTTCTTTGTTGACACCTCGGCCCAGCCGTCTGTTGCCACATAACCGTTTTTGGCATCCAGGCCCACTATGATATGGCCGGGAAATGCCCGACACATGTCGGCGACGAATTTCGGTTCTTTAACGGCTTTGGTGCCAAGGATCACGTATTGGACACCGGCCGAGAGATACCGCTCGATGGTCTCGGCGCTGCGGATACCGCCGCCAATCTGAATGGGCACCTTAGGAAAGGCCTCGGCTATGGCCGTCACCGCTTTGGCGTTGACCGGTTCGCCGGCGAACGCGCCGTTTAAATCCACAAGGTGCAACCGCCGCGCCCCCTGGGTCAGCCACTGTCTGGCAAAAGCAACAGGGTCATCGCCAAAAACGGTCGAGTCACTCATATCGCCTTTACGCAAGCGAACGCATTGCCCATCTTTTAAATCAATTGCCGGAATGATTACCATAAATCAGCTTTTTATCTCTTAGGCTCTGCCGTCCCAGGCCATAAAATTTCGCAACAACTGCAATCCATGCGCGTGGCTTTTTTCGGGATGAAACTGGGCGGCAAAGACATTGTCGCGGGCCAAAGCCGCAGAAAAATCGATGCCGTGATGACAACTGCCTGCCACCACACCGGGGTCGCTCGCCTGCACGCAATCGATGATCTCCGGCGGCCGGTTGTGGTGAATGCTGATTTGGTATAGGTCCACGTTTTCGCCGGTCTGCGTATCGGGCCGCAGGCGCTTGAAGATCTGGATCGCGACGGCGTCATCGGA
>CAZING010000144.1:0-7307 GCA_964540505.1 uncultured Cellvibrionaceae bacterium | reverse complement strand
ACCCTACCGGCATGCGTGACCTCAATAGCCTGGCGTTCAGCCGTCTCTTGGGCATCGGCTGGAATCTCGGCAACGCTCTGGAGGCCGTGGACACCACCACCAACACAAGAGACGAAACCGTCTGGGGCAACCCACGGGTGAATCGACAGCTTTTGCAGGCGGTCGCAGACGCGGGGTTTAAGACGGTGCGTCTACCCGTCGCTTGGAGCGAATTTTCCGACCCCGCCAACTTCGTGATTGCCGAAAGTCGAATGGCGCGCGTCGAGCAAGTGGTGAACGATATACTCGATACCGGCATGTATGTGATGCTGAACATGCACTGGGATGGCGGCTGGATGCAACCGACCGAGGCGCAGCGCGACCCAGTGAATCGTCGTTTGGCGATAATGTGGCGCCAAATCGCCAACCACTTTCGCGATTACGACGACCGGCTGGTGTTCGCCGGCACCAATGAAGTCATGGTAGAGGGCGATTACGGCACCCCGCCGCCCGAGTACTATCGCGTGCAAAATAGTTTCAACCAGACGTTTGTCGACGCCGTACGCGCCACGGGCGGGCGTAACGCCTACCGATATTTGGTTATCCAAGGCTTTAATACCAATATCGACCACACCGTTAATTTTGCCACCCTGCCCGCGGACCGAGTCGACAATCGCCTGCTGATGGAAGTGCATTTCTACGACCCCTACGAGTTTGCGCTGACCGAGGACACCCGCTATTGGCAGTGGGGCAAGATCGCCACCGATAACACGCTAAAAGCGGCATGGCCGGCTGAAACCGCGGGCTCCGATGAGGCGTTTGTCGACAGCAAAATGAAGCTGATGGAAGCTAAATACATCCGTAACGGCATAGGTGTTATCTTGGGGGAATACGGGGCGGTCAGAAAAAACACCGTGGACCCAAAGGGGGTTTATCGCACTTATTGGGTGGAATACGTGACCCGCTCGGCCATCGCGCACGGCTTGGTACCCGTGTATTGGGACAACGGCTACCCTAACGACGACTACAGCTTCGGTCTTTTCGATCGACATTCCGGGGCGCAGGTGCACACGGCCATCATTGACGCGATTATCAAGGCCGCCCGCTAAGCCCGCGTGGGGCGGTATCGAGGCTAATCGCGCGCGAGCTCTTGCAGCCGACGCGTATAGCCCGCGGTAACCCACTCGTCGAGCATCTTCTCTTCTTTGCGGTTCATCTGACGTTGCTCATCGGCTTGCAGCCGTTCGACCAAGTCCTTCATCGACCGATGTTTTAGGTGCGCGGCATGCCAGCATTGCTGCTTTTGCGCCATGACTTTCTGAGTTTGGGTGACCGCTTGGCGCTGTTGCGCCTTCGCTTGTGTCAGTTGATGCAAAAACCCCCGCGCGCGCGCGATCGTCTCGGCGGTCGCCTGGACGCCCGTCTGACGCAAGCTCTGTTGGTACTCATCGCAGTAAAGGTCGAGTTCATTGAGTTTTTCGAGCGCTTTTTCGCACTGCAGGCGCGCCTGATGGAAGAGGTCGGCGGCGCTGTCTTCGGCTTCGGCAGCCAGCTGTAAAACCACTCGCAGTCGATCTGCTCTGGTCGCCATAAAAATACCTGTTTTCCTAGTTCGTCAACCCATGAGCCGTTCAGCGTTTCAGGGGTGGCGGTTGCTTTGCTGGACCGGCGGGTGTCAGCGTCGATGTCAGCGCTTGAAGACTTTGGTCAAACGGCGCGTTGCTGTTGATGTTCTGCCCGATAAACTCGACCAAATGCGGATACCGCTCGATGGCGCGGTCGACATTCGGGTCCGAACCGGCCGTGTAAGCGCCGATGGAAATCAAATCCCGGTTCTGTCGATAGTTCGCCAACAGCTTTTTAAACTCCATCGCGAGCTTTTGGTGGTTGGCGTCGACTATGTTCGGCATCACCCGGCTGATCGAGGCCTCGACATCGATTGCGGGGTAGATACCCTCCTCCGCCAAGCGGCGCGACAGCACCACGTGGCCGTCCAAAATAGCCCGAGCGGAATCGGCGATCGGATCCTGTAAATCATCGCCCTCGGTAAGAACAGTATAGAAGGCCGTTATCGAGCCGCCACCCTGATCGGCGTTGCCCGCCCGCTCGACCAGTTCGGGCAGCCTCGCAAACACCGAGGGCGGGTAACCTTTGGTCGCAGGCGGCTCACCGATCGCCAGCGAAATTTCCCGTTGCGCTTGGCCGTAGCGGGTGAGCGAATCCATTAACAACAGCACGTTCTTGCCCTGGTCTCGAAAATACTCGGCCACACGGGTGGTCAGCTCTGCAGCCCGCAAGCGCATCAAAGGCGCATCGTCTGCGGGGCTTGCCACCACTACCGCGCGGGCGAGACCGACCGGGCCCAAAATGTGGTCAATAAACTCTTTGACCTCGCGCCCGCGCTCGCCGATCAGGCCCACCACCACCACATCCGCGACCGTGTATTTGGTCATCATGCCCATCAGTACGCTTTTGCCGACACCCGAGCCCGCAAACAAGCCAATCCGCTGACCTTTGCCAACGGTAAGCAGGCCGTTTATCGCGCGAATGCCCACATCGAGCGGCTCGGAGATAGGGTGTCTGTGCATCGGGTTGATGCGCGACGGGTTGAGGCTGATGGTCTCTTCGGCTACCAGCGGGCCCTTGCCGTCAAGCGGCACGCCCAGACCGTTGATCACGCGCCCGAGCGCGGCCGGGCCGATGTTAAATGTACTGCCGCCGTCCACCGGCACCACCCTCGCCCCGGGCTGCAGACCTTCCAGTTTCTGCACGGGCATTAAATAGGTGCGATCTTCGGCGAAACCGACGACTTCCGTCTCCACCCGCGCGCCACCGGGGAGCATCACCCGACACTGGTGCCCGACCGAGACGTTCAGCCCTACAGCTTCGAGCGTCAGGCCCACCATGCGCGTTAGCCGGCCGCTGCACACAGGCAATCGGGCGAGACTTTGATAGTGACGCCGACGGTTTAGTCTATTGGTCATAGATTCAAAGGTCATGCGGGTCGCTCTGATCGGGCGTCCCGGCCTCGCCGCCCGGCTCGTCACCGACGCCCGCAGGTCGCGGGCTTGCAGGCGGATCGGCAGCGGAAAAGCCGGCGTCCAAGTCTGGCGATGTTTCGAAGGCGGGTGATGTTTCCGGGTCTTCTGATATTTCGGGGCCTTGGCCGTCGTGGCTGACCGCAGGTTCGGAGTCTAACGGTGCCGCATTCGCATTTCGATCGGCGTCGAGGTCAGTTTCGTCGACGCGTTCGCTGTGTTCTTGGCCGCCTTCGCGTTCATCCGCCAGAGCGTCAACGGTTTGCGGCTCTGGTGTCTGTGGCGCTTGCGCGCTTGCCGCCTCGTCGCCGCTCAAAGCGGCAGCGCTCGGCCTGAAGTCGGTGATTGGCGCCGTCGGCTCGTCCGGGCCGAGCTCGGCGCCCTGGTTCGCATTGCGCCAGTCCATAAGGCGCTTTTCGAACGAAAAATCCACACTGCTGGCGCTGCTCTCAACGCGACAGCCGCCGCGCGTCATTTTCGAATCGGCAATAAACCGCCAGTCCGGCATCCGCTCGGCGAACTCTTCCTGAACCGGCGGCAAATCCTCTGGACTGACAAAAACCTGAATATTTTTTTGACCCGCCGGCAGGCTCGAAACGGCTTGCTCGACCGTTGGGAAAATGAGCGCGGGATTCACCGAAAGCTCGGTGTGTATGAAATGCTTGGCCAGTTCAACGGCCATAGTGATTAAGGTGTTCTCGAGCTCGGCTTGGTGATTGGTCACCGGCTGGAACAGCGCCTCGGCAAGCACGGCAAATGTTGCAGTCTTCTGTTCGAGCTTTTCACGGGTTTCCCGGTAGGCCTTTTGCTCACCGAGCGCGGTGCCTTTTTTCTCGCCTTGCTTCATGCCCTCTTCATAGCCTTGCGCAAAGCCAAACTCCCGGGCTTCTTTCTCAGCCGTCTCGGTGATCTCTTGCAGTCGCTGCGCCGTCAATGGCGCGGGCTGGTGGTCTGACAGCTCTTCAACTGTCTCCTCGACGGGCTCATCGCGTTTGTGCTTGTTCGGGTCTTTTTTCACCGAGGGCACCACCCTGGAACCCTCACCCAAAGACGGCAGCGACCAGGACTCGAAGGTCTCTATTTCCTCAAACGGGATGCGGCCGGCTAAAGTCTTATCGTTCGCCATAGTCGTTTACAACATCTCCTCACCGGTGCCACCGAGCATGATTTCGCCGGCATCGGCAAGCCGTCTGGCGATGGTCAGAATTTCTTTCTGAGCCGCTTCCACCTCTGAGACCCGCACCGGGCCTTTGGCTTCTAGGTCATCGCGCAACAATTCCGCTGCGCGCTTGGACATATTGCTGAACACTTTTTCTTTCAATTCTTCTTCCGCGCCTTTCAACGCGAGAATCAATACTTCGGATGACACTTCCCGCAAGAGCGTCTGGACGCCGCGATCGTCGACTTCTTTCAGGTTGTCGAAGACGAACATCAGGTCGGAAATCTGCACGCCCATATCCTCGTCAATCTCTTTGATGGCCTCCATCAGATCGCTCTCGATGGTACTGTCGAGGTTGTTCATAATTTCTGCGGCGGTTTTATAACCGCCCATTTGTTTGGTCTGCGACCCCGAGCTGCCGGAGAATTGCTTCTCGAGAATGTCGTTCAGCTCTTGCAAAGCGCTCGGCTGAATAGAGTCGAGCGACGCGACACGCATCACCACATCGATCCGGCCTTTCTCCGGGAAATACGCCAGCACTTCGGCGGATTGATCCGGGTCGAGGTAGGCGAGAACAATCGCTTGGATCTGCGGGTGTTCGTTGCGGATGATGTCGGCGACCGAGCGAGCATCCATCCACTTTAAAGTGTCGAGCCCTGAGGTATTGCCGCCCATGAGTATGCGGTCCATCAAACCGCTGGCTTTGTCTTCACCGAGCGCTGAAACCAGCATCTTTCGAATGTAGGTGTCGGCGCCAAGGCCAAGCCCCGTTTGGGTGCGCACTGCATCCAGAAAGCTGGACAGAACAAGTTCAACCTCGTTCTGCTGGACGTTTTTTAGACTGGCCATAGCGCTGCCGATCCGCTGCACTTCCTTAGGCCCCATATGCTTTAAGACCTCGGCCGCAGAGGTCTCTCCCAGGCTCATCAGAAGTATCGCGGCTTGGTCCACCTTGGCAAGACTCACCTGCGGCTGCTCAGGAGGCGCCGGCGGCTTGGCGGTTTTCACGGGTTTGCTCATTCTTCGTTAATCCAGCGTTTAATCACCTGGGCCACGCGGCCGGCATCTTCTGCCACCAGACCTTTTACAGCGTTCAATTGCTGCTCGTAGCTCTCCTCCGGGCTCGGCAATGCAAGCGCATCGCCGCCGGTCAGGGTTACAGTTTCATCCGACAAGGAACCAAGGCCGTCAATACCGGCCGCCTGCAGCGCGGCGAGCTCTTGTGCCTCTTCATCTGCGCGATTTCGAAGCCCGGTGGACGCCAGATTTTTTAGCACAGGCCGCAGCAGACCGATCAGCAGTATTGCAATGATCAAAAGCCCAACGCCCTGCTTCGCATAGAACCGATAGGCGTCGTTCTCCCACCACTTCGGTTCGCCCAACACAATCGGTTCAATTTCGCGAAACGATTCATTGAGAATGTTCACGCTGTCACCGCGAGCCGGGTTAAAACCCACAGCGTCTCGTACCAGTATAGTTAAGCGCTCAAGTTCCGCTTCGCCCCAAGGCGTGCGCACGCTTGTGCCGTCGGGGCCGGTTATTCGTTTATCATTGATGACCACCGCCACGGACAAGCGTTGCAGCTTGCCTTTCTGGTGACGGGTCAAACTGATGGTTCTATCGAGCTCAAAATTCCGCGTGGCCTGAGTGCGAGTATTGGACGGCACACTCGCCACGCCCATCGGGTCTTGCCCGTTGGCGAGTTGCGGGGCCGTGCCGGCCGCAGGCGGTTGGTTGGTCAAGGCTCCTGGCACCCCGCCCTCGTTTGCAGCACCCAGCTGTTGCTCATCTATGGTCGATTCGCTGCGCAGGGCAGGCAAATCGGGATTAAAGGTCTCCGCTGCCTCTTCGACCTCGGTGAAATCCACATCCGCCGACACTTCGGTTTTGAAGTTCTCGTCGCCAATAATCGGGCTCAGCAGCCGCCGGACACGCATAACCACATCGTTTTCGATTTTTCGAGTGAAGTCGAGGTGTTGCGCCGCAGCTATAAGCTTGTCATCCTCAGCACCCAGCGAGATCAGCGCGCCTTTTTGGTCGACTAGGGACACGTTCTCGGCCGTCATCTCCGGGATGCTCGAAGCCACGAGATTGGCAATGCCTTTTATTTGATGCGGTTCGAGCGTCCGACCTGGAAACAATTCCAAAAATACCGAAGCGCTGGGCGCTCGGCCATCGCGAATAAAAACCGAAGCTTTTGGGATAGCCAGGTGTACGCGTGCGGCGCGCACCGAATGAATGCTGGAAATGGTACGAGCCAATTCGCCCTCGAGGCTGCGACGAAATCGGGCGGTTTCCATAAACTGACTGGTGCCGAGCGGTTGCTCCTGATCGAGCAGCTCAAAACCCGCCGAAGCATTACCGGGAATGCCGGCCTCGGCGAGTTTCAATCGCGCCTTGTGAAGCTCATCGGACGCCACCAAAAGCGCTCCGGTATTTTCGTCAACTTTGTAGGTGATGCCGTTGAAATTGAGAATCTCGCTGACCTCCTGGGCATCCAAGCGATCGAGACTTCCGTACAAGGGTCGGTAGTCCTCGCCTTGCGTCCACAACACCACCCAAAAGCCGACAGCCACGCTGACCGCCAAACCCACCATCAATCCGGCTTGGCGCAAGAGGTTCAATTTGTTGAACCCTTGGACGAGATCCGATGCGGGGGCTTTGTCTAGAACTGGCCGTTCGGCGATTTCGCTGGCTGCCATAACCTACCTATACGTAAATGTGCTGTTCGAAACCGGCAATTGAGCCGCCGGCAATCAGTGGAACCTGCCGGCTCAGATCGGCATGTTCATAATGTCTTTGTAGGCTTCCACTACTTTGTTGCGCACCTGCGTGAGGGCTTGAAAGGCAACAGACGACTTTTGCGAGGCAATCATCACATCGGTGACGTCGACATTCGCGTCGCCGCGAATATAGGCTTGCGCGGTCGCCCCGGAGGCTTGCTGAATACTGTTTACTTTGTTGACGGCTTGCGAGAATAAGTCGCCGAACTGAGGACCGTTCACCGCCCTCGCACCGGATTCGGCTGGGCCTTTAACGTCCAGCCCCTGCAACGAGCCGAACGCCTGTGTTTTGGCTTTCAGCGCATTCATGTCCATCAATAGTCGATTGATGTCTACGCGATCGGTCAT
>CAZING010000143.1:0-7345 GCA_964540505.1 uncultured Cellvibrionaceae bacterium | reverse complement strand
TGAAACTTTGCGCCCTGGGCAATTTCCTCGCGACAGTATTCACTAAACTTCTGCAACACTTGCTCGCGGGTGATGGGGTTGCTCTGGTCCGCGAATAGCGCACGCTCGACCTCGGCCAACAGAAAGGGGTTGTGGTAAGCGGCTCTGCCCATCATAACGCCATCGACATTTTCAAGCAGAGACGCCGTTTGCGTAAGGTCTGTAACGCCGCCGTTCAAAACCACAGTTAAATCCGGGTAAGCGCGTTTAAGTGCGAAGACGCGCTCGTAATTTAAAGGCGGCACCTCGCGGTTTTGTTTGGGGCTCAAGCCTTGTAGCCAGGCTTTGCGGGCGTGAATTACAAACACTCGACAGCCCGCCTCTCGGCAAAGCCCAACAAAGCGGTCGAGGTGGTGCCACTCGTCCTGGTCGTCAATACCAATCCGGTGTTTGACCGTCACCGGAATGGACACGCTCTGCTGCATTTTATGCAAGCATTCGGCGACCAACTCCGGTTCTGCCATTAGGCAGGCGCCTATTCGACCGTTCTGGACGCGATCGCTCGGGCAGCCGCAGTTGAGATTGACTTCGCTGAAGCCTTTTTCTTCGGCCAGTTGCGCGCAGTAGAGCAGTTCATCCGGATCGCTGCCGCCCAATTGCAAGGCTAAAGGGAGTTCCGAGGGGTGATATTTCAGGAAGCGTTCGCGGTCGCCGAATCGCAGCGCCCCGGTTGTGATCATTTCTGTATAAAGGCGCGTGCGCCGGCTCATCAGTCGCCAGAAGAATCGACAATGGCGGTCGCTCCAGTCCATCATCGGGGCTAGGCAAAAACGCCAAGGGTTAGGCTGTGTCATACGGCTAACTGTCAAAAATAGAACCTCTGGCCAAGCCTCGCGAGCTTCTGCACGAAATAAATGCCCTGCTTGGCGAGCGTTAAAGTCCGGTTGCGCGTCTATCGTTATCTAGGATGCGGACGGGTGACGCGGCATTCACTGCACCCTCGTTCGAGGGTTGTAAGCGCCCTGACGCCAGAACAGTTACCTAACTCCCCCGATGGCCCACTAGAATAGCGGACCGGGCAAACGGGTCAAGCCCTGGGCACTGGTGATTGTCGGGCAGTGGCGCCCAAGATTTAGCTGTACGGCAGCTAAAATTCCGTCAGCTGAGGTTCATTCAAGTTGAGTTCTAATGGGCGCTCGCGCAGTATTTCAAAGGCATTTTGTGGGCGTCGAGCTGTGCAAGAAAGTATCGATCTGGTCGATCCATGCCTATAATGGCGGGTAAGTAATTGCCGTGTCCGTCACAAATGCGGCAATTTGTTCGCCTTACAAGCGCCCTGAAACGGGTGCAAACCGAAGGCGCTGTTACAATCGGGCCGGCGATCTTGCCCAAGAGCGGATGAAGCATCTTCGCGAATACGGGTCGAGTAGGCAAAGCGTAATGGTGCTACTCATCGTGTAGAGTCAGCCCCAGCCCAAGGCTACAAGGCCTTTAGCGGGGGAGTTTCATCGGGTGCTGGCGCGTTGCGTTATGCCGTTTGTTCGGTTGTCGAGCGACCACGGGTTGAGCCAAGGGCCAGGGTTTGGCGTTGCGTCGCGTAGGTGCTTTGCAGCAATGCCGCCTGCGCGGTATTACGAAGATATAAACTGGTAAATAGAGATAGCTCATGAATTTGCGAAAGTTATTGTTCATCGGTGCGGTTCTGTCGGTTTCTGGACTGCTGCAAGGCTGCGCCGACGTTCCTGTATACAAACGCGGAACCCTCGCTAAGCCGGAAATGGGCTGGTCTCCCGATCCGATGGAAGCCGCAATACAAAAACACGTATATTTCGCCAAAGAAGCTTCTTCCGGCGGCGCTGAGGCAGCCGGTGGCGGTTGCGGTTGTAACTAAGGGCGGAATAAAAAATGGCAGTAAAATCTAACAGGCGATTGCTCGCGCTCTCTTCTGCGGCTATGGCTTTGCCGGGCATCGCAACTCAGGTCCACGCAGTGCAACCGACGGAGTCGGTTCTCAGTTATAGATACACCAAATATAAAGAGCCCGCTTTGAGCGCCGACGACGTGGCCAACGAAGAAGAAGGCTCTTCGCCTCAAGGCAGCTTGAATCGCTACGACATCGAAGTGCATCAATTCGGTATTTCCGGGCCATTGGGGAAGAGCTGGTCTTATGCGTTGAACGTGCAAGACGAGGTCTTAAGTGGCGCATCGCCCTGGAGCACCGAACTTGCAGAAAACGGTACCGTGGATGTCATCATGAGCGGCGCAAGTATCGAAGAGCACCGTACGGACGCCGTCGCGAATATCGGCTATTACTACAATGGCGGCTCGGTGTCCCTGTCAACAGCAGTGTCAACCGAAGACGATTACGACTCGTTCAGCTACGGTCTATCCACCGAGCGTGAATTCGACAACAAGCAGACGGTTGTCGGCGCCGGCTTCAGCGTCTCCAATGACACGATCAACCCTGAAGACGACGCGGTGCTCTACAATCGCAAGAACCCAATTCTGCCCGGTGAGGAAGCCAAAAGAGATTCCTTTTCGGTGTACACCAGTGTCGCGCAAATCGTGTCACCGAGTACACAGGTACTCGTCGGGGTAAGCTACACCAAAAAAGACGGGTACATGCACGATTCCTACAAACAATTGGATCAGCGTCCAGACGAGCGCAATCAGTACACGTTTAATGCTTCCATTCGCCAGTATGTAAAGGATATCGATGCAGCGCTGCATTTGGATTATCGCTACTACCAAGACGATTGGGGCGTGAAATCCAATACCGCGCACGCAGCAGTATTCAAAAATTGGGAACGCCTGCAGATTATTCCTTACGCGCGTTACTATGTGCAAACCCAAGCGTTATTCTATCGACCTTACCAACCGCGCTACGAGGACGGTTCGCCGGTGGAGTACAACTATTTCTCTAATGATGCTCGGTTGTCCGATTACGGCGCGATCAGCGTCGGCCTGAAACTTGTGCTGCGATACAAGCCAATCGATTGGATTCTCGGTTACGAGCATTACACGGCCGATCAGGAGTTTGCACCGCGTAACAGCGACAACCTGGAAAACCCGGGCTTGGTCGAATTCTCGCGGTTCACCTTCGGGCTCGATTACAAGTTCTAAGCGCACAACAGAGGTGTCTGCTATGCAGCTCCATCTGGTCCGTTTTCGCGCAATGGGTTCGCCATGCTCTGTGCGCCTCTATGCCTCATCCGACATAGAGGCGCAATCTCTGGCCGCGCCCGCGATACAAGAGGTGGCGCGCCTGGAGGCGGCCTACAGCCGCTATCGCCCCGAAAGCTTGCTTAGCACTATTAATGCGAGTGCCGGTAGCGACGCAATCGCGCTCGACGATGAAACCTCCGCATTGATCGACTACGCGTTCAAGGCCTGGCAAGAAAGCGACGGCTTGTTTGATATCACCTCCGGGGTCTTGCGTAACGCGTGGGATTTCCGCTCCAACCAACTCCCCAAAACCCAAGATATTGAAAGGCTTATGCCGCTGATCGGGATGGAAAAACTCGAGTGGCAAAAGCCTCGTTTGCGCTTGCCCATCAAAGGTATGGAGCTCGATTTCGGCGGATGCGTCAAAGAGTATGCGGCCGACAGCGCGGTCGCTGCGCTTAAAAACCAGGGTGTAGAGTCTGCGGTGGTGGAGCTCGGCGGCGATATCGCGGTGGCGGGGCCAATGGCCGACGGGCGCCCGTGGCGGCTGGGTGTTCGCGACCCATTTGGAAGCGCCATGGGGTCGCTTGCACAATTGGGCTTGGCCGAGGGCGCAATGGCCTCAAGCGGCGACTACGAGCGCACGTTAGTGGTCGCGGGCAAGCGCTACAGTCATATACTGAACCCGTTAACCGGCTGGCCCACCGAGCCCCCGGCGAGCGTATCCGTGGTCGCCTCGACCTGTCTTGTCGCGGGCACGGTCAGCACCGTGGCTATGTTGAAAGGGCAGAGCGGTTGTGTCGAGTGGCTCGAATCCGTCGGTCTGCCTTTTTGCGTCGTTCAACAAAATGGTGATCTGCTGAATTGTTTTTGACGGGCGTAAATGCGCTATCATGCGTTTTTTTTAACGTCCTGAGTATGCTCCTTTGAATAAACTCACCGCTCTGGGCGCAAGTGTATGGGTCATCTTGTCCCTCGGCTGCGCCTCGAGTCCCTCGCAAGACCCAATCGATCCACCTCTAGAAGCGAGTGAACCGAAAGGTCCAAGCAGCGCCGATAGCGCCGACCCGTGGGAGGGGCTCAATCGCGCGACTTTCGCGTTCAACGAGCGATTGGACGCTTGGTTGCTTCGGCCCACTGCGCGGGCGTATCGCTTTATCACACCCGATCTGGTCGAAACGGGCGTCAGCAACTTCTTTGGCAACCTTGAAGAAGTGCCGGACACCGTCAATTACCTGTTGCAATGGAAGCCGAAAAAAGCCGCTCATGACGGCGGACGCTTTTTGATTAACTCGACCTTGGGCGTCGCCGGTATTTTCGATGTGGCCGCGCGTGCGGGCCTGCCAAAAGCCGACCCGGAAAGCTTCGGGCAGACCTTTTCATACTGGGGCATTCCGGCAGGGCCGTATCTTGTCATTCCTTTTCTCGGCCCCTCCACAGTCACCGACGCGGTCGGTTTGCCGCTGAACTGGGAAGTCCACCCCACTGCCGCGATCGAAGATCAGAGCGTTCGATGGTCGGTGGCGGCTTTGTCTTTGCTAGAGAAACGAACCGCACTTCTAGACGCTGAAAGTATGATCACAGGCGATAAATACACCTTTATTCGCGGGACTTATTTGCAGCGCAGAGAGTATCTGGTTCGCGATGGCGAACAAGACCTCGATGCGCTGGAAGCGCTCGAAGCCGACTTCGGTGGCTTTGAAGGCTTCGATGATTTTGACGAGGACTTCTAACTCGCACTAACAGTTTTTCCAACGTAACTCGAAAACGCTTCGCGCTCATGGGCTATGGTCAGTAAAAGCTGGTTAAAAAGCGCCGTTCGAGACACCGCCGCCGGCGCGCTCGCGAACTTAAGGCAGTTGGTTCACGCCTTGGTCGCAGCCGCGAAGCGTCGGAATCAGCTGCCCACCCGGGCACCCGAAAACGACAGGTTTTACTCAGCCGGCGTTCAGGTTGCTTCGCTTAAGCTTTGAGAGTAGTGTACGGGCCGGTATCGCCAACGCGCGTACGGCTTTTATACTCTCCAAGCCTCAGCGCGTAACGGATTGCGAATAAGGTTGCTTCATGAACAAACCTGGCAAAACACTGCTGGTTATTGACGACGACACCTTGGTTCGAGAAGGCATTGTCGCTTACCTAGAAGACAGCGGTTTCATTGTGCACGATGAAGCTGTTGGCAGTAACGGCCTCGCCTGGTTTCGAGAAAATCACCCCGATCTGGTATTGACGGATTTACGCATGCCGGACATGGACGGCTTGACCGTTCTGAAGGGCGTAAAAACACTCGACCCAGACGTTCCTGTGATTGTGGTCTCTGGCATGGGCATGGTTCACGATGTCGCAGAGGCGTTGCGCTTAGGCGCCGCCGACTATCTGACCAAACCCATGACCGATATGGAAGTTCTCGTCCACTCGATCAACCGCTCGCTCGATCTATACGAGCTGCGAAAGGAAAACAACCGCTACCGAGCGCAGCTCGAAGTCGCCAATCGCGAATTGCGAGAATCTGTCCGTATTCTTGAGCGCGACCAGCAGGCGGCCCGCCAAGTTCAAACAAACCTTTTGCCGCCAACACCTGTCTATGCCGGCCCGTTAAAAATCACCCATAAAATTGTGCCGTCGCTTTATTTGAGCGGCGATTTTGTCGATTATGGCGTGAGCGCCGAGCGATACGTCGCGTTTTATCTGACCGATGTCTCGGGCCACGGCGCTTCCTCGGCGTTTGTGACGGTCTGGCTTAAGCAATTGGTCCGCAAAATGTTTAAAGAGCGAAGAGTAGCGGCGAACGGCATGATGGGCGTGGATATCGCCGAGATGGTCGAGGAGATCAACAGCGAAGTGCTTCGCTCTAGGTTCGGTTGCCATCTAACCTGTTTCGTGGGAATTCTCGATATAGAAACGCGTCAGCTGCGTTTTGTTCAGGCCGGTCATTTACCCATGCCGGTGTTGCTGCACCAGGGCCGGGCCACCTACCTCGAGGGCAAAGGCAAGCCGCTGGGTATTTTTACCGATGCTCGCTGGGAGCAAAGCGTCACGGTATTGCCGCACCCGTTCAAATTGATGACTTTTTCCGATGGCATTCTAGAGATGCTGCCCGCGCCGGAACTGATCGAAAAAGAACGGCAGCTGCTCGAACTGCTCGAGCGGTGTGACGGAGATATTGAAAAGGTGTGCGAGGCCCTGCAAATTCAGCATCCCGCAGCCGCCCCAGACGATATTGCAATGCTCAGTTTAAGTACGCAGGAGTCCACATGAGAGCCGGTCATATTTACGTGGCGGATTACGAAGGGACTTACGTCATTCGTTTAGTTGGCGATGTGCGCCTGACGTTGTGCATCTCGTTCGACCAATTTATCGCAAGTATGTTTGCCGAAGGCGATGCCAAAGCCATCATTTTCGATTTGCGCAAAGCCCAGGGCATCGACAGCACAACCTTGGGTTTGATGGCGAAGATTTCAATCGGCGCGCGCGCGCGCGGGCTTCCCCAGCCGGTGGTGGTGACCGCGTCCGAAAGTATCGTTCGGCTGATGGTGTCCATGGGCTTTGACGACATCTTTGATATCACTGACGAGCAAATCGACATCGAGCCGATAGCGGAATTGCCGTTGAACGAAGTGGTTTCGAGCGAATCTGAGATAAAGCGCAAGGTTCTCGAAGCGCATAGAATTTTAATGGCATTGAATGACAACAATCAGATCAAGTTTCAAGAACTGGTTGAAACGCTTCAGAACAATGTCTGATGCCGCCCCGCCCATCAAGCTGCTAAGATCTGGTACGTTTAATGCTGGGTCTAGGGTACCAGGCGTGAGTGCAAAGTGAGGGCACAATGATGCGACGAATTAAATTGCAAGCCAGTTTACTTTTAGTGGTTTCGGCATCCCTGCTGATGCTAGCGTCTTGTACCTCGTCTGTGCGAACCAAAGTAACGGCGTTTAACAGTATTTCTGCGCCGATTTCCGGCACCGCAATCATCGAGCCCGCGCAGGCGTATGCGAGCAGCGCATCCGGCGCTGTCGACAACTCGGCCGACATCCAAAACTCTCTCGAATTTAAGCATTACAGCCGCGTGACCGCAGCCGCGCTCGCCGAGCACGGCATTCGAGTGCTCGAAGGCGACACCGAGGCGACACCCGACTACCGCATCGCGCTCGGGTTTTACGTAGAAGAGGCGCACCCGAAACGTTCGCGGTTTCAGTCCGGC
>CAZING010000142.1:2222-7465 GCA_964540505.1 uncultured Cellvibrionaceae bacterium | reverse complement strand
CTTGTCATCGGCCAGCAATTTCGGCGGCATCGCCTTTAAACGACCGCCATAAAAGAGATTCAGAAAAAGCGTTTCCACCATATCGTCTTTATGGTGGCCGAGCGCCACTTTGGTAGCGCCTATTTGTTCAGCAAAACCGTAGAGCGTGCCACGACGCAAACGCGAACATAAGCCGCAGGTCGTTTTGCCCTCTGGCACGATTTCTTTAACGATGCTGTAGGTATCGCGCTCTACGATGTGGTAGTCAACGCCCAGGCTTTCAAGGTATTGAGGCAGAACATGCTCGGGAAATCCCGGCTGCTTTTGATCCATGTTAACCGCAACCAGGTCGAAATCCACAGGCGCAGTTTTCTGCAGCGCCAATAAGATATCGAGCATTGCGTAGGAGTCCTTGCCCCCCGAGAGACACACCATGATACGGTCGCCCGGTTCGATCATTCGGTAATCTGCGATCGCCTGGCCGACCTGACGGCGCAACCGCTTCTGAAGCTTATTGAATTCGAGTTTATCTTTGCGAACTGCGCTTTGGGGCATGGTGTGGCTCTGAAGTTTTACGAGTCGC
Organism: uncultured Cellvibrionaceae bacterium; assembly: GCA_964540505.1. Taxonomy (GTDB): domain Bacteria; phylum Pseudomonadota; class Gammaproteobacteria; order Pseudomonadales; family Cellvibrionaceae; genus CAYZQH01. Next base: position 6,903 of record CAZING010000142.1, on the reverse strand, counting down.
GCATTGTACGTATTTTAGGCCGCCAAGTGAATGCACAGCGCCCGACGCACGACCGGTTAAGCCCGGCCATTAGCGCTTCGATAAGGCACAATCTTTGCTGCTACCCCAGTTCACACTCCGCTTGCCAAGAATTTGACTATGCACTGGCCCGACATTTTAAAACCACGCCCTCAAAGCGCGAGCGCGGCGCCGAGATCGCACGCTTTAGAGCAATACGTCGTCGACTGGACCGTCCTAGACGCGTCACAACTGGCCGAGGCGACCGGGTCTCGAAGGGTATACCTCGAAATCGGCAAGGGCTCGGAGAAACAAGTCTTCCAAACGGTGATTCTGGATTTTGACCTGACCGGCAACACTTTGTTGCTCGAGCGTTTTTGCCCTCGCCTTCCCGCCTGGCGGCTGTTTCAGAAAGGGCAACTTCGTTTGCTGCTGGATCACCCCACGCGGCCGCTGACTTTAAATTGCATCGCCCTTGGCGAATGCGACTATATCCCCGGGGCCGTTTCGGTAAAAATCCTTAGCAAAACTCAGCAGACAACCGAGCCTGTCGAACCTGTCCGCTTTCGCGCCGCCAGCGCCCCCAGCGTCGAAATTGTGATCCCGATGAAAGGCGCGACTAAAGGCACGGCTACACTAATGACACCAGAGCACCTTGAGGTAGAGATGCTGTCTCGCGAAGCCTTGCCTGCCGTCGGTGAGCGGGGCACCTGTCGCATCCGCTTCAGCGACGCGTTCGAGTTGCGAACAGAAGTGAAAATTAAAGCCGTTAAAAGGCTAAGAAAACCTCACACCCATTACCGGCTTCGGGCAAGCTTTGTACCGCACAACGTCGACAGCGACGAGGGCTTTTCAGAAAGACTGAACGCCTTTTTGCGGATGCTCGCCCAAGACGAGAATGCGGTTCACTTGTAGGCGCCTTTGTTCGAACTTAAACTGGGGCGCCGTTTTAACCCCGGATTTAAAGATGTTAAGCGAACAAGAAATACTTGAAATTGACAAACGCCACATCTGGCATCCTTACTCCGCGATCGAAAGCCCCGCGAATATAGTCGTCAAACGCGCCCAGGGTTCGCGCCTTGAACTGGCCGATGGCTCTTCGCTGATCGACGGCATGGCCTCTTGGTGGAGCGTCATTCACGGCTACAACCACCCCGCGTTGAATGCCGCCGTGAATGCACAGCTGGCCAATATGGCCCACGTGATGTTCGGCGGCATCACCCATGAAGGCGCGGCTTTGCTTGCCCAACATTTGGTGAAGATAAGCCCCGAGAATCTCAACCGAGTATTTTTCGCAGATTCAGGCTCTGTGGCCATTGAAGTCGCGCTGAAAATGGCCATCCAGTACTGGTTGGCGCAAGGGCAGGAACAGAAATCCCGGTTTATCAGTCTTCGCAACGGTTACCACGGCGACACCTTGGGCGCTATGGCTGTGTGCGACCCGGTGACGGGCATGCACCACCTTTTTCGCCATGTGCTCTTGGAAAATTACTTTGTGCCTTCGCCAACTTGTGCGTTCGGCGCGCCTTGTAGCGCAGACGATCTTGCCGAACTGGTGCAAACCCTGGAGACGCACCACCGGCACACCGCGGCGGTAATTCTTGAGCCGATTGTGCAAGGCGCGGGCGGCATGCGTTTTTATTCCGCGCAATACCTTGCAGAGGTGCGGCGCCTTTGTGATCAATTCGGTCTACTGCTTATCGCCGATGAAATTGCCACAGGGTTCGGTCGCACGGGCGAACTTTTCGCTTGCAATCACGCCGGCATTTCGCCGGATATCCTCTGTGTGGGCAAAGCACTAACCGGCGGTTACATGACCATGGCGGCCACTTTGTGCACCGACGCGGTTGCCCAAGGTATTTGCAACAGCGAAGCGGGCGTGTTTATGCACGGCCCGACCTTTATGGCAAACCCGCTCGCTTGCAGCGTCGCCAACGCCAGCATCGAGCTGCTGCTTGCTTCAGATTGGCGCACCCGCGTTGCCGGTATCGCCAAGCAATTAACGACCGAGCTTTCGCCGATTAGGCACACGCAAGGCGTCAAAGACGTTCGCTGTCTAGGCGCCATAGGTGTAGTCGAGATGCATCAACCGGTAAAGATGGAGGTCATCATGAAGGAATTTATAAAAGAAGGCGTTTGGGTGCGGCCGTTCGGCAAACTGATATACATCATGCCGCCCTACACCATCACCGAGGACGAACTTACCGCCCTCACCGGTGGCATCAAGCGCGTCATTGAGCGGCTCGGATAATCCCACAAAGCCTCACCCGAGCCGCTGTAAACCCCATTTAGGCTAGCGGGTAGAGGCCCACCCGTTTTTTGATGTCGGCCATAAACGGTGCGCTCATCGCGCGGGCTTTTCCCGCGCCTTCCAAAAGTATACGGTCCAGCTCGCCCGGGGCTTCCAAGAGGCTCTCGAATCGCTCGCGCGCCTCGCGCAATTCCGTTCCAATTAAATGGGCCAACTCTTTTTTCGCTTGCCCCCAACCTATGCCGCCGGCGAACTGTTCACGCATATAGGCCGCTTGCTCTGGGGTCGCAAATGCCTGCCACATTTGGAACACTGCAGAGGTCTCGGGGTCTTTGGGCTCACCCGGTTCCAGCAGGTTGGTTTTTATTTTATTAATGGCCTTCTGCAGTTTCTTTTCGGGCAAGAACCACGGGATGGTATTGTCGTAACTTTTACTCATCTTGCGGCCATCGAGCCCCGGCAGCACCTCGGCATTTCCTTGGACGACTGTCTCGGGTAACGCAAAAGTTTGCCCGTAATGATGGTTAAAGCGCTGGGCAATATCGCGGGCCATTTCCAAGTGCTGCGTCTGGTCCTTGCCCACCGGAACATGAGTGGCATTGAACATTAAAATATCGGCCGCCATTAGCACAGGGTAGCTGAATAAGCCCATAGTAACGCCGAAATCTGGGTCATTGCCCTCGGCGACATTGGCGTCGACCTTGGCTTTATAAGCGTGCGCGCGGTTGAGCAGGCCTTTTGCCGCCATGCAACTTAGCACCCACGCGAGTTGCGGAATTTCAGGAATGTCCGACTGGCGGTAGAAGATTACTTTATTGGTATCCAGCCCCAGCGCCAACCAAGTCGCGGCAATCTCTCGCGTTGATTGATGGACCTGTTGCGGGTCTTGGCATTTGATCAACGCGTGGTAATCCGCAAGGAAAAAAAACGCGTCGACGTCCTCGCGCTCACTCGCCGCGATGGCGGGTTTGATGGCGCCTACATAGTTGCCAAGATGGGGCGTTCCGGTGGTTGTGATGCCGGTTAATACACGTTGTTTTGCCATGAACGTTGCGACTTATTGGTTAAAAAGCCGCAATCATATAGTGAACACCTCAAAAGTCCAAACTCAAACGGCCGCCGCTAGCGGAGGTTGCAGGCGCTCAGGAGCGCCCGCCCTTTAGGACAAAGGCTTCAAACCCCGCCTGACACAGCAGATAGGCGGCGATATCGGCACGGCCTCCGCCCTGGTCCGAGACCACATAGGTGTTGCTCTGAGCGAGCTCGCGCAACGAGTTACGCAGCCGCGAGAGCGGGACGTTAATACTGCCGGGCACGGGGTCTGTGCGGAATTCGATCGGCAACCGCACGTCCAGCAGTTTATAGGGCTTATCGATCGACGCCAGCGCCGTAGGCGCAAGGTATTGCACTACGGGTGCTTTTACCAAGCTCGCAAAATCTTCACTGTTGAGGCGCTTTACGACACCGTCAGTTTTCATAATGACGCTGGCGTTGCGCGGGGCCGAACTGATTAAGGCTTCCTCACCAAAGTATTGGCCCTGCTCCAAACTCAAATCAATGGCGCCTGAACGGTCTAAGACCTGTGCCTGACCCGAGGCGAGCACATAGAAGAAATCGCCCTGTGCGCCCTCTTTCACAAGCATATCGCCCGCCGCGACGATCTGAGTTTCGAACCGGGTGAATAACTCTTGGAGCTGCGCAGAGTGAATTCGGCTAAACAATGGCGACTTCAGTAAACAGGACATCCAGTCGTTCTGCTCACTGAGTTCGGCCACCTCAATTTCGCCGCCCATTTGTTCACTCGCCATTTCGGGCGTGGCCACCGGTTGGGCCGGTCGTCCTTCGATAAGATTCGTAAGAAGCTCGGCATTGATTGTCAGGTAAGTCACAGGTGTTTTGGCGATCGCGGAAACACGACTTTGGTCACCGTGATTGAGCATCTGCCGAGCCCGCGTGTCGCCCGCGGTTACCGGTTCGCTCCCGTACTCGTTGTTGATCAGACGCAGTTCGCCCTCCAATAGAAAAAACTTGTCCGCCAACTCTTTACCGCGCTTAAAGAGCATCGTACCTTTTTTGGCTTTGGCGACCCGTATCGCGGTCAAGGCTTCCGCTATAAGAGTGTCATTAAAGTCGTTAAATGGCAGAAATTGCCGCAATAGTGCTTCGTTCAACATGGCTTTACCTCCGGTCTGAGGTAAGTGTTGACCAGAATTGTCAGAACCGGCGGCAGGACGTCACAAATTTAAAGAATGCTTCTAAAAAGGGTGTTTGCAAAATGCAATTGACGCCAAGCCAACAGCTTGAGCTTCCGATTTGCCAAACTTCTAACCGCGATAAGCAATTATTTGCTCTCAAATAACGACATTCCCGCCATCCTTGGTGGAATCCGAGGAGTGCCCCGGCGACTACAGCGCTTAGATTATCGGACTTTGA
>CAZING010000142.1:0-2122 GCA_964540505.1 uncultured Cellvibrionaceae bacterium | reverse complement strand
ATGCCCAGCGTTTGTGTATTTAGAAACGCTTTTAAAATGGCATGCATATGCACAACGTCTTTTGCTCCGCCCAACTCTCGAATCGAATGCATGGCCAAAGTCGCGAGCCCCAAGTCCACCGTTCTGATACCGGTTTTTGCAGCCGACATTGGCCCAATGGTACTGCCGCATCTCAAATCGGCGCGGGTCACATAATGTTGCACAGGCGCACCGACCGACTGCGCCAACCACTGTACCAGTGCCGCTGTTTCCGAGGAGGTCGCGTAGCTTTGCCCGGCATCCACTTTAATAACCGGGCCGCCATTAAGTTTGGGGGCATGGTTTTCATCATGTTTATGGGCGAAATTGGGGTGAATGCCATGAGCGTTATCAACCGAAAACAAGCAACTGTTGGCAACGACTCGGTGACGGGTTTCTACCTCAGGAAACAAACGTTCGATAAGCGACGGCAACATATTACTGTTGGCGCCAATATCTGAAGTGCTACCGACCTCCTCGTGATCGTACAGCGCCAGAATGGCGGGGGCCTTCGGCTCGCATTCTAACAAAGCCCTGAGGCCCAAAAAGCTGCTAAGGAGATTATCCAGCCTGGCACTGGCAAGAAAATCCGAATCGATACCCACCGTGACCGAAGGCTGAACGTCGTAAAAACTCAGATCGTGGCCAAGAATATCGTCGGGCTGGATTGGCGCGTCCTTTTTACCGATTTCTTCGGCGAGAAGGGCTCGAAAATCCCGCTCGTCCGCCCCTTGCCATAAAATGGGCCGCATATGCGTTTGCGGATTAATTTCTTTACCGGCGTTCGCTGCGCGGTCGAGATGAATCGCAAGGCTTGGTATCGAAGCCACCGGCCTTTCGAAATTCACAAGCACCTGGCGGATTTCGCCGCCATAGCGACAGGCCACCCGACCTGCTATAGAGAGATCTCTGTCAAACCAAGGGTTAAGCAAAACCCCGCCGTAAACTTCGACCCCCAATTGACCGTAACCGCAATTTTGCAACTCGGGGCGCGGCTTGATTTTAAGTGTGGGGCTGTCGGTATGGGCGCCGATGATGCGCAAGCCACTTTGCACCGGGTTCGCTTCACCCATTTTAATTGCGATGATCGTGGCGTCCCGTCTCTGCAAAAAATAACGTCCCGACGGGGCGATATTCCAAGCTTCGGATTCTTGAAGCTCTTGGTACCCATGCGCCAACAGTTGCGCCTTGGCATTGGCCACGGCGTGATACGGGGTGGGTGATTGATCCAAGAACCGACGCAAATCATCGACTAAATTGTTCACAAGTCACCTCTCTCAGTTTGCCCAGATAAGGAATAAAGCCGTGCCCAAAATCAAGCGATATACAACGAAAGGAAGCATGCCGATGCGCTCGAGAGCCGCGAGGAAAAAATGAATGCAAATGTAGGCACTGACGGCTGAAACTGAAAACCCAACCAACATCGCCATCCAATCGACTCCGGATTCCCCCAGCAGTTCGAAAGTGGCAAGCCCGCCGCCCAGCAGAATGGTGGGAATCGATATAAGAAACGAGAACTTGGCCGAAGCCGTTCTCGTAAAGCCCAATAGAAGTGCCGCCGTCATAGTGATGCCCGATCTTGAGGTACCGGGGATTAATGCAAGCACCTGGCTTAAGCCGATCAACAGCGCTAGCCCGAGCGTCAGCTCTGTTAACTCACGAGTTGCTTTGTGCGACCGGTCCGCCCACCAAAGCGCAAGACCGAAGACAATGGTCGTCACGGCAATCACTAGGATAGAACGTAGCTGGGTCTCGATTATGTCTTTGCCGAAGAAACCGACAATGCATACCGGGATGGTGGCGACAATGATCGCCCAGCCCAGACGGCTGTCGGTGGTTTGTCCAGCCGAACCAAATTGGCAAAACCAGCCCTGCAATATTGAACCGATCTCCTTTCGAAAATACAACATCACTGCGCTTAACGTACCGACATGCACGGCGACATCAAAGGCCAGCCCTTGGTCTGGCCATGAAAACAGTTGGCTGGGTAAAATGAGATGCGCCGAGCTGGATATGGGTAAGAATTCGGTTAACCCTTGAATCAACGCAAGCACAACCACCTGAATTAAATCCACACTGACCTCCTAAGATGATGAACGACAGC
>CAZING010000141.1:0-7505 GCA_964540505.1 uncultured Cellvibrionaceae bacterium | reverse complement strand
AACTGGTGCTCGGCGGCAACGAGGTCTTCTCTAACCAAACTGCGCGCGTACTGCAAGCGAAGACGGTGGTTGTCGGGGAAGCGCTCGACCAGCGCGCCGAGCTCGTTCAGCGCCTGTTGCTTGTTGCCCATTTGCTCGAGCACGCGAATGCCTTGCGCGGACGCTTGAAAGCTGTCGCGGTCGGCGCGTTGCGCGTCGCGGGCACTGGCAAGCGCCGCCTCGAGCTGCCCAGCTTGCTGGTAAAGCAAGCTCAGGCCAATCGATAAAGGCACATGGGGCGCGAGTCGAGGCTTTAATTCGAGGTAGCGCGCAAGCAACGCCTCGGTCAGCTCTCGATCGTCTATTTGCACGGCTCGGGCGGCGATGGCATCGAGGCCCGAGGCGTCTACGTGTTGGGCCAAAAGCTCGGCGTGATCGAGGGCGGCCAGCAGTTGGTTGGCTTCGATGAGTTCCACTGTGGCGTTAAAGTGCGCTTCGAGGTTGCCGGGTTCGAGTTCCGTCCAAAGTAGCGCCATTTCCAGAGAGGCGTCGTGGACGTTGAGGTAGCGCGCCACGCGCGAGGCTCTGGCGGTCACTTCAAGATCGTTGGTGGCGCGCGCCTGTTGGACGTAGTTGCTGAGCATGACATCGAACCGGTCTCGGTCGCCGGCAATCTCGGCGACCAAAAGCGCGTAGAGTGTATCGGACTCGAAATCGCTGTCTGCCACCTTGACCACTTCGGGCAAAGGCGCGGGTTTCGTGGTTGCCGCCGTCGGCACCACAGGCTGAGAGCTGCACCCGGAAAGCGCGACGCCAAGAGCCAAAAAGGCATGCCAGAGGTAAGGTTTAAGCGCTTTTCGAACTTTCACTGTAGAAACCATCGAATCAATCTTTTAGAGCCTGGGCGAAACGGGCGCCGGCCATTTGTTGCGTATTGGGCGCTCGGGCGAGGGCAGTACCTACTCGCACCTCAATGCCTCGACCGATTTTGACATTAAGTGTAGCGGTAAGTGCGTACAATAGACCTAAACGCAATTCGATTGTGACAGGGTACAGGGATATGACGTTCAGCGAAACGAGATGGATTCGATCTGGGGGTCGCGTCCGCCGCGCGTTCTAGGCAAATTGACGCGCTGTTGGTCGACCCTTTGTGCGGGCAAAGCACAGGTCATTTCAGTGTAACGCTTGCCACAAACACGGCTAGGAACCAAAATGAGCGGTTTAATTTCTATTCTGCGCGCAGTATGACCTTATTGGCCCTTGGCATCAATCATAATACCGCTCCGGTAGAGGTGCGAGAGGCCGTGGCGTTCGCACCCGAGCAGCTCCAGTCTGCGCTGCTTGCGGTAAAGAGTTCCATAGCGGCTGATGGCGTGGCCATTCTGTCGACTTGCAACCGCACCGAGCTGTACCTCGATGGCGACTCGGTGACCGCCGAGGCACTGCTGTCGTGGCTGGCCGAGTTTCATCAGGCCGACCCGGCCGTGCTTACCGATTGCCATTACCTTTACACCGGGTCTGCGGCTCTGCGCCATATGATGAAAGTGGCCAGTGGCTTGGACTCTTTGGTGCTTGGCGAGCCGCAGATTCTCGGGCAGATGAAATCGGCCTACGCGACGGCGATCGATGCGGGCAGCATGGGCAGTCGCTTGCATGCGATTTTTCACCGCGTGTTCTCGGTCGCCAAGCGGGTGCGCTCGGAGACCGCAATCGGCGAAAACCCGGTGTCGGTGGCTTACGCGGCGGTGACACTCGCGCAGCAGATATTCTCGAATTTAAAGAACGACACGGCTCTGTTGATCGGCGCTGGGGAGACCATAGAGCTTGTCGCCAAGCACCTGGTCGACCAGGGGCTGAAAAAGGTGATCGTCGCCAACCGCACCTTGAGTAACGCCGTCGAGCTGGCCGCGCCCTTAGGGGGGGAGGCCATTTTGTTGGCGGATATACCCGAGCATCTGTATCGGGCCGATATCGTCATTTCCTCGACCGCGAGCCAGCTGCCCATTCTGGGCAAAGGGACGGTCGAGTCGGCTTTGAAAAAGCGCCGACACAAGCCGATGTTTATGGTCGATATAGCCGTACCGAGAGACATCGAGGCGCAGGTGGGCGAGCTGCAGGATGTGTATTTGTACACAGTCGACGATCTGCGCGACGTTATCGATGAAAACATGCGCTCGCGCGAACAGGCCGCGGCCATCGCCGCCGACATAGTCGACGAAGGCGTCAATCGTTTCGAGCAGGAAATCGCCTCGCTCGGCGTTGTCGCGACGGTCAAGGCGTTTCGCCAAAGCGTCGAGGAGTGGCGGGATATCGAAGTCAATCGAGCGCTTAAACAATTGCACGGCGGCGCCGATGTCCAAGAAGTTGTGGCCGCCCTTGCCCGTAATCTCACCAATAAGTTCATGCACCGCCCGAGCGCGCATTTGCGAAGGGCGGGGATGCGCGGCGATGAAGAGTTGATAAAAGCCATGCATCAATTGTTTGATCTTGAAACGGCCCCGAGCGAACCGGCGCCCGCCAACGGCGATGCGACCGACCCTTCAGTAAGCGAGAAAAAATGAAAGCTTCAATAAGTGAAAAATTAGAACATCTGTGCGAGCGCTATGCGGAGGTGGGTGCGCTGTTATCCGAAGCCGAGACCATCGCCAATCAAAACCGATTCCGCGAACTGTCCCGAGAATACGCCGAGCTTGAGCCGGTGGTGGCTGCCTTTAACCGCTATCAAAACGTCTTAGAGGGTATCGAGGAGGCCAAAGCGTTGTTGCACGACGGCGACGCCGACATGCGGGCAATGGCCCAAGAGGAGCTCGACAGCGCCCGCGATCAGCTCGAGCCGCTCGAGCTCGAGTTGCAAACCCTGCTGCTGCCAAAGGACCCGCGCGATGACAAAAACGTGTATCTCGAGGTGCGCGCGGGCACCGGCGGCGATGAGGCGGCGATTTTCGCGGGCGATTTGTTTCGCATGTATCTGCGATTCGCAGAGTCCAAACGCTGGCAGGTCGAAATTGTCTCGGAGAACCCGGGCGAGCACGGCGGCTACAAAGAGGTGATCTCCCGCGTGGTGGGTCAGGGCGTTTATTCAAAATTGAAGTTCGAATCGGGCGCGCACCGGGTTCAACGGGTGCCCGCGACCGAATCTCAGGGCCGCATTCATACCTCGGCCTGCACCGTGGCCATACTGCCCGAGGCGGACGAGCAGGCGGCGGTCAACATCAATAAGGCCGATATACGCGTGGATACCTACCGTGCCAGCGGCGCCGGCGGCCAGCACGTCAATAAAACCGATTCGGCAATACGCATCACCCATATCCCAAGCGGTATTGTGGTGGAGTGTCAGGATGAGCGCTCGCAGCACAAGAACCGCGCGAAAGCGATGAGTTTGCTCGCCTCGAAGCTCAGCAACGCAGCCGAAGAAAAAGCACACCTGGAACAGGCCAGCGCCCGCAAACTCTTAGTTGGAAGCGGCGATCGCTCCGAGCGTATCCGCACCTACAACTACCCCCAGAGCAGGGTCACCGACCATCGCATTAACCTGACGCTCTATAAGCTCGATGAAATTATGGGCGGCGCGCTCGAAGAGGTCATCCAGCCTTTGATCAACGAGTACCAGGCCGACCAATTGGCCGCGCTTTCGCAATAAAGGTGAGCGGGCAAATGACAAGATTTAAAGCCACGCGTGCGGACACCGGCTGCACGCTTAAGCGGTTGTCTTGCAGTTGACTATCAAAGAAGCGCTGGCATACGCACAGCAACTCGGTGGCGAGACGCCAAGGCTCGATATCGAGCTTTTACTTGCGCACCTGTTGGCCAAACCTCGCACGTTTCTTTTCGCAAGGCCCGAGCACGCGCTCACCGCAAAGCAGCAGTCGGATTTCCTAAAGTGGGTGTCGCGGCGCGCGAGCGGCGAACCCATCGCCTATCTATTGGGTATCAAACACTTTTGGTCTATGGCGCTCGAAGTGGCGCCCTGCACCTTAATCCCAAGGCCCGAAACCGAACTGTTGGTGAGCCAGGCACTGGAGCTCATGCCTGCGGACAAACCGGTGACGGTGCTCGATCTTGGCACAGGTTGCGGGGCTGTGGCACTGGCGTTGGCGACCGAGCGGCCGAAGGCGCGTGTGCTGGGGGTCGACCTGTCCTTAGACGCGGTGAACCTCGCCACCCGAAACGCCGCCAATTTGGCACTGACCAACTGCCGTTTCAGCGTTAGCGATTGGTTTGCCACGCTGCGCGAACGTTTCGACTTGATCGTCTCAAACCCGCCTTATGTGGCCGCCGGCGACCCGCACCTCGAGCGGGAAGTTTCGGACTTTGAGCCCGCGAGTGCGTTGTTTGCCAAGCAGGAAGGCCTGGCCGATTTGCGACACATCATCGAGTGCGCGGGCGAGTTTCTGACCGAGGGCGGCCATCTGCTTTTGGAGCACGGTTGGCAGCAGGCGTCGCCGGTGCGCGAAATGTTAAGCTTGCACGGCTTTTGCGAGGCGCGCACCTGGCAGGACCTCGCAGGGTCCGACCGAGTCAGTGGCGGCACTTGGCCAAAGCCGAGTTCCGGCCATTAATTGTCGGCCAACTGGCTCGGCTCAAGCGTCTGTCGTCATTGACTATCACCTAAACCCGCAGGCCCAGCGATCATGATCAACCGCAGTTCGACCTGGTTTTTGCTGTCTTTCCCGATTGGCTTGATGGGCGCGGTTCAGGCGGTGTTTGCGGGTCTTTCGTTCGCGGTTTTCGGCGATCACGAAGCGGCGGACTTTCTCGTCAGTTCGCTGTCGTTGGTGGCGATTGCGGCTTTAATATATTTCACCGGCCGACGCTTTGATGTCGCCCGTGTCGGCTTTAAAGACGCGCTTTTGTTCGCGGTGCTGACCTGGGTCATTATGGGGGTTACCGGCGCCATACCCATAGCCAAAATTACCGGCGTAACATACACCGACGCGTTGTTTGAATCCGTGAGCGCACTGACCACCACCGGCGCCACCATGCTGACCGGCTTGGATGCGATGCCCAAAAGCTTTCTGCTTTATCGCCAGTTTCTGCAGTGGTTGGGCGGTTTGGGGGTGGTGATATTTGTGGTGGCGGTTTTGCCTATGCTGAACATTGGCGGTATGCGTTTGATGAAAGCCGAAACCCCGGGACCGATTAAAGACGAAAAACTGACGCCGCGTATCGCCAACACCGCCCATTACCTCTGGTTGATCTATTTCGCTATCACCGTGCTTTGCGCGCTTTCGTATCGCGTTGCGGGAATGTCGAGCTACGATGCAATAGCCCACAGTTTGACAACCGTTTCGACCGGTGGGTTTTCCACCCACGATGCCAGTCTCGGTTATTTCAACAGCGCCGCGATTTTGTTCACCGCAAATCTGTTTATGCTGGCCGGGGCCATCAATTTTGCAATGCATTTTCGCGCTTGGGATGCAAAAAGGCCGTGGGTGTACTTAGGCGACGAAGAAACTCGAACGTTTTTAACCATAGTGGTTGCGCTCGCGTTACTTGTGTCCTTAATTTTGTGGCATAACCAGGCGTATCAGGGCGCGGCGGTCGCGTTCAACCTCGGTTTGTTTCAGGTCATCTCATTTATTACCAGCACGGGTTATGGCGCGACGGGTTTTGTCGGCTGGCCGGGTTCGGTTTTGTTTATCCTTGTGGTTACCGGCTATCTCGGAGGCTGCGCCGGTTCCGCCGCCGGGGGCAATAAAATTATTCGCAACATCATCACCTTTAAATTGATTTTGCGAGAGATGCAGCGGTTAATTCACCCGCGCGGGGTGTTTGCGGTTCAGTACCAAGGTAAAACCGTTGAGCCCTCGGTGCTCGCCGCGACCATGGCTTTTATGACTTTATCCGCGCTCAGCTCGGTTGTGATCACGCTGATATTAGTCGCAACCGGTTTGGATTTTTGGACAGCCTTCACGGCCACGGCGGCTTGTTTGAATGTGCTGGGTTTGGGTGTTGGCGAGCTTGGCAATAATTTTCAGCCGGTATCGGATTTGGGCACCTGGGTGCTTTCGGGCGCGATGATTCTCGGTCGGTTGGAATATTTTACCGTTCTGGCTTTGTTTTCCACTTATTTCTGGCGGCGGTAAACGCTAGGGGCCTGCAGCATTATGACAATCGAACTCAGCGACGATCAGCTATTGCGTTATAGCCGCCACATTTTACTGGCCCAGGTGGACGTGGCAGGGCAAGCGCGCATTTGCCAAAGCCGGGTCGCGATCGTTGGCGCGGGCGGGCTGGGTTCACCGGTGGCGCTTTATCTTGCCGCAGCGGGCGTCGGTAAACTTGTGCTTATCGATGACGACCGGGTGGACCTGTCCAACCTGCAACGGCAAATTATTCACAGCGAAGCCGAATTAGGTGCCGCTAAGGCGGAATCGGGGCGACGCCGCATCCAGCAATTGAACGCGGCGGTTGACGTCCAAACGGTAGAGCAGCGCCTGAGTGAAGACAACATCGACACGTTTTTAAACGCGGTGGACCTAGTGGTCGACTGCTGCGATAACTTTACCACGCGCTCGCTTCTGAACGCTTATTGTTGGCAGGCGGGCGTGCCTTTGGTTTCGGGCGCGGCCATTCGCTTCGAAGGCCAAATAACTGTGTTCGACCCTCGCCGCCAAGACAGCCCCTGTTACAGCTGTTTGTACGAAGTTGAACAAGAGACCGCGTTGAGTTGCTCGGAGAGCGGCGTGCTCGGCCCTATGGTTGGCGTTATCGGCGCGGCCCAAGCGTTGGAGGTGTTAAAAATTCTGGGGGAGTTCGGCAAATCACTGGTGGGTCGGGTGCAGCTTTTTGATGCGTTCAACGCCGAGTGGCGAGAATTCACACTTAAGCCAGACCCCGATTGCGCCGTGTGCCAGCCGCGCGCCTAAAGGCTCGAATGGAAAGCGGTTTTATCGCTTGCGAGCGATACCGAACCCTGTAAATACAAGTGGTGTCCGCCTGCGGCAAATGTGGCTTGTGGGCGGGGCTCGGCGAAGTTCACTGGTCCGATGGCTGCGAAGGGCTAGAGCGCTTCTCGTGCAATTGCATCGCGCGGCCCCAGCACAGTGAAGCGAGCGCAATCACCCCGATCATCAAAAGCTTAACCGAGCTTGCCATTTCGCCACCGCGGCAACTGAAACTGCTTGTTCCATAATCCGTCCCCCCCGGCCCGCAGCCGTAGTGAGGGCCGAAGTAAAGGGCTAAAAGGTAAATCAGCAAACCGCCTATAAACAACTGCAGGCGGCTGTTCCAGGGCTTGGCTTGAAACTCTTGAATGAAAAATGCTTTGGACAACACAGGTAGCTCGACAATTAAAAACCGATTCAACACGTCAGAATGGACGCAGATAAAAGCCGGGTCACACTTAAATTTCGAAACTCAAGCGTGAGCCTTAATCAGGACTTTCATAGGTAAGGCTAGGCGGGTTTCTACGCGAGCTATTAAGAACACGACAAACGGCTTTCAGAGCCGAGCGGGCGGCGGCCCAAAACAGACCGTCGGTTGCCGCGAACAGTTACCCGATTTCTCGCATGGCTAACTAGTGC
>CAZING010000140.1:0-7553 GCA_964540505.1 uncultured Cellvibrionaceae bacterium | reverse complement strand
GCACTCAGGTGCACGGCCGAGGGAATCACGTCGTTGGAGCTTTGCGAGCAGTTGACGTGGTCATTGGGATGCACTTCGCGGCCGAGACGGCGGGTGGCGAGATTGGCGATCACCTCGTTGGCATTCATATTGGAGCTGGTCCCCGACCCGGTCTGAAATACGTCCACCGGAAATTCCTGATCGTACAACCCTTCAGCCACCGACATCGCCGCTTTTACAATGGCCTCACTGGCGTAACTTTCCAACAACCCGAGCTCGGCGTTGGTTTGCGCGCAGGCCGCTTTTATTTGACCCAGAGCACGAATGAACTCGCGCGGCATGCGATACCCACTTATCGTAAAATTTTCACAGGCACGCTGAGTCTGCGCGCCATAAAGCGCTTCTGCAGGCACTTTTATTTCCCCCAAACTGTCGTGCTCTACTCGGTAATGCTCGTTATTCATATGCCACCTTTTTGTGATGTTTTCGTTATTTGTAGCTTTTTTCGCTTCGATTCTAAAACACGTTCACATTTATTTAAAAGATTCAAGAATCAGACCATCCACCCGCAAAATAGCACTCCCTTACTTGTAGCCTTACCGCAGAGTTCACTTCCACGGCCCGAAAGTTGCTGGTAAAACTCTACTATAGCGAACCAACTACCTCGGCGGTAACGACAAATATCTTCGTCTGATCGGCGCTTTTTGAAATGAGCTCCCAAGACGGATCCCAAGGACGCCCTTTTGTTGCCTCGCCGAGAACCATAGGAATGCCAAATGAAAGCCACAATTAAAGACTCGTTAACCCGCGAAGAGTACCCGTTTTTAGTCGGAGCCACCTACTCAAGACGCGATGAGGCAAAAGGCGCAGCACAAACTCTACAAATGCGCATGCACTTGAATTCCGATCAGATCAGCATTGTCGCTCCGGGCGACAAGCACTTTGGATCGAAAATAGAAATTGAAGCGGACGCCATAGGGCGTACTTTGTTACACACCCATCTAAACTTTGGGCTTCTCGGTGCAGCGCTCGGTTTTGGCATTGCCCTGGTGCTCACCCTCTGGGGGCCTACGGCGATACAATCCAGCCCGTCATTGTCGATTATTGCGTTTACTATTATTGGCTTGTTTCTTGGGCTGCTGTTCGCGGGCCTGATTTCAATACGCCCCGACCACGACCCTGTTATCGACAGCGTTCGTCAGGCGGTAACTCACAACCATTGGGCGGTAGTCGTACGAGTGCCCAGCGAGACCGAGAAAAACCGTGCCGAGACCTTGTTGAATAAACGAGAGCCACACCCAGCCTAGTGGGCCGTTCGGAATCAGTGACCGAGGAGCAGCCAGAGTTCGGATTAAGACGGGAAGCTTAACGGATTATTTCTTTTTCATCGCCGAGATGCCCGCTTTGGCACTTGCGAACCTTTACCAAAGCTTCCGTGCGATTGGCGCTGGCGAACGGGCTTGCGTTTTCAGAGGTAGTTCGAGCTCTGGAAGCGGCGCCGGTTTCGCCCGATGGTGAGTTTACTGCCATTTGAGTTTGTTGCCATTATAGGAGCGACCGAAAGAGCGTTAACTGCCTTTAACCTTGCTCCGTTCGGCAATGTGACGGGATTGAAGGTCAAAGCCGTTCCGGCAATAGAAAATGGCAATTCTACTGGTTCGCCTATGCCTGGGGCCGGTTCAGATACTTCGGCTCTCAGTTCAGCAGTTCCATCAAGCCTTCGTTGTCGAGTTGGTAGACGGCGGCGTCGCCTTTGGAGGTGCGCCCCTTAATTTTATTCAACAACTTTTCTCTTTTAAATGCAGCAATTATGCGACTTGCGCTTTCTATAGTGACGCCTAGAATATCGGCCGTATCTTGTACACTTAACAGATTAAGTTTGTGTTCGTCGCTCTCTTGAAAGCCCGGCTGCATAAGGGTTAGGTACTGCAAAAGTCTGGCAACCCGAACTTTGGCGGTACCTGTCGAAAAGTCGGTAATCCATTGGTCGGCTTTTCTCTGAGACATGTAAAGCGCTGCAACAACGGCGTCGACAACCTCTCTATCGGTTTCGAATTTTTGTCGAAATTCCGAGGCGCTGATGGCATAAGTGGTGGTTTCAAACAGCGCCACCGCCGAGTGCTGATAACTGTTCGCCAGCAGGCTCTCGCTCGCCAATACATCACCCTCACCCATTAACCTGACGATGCGCGACTTTCCGCACTGGAGATGGCTCATGAGTTTCACCATGCCGCTGTACACCAGATGTATTTCATTGGCGGGCTGAGCTTGACGATAGATCGTTTCACCCCGACGCCAGGAGCGGACCCTGGCATCCGAGAATTTGTCTTGTAGGCGCGTGATCACAAGATCGGTGTTGGGCCGATCGAAATTCACAGGCGAATAGTGGGTCGGTTCAACCGCATGTGAGACATCCGTCATAGTTCGGCTCCAGTATCGGGTAGAAATGCAGCTTTAGCGTACGCTGTTGCGGGCGACACCGCCCTTGCGCTGCTTTAAAGTGCGCAACCAGGTTTCGCGGCGCGCGAATTTATTAACATCCGCACAGCGGGCGGCTCGAAAGCAACACCCCGGCAGACCTGCGTCTTCAGGGTTCACGCGCGCCGCGCTTGGTTGCGTTGTTCGCGCTACCGGGCTTGCGCGATTGCAGCTTTGGCGACTCGGCGGTATCGCCCGCGTGCCGTTCGGCGTCACCGTCTGGCAGGGTGCGACGCTTCTTGTATTTAACAAGCACGCTGGACGTTGAATCGTAAATCACGCCGTTTAAACCGGCATGTACACTCAAAGTCTCACGACGGGCACTGGTAAGATTCATAAATCACCTTATCACTTTGGTTTAATTTTCCTTGCCAACAAAAAGCTTTAAGCTAATAGCATTTAGCGGCTAGGCAACTGGATTTGGCCGCGGTATCGCCTGCTAGCCAAAACTCGTCGCAGCGTTGCAAGTAACGACCACCCGATAAAGGAGGCGCTCGCGCAACCCCAGGGGGCTTACGCCACTTACCTAAATCTTTTTCGCTGGTGTCACTCGAATATTCACACCGGGCTTTAACAGCTTCTCGTTAGTGCATCGCAAACCATGTGCCAAGTTCGCCAACAACAATTCCGCCGCACTCTCGCTTATTCCCCGCCCTCAACGTCGCTTGGAGTTGTCTGAAATCAACTATTCACGAATCAGGTGAACAAGATCACATTCGATTCTTGTAAAACTTGCACGCCCAGGGCAAGGAAGCGAACAATTTACCTAAACACATTCACAATTGATGTGAAATCTTATTAAGCTCTACAAAAGCGCTGAGCCGTCGCGCGGGCAAGCGCGTCAGGGTAATTTCGGTCTTCTATGGCGGCAGAGGCAAGCCCGGGAGAGCCTGCCACCCACAACGGTGATGATGGCGCCCGATAACGCGTATACTGAGCGCACAGCGCGTTCTGGCTGTGGTGGTTTCAGACTGTAAACCAGCTTTTTTACATTCATTTAACACGAGGTTTAGCCATGTCCCGCCCTCTTCTTCTGGCCGCACCCATAAGCGCACTGCTGTTCTTTGTACATTTCGCGCAGGCCCAGCCCGAGACATCGGCGCCGGTCGTTGCCGATAACATTACGCTGCCAATGAAGCCCGGTCTTTGGCAGAACACAGTCGAATTCTCCGGCCAGGTCTACCAACAGATGGTCGAGCAAATGCTTGCAATGAAGCAGCAACTCGACGCCTTGCCCGCTGAGCAAAGAAAGCTGATGGAACAGATGATGGCCTCGCAAGGCATAAGCCTTCGCGGCAATACCCTAGTGATGAATAACGGTCAGACCGAAATTTCCGATCAGAACCTGGTGCATAAAGAATGCATTACTCAAAAGCAGATTGATGAAAGATCTTGGGCCGCACACGGCGAAGACTGCACATTCACACTTACCGCTATATCTGAAAATCATTTTAAAACCGTGCAGACCTGCGAAGATCGGGACGACATCGAAATGCAAGGCGATTTAAAGTTTCAATCCCCCGAAAGCTTTGTGGGCACAGGTACCGCTTCAAAAAAGGCAGGCCAAACCATGAACTATGAAGTGCGCGGGAAGTGGTTATCTGAATGTGGCGGAGCCGAGGCGGAGAGTGCCAAAGCTCTATAGGTTTGGCCCCACCTGGCTTCGCGTTTGCGTTTCGCGTTGCCCATTGGCCTTCGGCCACGCTCACTCGCGCGAGACCTAAAGCGGTCGGTGTGAGCAAATGAAGTCAAAAGCAACGCCATTGTAAACAAAGGCCGACGTCCGGCCGATCTGCTGTCTGCCGTCAGCCCTCGGGACTCTGTCTGCCCTCTTCGGCCTTAGCGGCAGAGATGGCGACGGCGGCGGATATCAGGGCTAGGTGGGTGAAGGCTTGTGGGAAATTGCCGAGGTGTTCGCCCTTTTTGCCTAGCTCTTCCGAGTACACGCCCAACTGGTTCGAGTAACCGAGCATTTTCTCGAACAGCAAGGTGGCTTGTTCGATTTCGCCTGAACGTGCAAGTATTTCGCAGTACCAAAAGGTGCACATAGTAAAACAGCCCTCTTCAGACTCGTCCAATTGCTCGAGCTTTGGGTCTGGGATGTAGCGTTTTACGAAGACATCTGTCACTAAGTCGTTTTTTATTACCTGCAGGGTGGATCGCCAAAGCGGGTCGAAGGGCGAGATAAACTTCACCATCGGCATCAGCAGCGCCGATGCATCGACGGCGGAACTGCCTTTGTATTGAACGAAACAGCCGCGTTCGTCGTTCCAAAAGTTGGTGAGAATATCGGCATGGATTTCATCGCGCACAACTCGCCAGTCTTCCACAGGCCCGGGCAGTGAGTTTTTTCGGGAGATGCGAATGGCCCGGTCCATCGCAACCCAGCACATCAGGCGCGAATGCAGGAAATGCTGCTTACTGCCTCGAAACTCCCAGATACTCTCGTCGGCGCTGTTCCAGTTTTGGATAACAAATTCCACCGTACTTTTAATGTTGTTCCAAACTTCCAAGCTGAGCAGAAGTCCATTTTTGTTGGCGATAAATAGGCTGTCAATCAACTCGCCGTAAATGTCGAGTTGCAACTGGTCATTCGCGGCGTTACCGATGCGAACCGGTTTGCTGCCTCGGTAGCCCTCGAAATGTTCCAGCTCCATTTCTTCCAGGTGGTCGCTGCCGTCGACGCGGTACATCAACTTTAGCAATCCACTTTGGTCGCATTCAGCGTAGCGGCGAGATATCCATTCGACATAGGCCATGGCCTCGTCTTTGAAGCCAATTTTTGAAAGTGCGTGCATGGTAAAAGCGGAATCGCGTATCCAACAATAGCGGTAGTCCCAGTTGCGCTGCCCGCCTATCGCCTCGGGCAAACCGAAGGTCGGCGACGCCACCATCGAACCGTGTTTGTCCGAAAACAGAAGCTTTAACACAAGTGCCGAGCGGCGTACTTGCCCTTGCCACACACCCCTGTAACTGCACGATTTCACCCAGTTTCGCCAGTAGGTATTAGTGGCATGTAGCGCTTGTTGCATGGATGCGAGCGGGTTGTGTGCGGTATCGGCATCGCACAAGTAAGAGAAATGCACCTCCTCGCCCTTGTTTAACCGCCAAGCTGCGCTGACCTTCTGTTCATCCAAACTAAGATCCAACTCGCTGTAAAGTCGCGTCGGGGTCAGCTCTGGGTTGTCGCTGCGAAACAGAACGGATTTGCGGTCGTCGGCCAACTCCGCGGTGGTCGCGCCGCGGTTGTAATCGAAGGTTGTTATACACTCCATTTGCACGTCTATGTCGCCGGTCACCGCCTTGACGATACGCGCAAGCTCTTGACCGTTGAAATCGTCACCCACCGGCATAAAATCGATCACCTCAAGGATGCCTTGGTCCAAATGAAACCGCGTGATCAACACGTTGGTGTCCGGCAGGTACATCTGCCGCGCTTGGTGCTGCTCATTCGCCGGTGCGATGCGAAAATAGCCGCCTTTCGGCGCGTCGAGTAAGCGCGAGAAAATCGTAGGGGAGTCGAAATGCGGCAGGCACATAAAGTCGATGGCGCCGTCGAGGCCAACCAAAGCAACGGTTTCAAGGCTGCCGATCACACCGTGATCTTCGATGGCCAGGCAAGGTCTTTCGCAATGAGGTTCGGAATGTTTGATACGCTCCTCCGTTTAGCCGTTATTGATAAAACTGGGGTAGAGCGTCATGCCGCCATCGATGTACAAGGTGGTACCGGTAATATAGTCGGCGTCATCTGACGCGAGCCAGACCGCCGCCTTGGCGACCTCCAGAGGGTCGCCAAGGCGTTGGTACGGAATGATTTCCAGTAGCTTGTCACGCTCGCGCGTATCGCTCCAAACCTCTTGGTTGATCGCGGTCTTGATAGCGCCGGGCGCCAGCGCATTCACTCGTATTTTGTACTGCGCAAGTTCTAAAGCTGTGCTCGCCATTAGCATTTTGATACCGCCTTTACTTGCAGCATAATTGCTGTGCCCCGGCCATGGGATGCGATCGTGCACCGAACTCATATGAATAATTTTGCCGGCCGCGTTCGAGAGCCCTGGAGTCACGCCCTGGCGAATGAAAATTCGCGCGGCCTGCTGCGCGCAGTAGAATTGACCGGATAGATTCACGGCTATCACTTTTTGCCAATCCTGTGCGGTTAGCTCCACGAACGGCTTATCGATTTGCATACCCGCGTTGGCCACCAAAATATCCAATCGACCGAAAACCTCTAATACGCTTGCGAACATGGCTTGCGTTTGCTCAGGGTCGGACACGTCGGCCTGAAACAGTTCGGCTTTCACGCCTTCGCGTTCACACAGCTTTTTCGTTGCTTGGGCTTCGCGTTCACTTGCGTGGTAGTTGATGGCGACCTTGGCACCGGCACGGGCGAGCGCGACAGCACAGGCCGCGCCTATACCGGTGCTCGCGCCGGTGACCAAGGCTATTTGGGAATCAAGACGCGATGAACTCATAAGGACGCGGCTCTCGCTAATGACGGTTTCGAACGGTTCAGTGTCGCGTAAAGCGCACGCACACCCTCAAGGATGCGCGTCGAATCGCTAACCGCGCTAGTCAAGCGCGACTGTGTTTTCAACGAACCTCCTGTAATAACGACCGCGTGCAACGACCGTGCCGCCACTCAAACGAGCGCGACGGCAACGCCTTGCCAAGGGGCTGAGTTAAGCTTCAACAGCGAGAATTTTTGCGGGCGGCGCGACGACTTGCATCAAAATTCTTTCGCATTTTGTAAAAATTGCATCGAGTGAGAACGTTGGTTCTATAATTTGCGCGTTGAGCTTTGCTACAAAAGCGCACCGCCCGTGGCGATCCGAGATGCTTTAGGCCGTTGCTCGACGCCATCTGGCCTTATCCGGTGCCTCGCAAAACTTTAAGGCGCGGTTGTCGTCTATACCACCAACCAAGCGCGTGCTTGGGCGCCCGCTTAACAAAACGCGCAGGCACCGTGAAGCGGGCACGAATAAGCCGTGCGGGTTGACGTTGAATGGCGCCCTATCGGCCGATAAAGCCACGCTATTGTGGAAAACCGCGATTTTGATGAACGATTGAATTATGGAAATACTGACAGACACCCACGC
>CAZING010000139.1:0-7586 GCA_964540505.1 uncultured Cellvibrionaceae bacterium | reverse complement strand
GACGCATTCGGTCTAGTCCAGACCACCTCTGATGGCCGAAAATTCTGTTCGCAGCGCAGAGAATGCTTAAAACCGATGCGCTCGTCAAGCACCAGGAAGGTCGCGGACCTTCGGCTCTCGGCGCAATGGCGGAGGTGCTATAACCACCTCTTAGCTCATTAGGCCATGGTAATCCGGCCCCTTAAGTGCGCTACGGCGCTTAGGCGCAAGCTTACACTATTCAACAATCGAAGACGACTTGCCGCAACCGTGCGGATTTTGCGATGCGACACACGCCTCTCCCATTCAGTGGAGAGCTCAGCGTTTACCCTAAAACAGGCACAATTGCGCCGCCGCGCCCGATGCGGGCGATTCGTTCGGCTTTAACCGGACTCCGAGCCCGACGAGCCTCACCGGCTTTTTATGCCGATGCCACGCGAGATGGAGCAGTCTTTCAAAATAGCTTGTTGGGGGCCAAATCGCGCTGGCTGGCAAGGTTGTTTCAAGCACGGTTTGACTGAAATCAGCGAATTTCAGTTTTACGAATTGTTTAATCGGCTGATAACCGTGTTTCAAATTTCCGTAGCGTCGCTTGAGGTCATTTGCCAAAGGACCCGCCGCCTGGCTCAAGGCCCCGACCAGCAGATCATCTGAATAAGTTCTTTCCACACTCAGCGTTTTGCGAACTCGGTCACTTTGCACGTCCCGATCATCCCGACCCCAGGCCCACTCGTAGAGTTGTTTGCCGAAACGGCCAAACGTTTGCACCAACGCGTGTTCGCCGAAACCGCGCAGGTCCGCGCAATCGTAAATCCCCACCTTGGCCAAACGTGTTTGGGTAACTCGCCCGACGCCGGGCAGCTTGTCAACCGGCAGACGCGCACAAAAGCGCTCTAAGGCATCCGGTTCGACCACATAGAGACCTTGCGGCTTTTGCCAATCGCTGGCTATTTTGGCTACGAATTTCACCGGCGCAACCCCAGCCGACACCGAAAGACCCACCTCACGGCGGACAGCCTGTTGAATCTGCGAGGCTATCCAGGTGGCGCTGCCGCTGCATTGATGACTGCCCGAAACATCCAAAAACGCTTCATCTAGCGACAGCGGCTCTACTGTATCGGTGAACCGAGCGAAAACTTCGCGCATGGCTTGGCTTGCGAGTCGATACCGGGCCATGTCGGGCGACAGAAAGATTAAATCCGGACACAGGCGTTTGGCTTGGGCAGAGGGCATTGCGCTGCGAACACCAAACTTACGCGCCTCATAAGATGCCGTGCAAACCACGCCGCGGCCACCCGGGCAGCCGCCCACCGCAATGGGACGCCTCGCGAGATTGGGGTTGTCTCGGATTTCCACAGCCGCGAAAAAGCAGTCTGCGTCTATATGAATGATTTTTCTCACCACCGAACCCTGTATTCTTATACAGGCATTGTAGCGTTTAGGCGCCGTCGTGCAAACAGCGCTTTGCGCAGTGCCGCCTGCTCTGCGCTCACGCCTTTGAGGTTCGAAATTTAGATGAAGCCGATCGACAACCGCCGCGAAAACGCGCCCAGCAAGGTGCAATTCGACATAGGGTTAACTGCTCTCCCGCACTTTCGCTCCGTTGCTAAATGCAGGTGACCAATGGACAGACGTTATGCCCAGACGTGCGAATTGTGGGGCAGAGCCTAAAGACCCCGGCCCGCGAAGCGCGCACCTTGCCGCTTAAAGCCCGAGCACCTTTTCGCCCCTGGCGATACCCGAAACCCCAGAGCGCACCACCTCCAAGATCGCCGCTTCCCCAACGGCTTGGTAAAACGCGTCCAGCTTGTCGCTGGGGCCGGTTATTTGAATGGTGTATACAGACGCGGTGACGTCAATAATTTGCCCGCGGAAGATGTCTACACAGCGTTTGACTTCTGCCCGATGCGCACCTGTGGCGCGAACCTTTATTAGCATCAATTCCCGCTCGATATGGGCGCCTTCGCTGAGGTCGACAAGCTTGACAACATCCACCAGACGATTGAGATGCTTGGTGATCTGCTCAATTTTATGCGCGTCACCGATCGTAGTCAGGGTCAACCTGGAAAGGCTGCGGTCTTCGGTTGGCGCAACCGTCAGCGATTCAATGTTGTAGCCGCGCTGCGAAAAAAGCCCAATCACCCTTGAAAGCGCGCCAGGCTCGTTCTCGAGCAGTACCGAAATGATTCTACGCATCAGGTTCGCTCCGTCTTGTTTAGCCACATATCTCGCATGGAGCCACCCGGCGCGATGTGCATCGGATATACATGCTCGGACGGGTCGATATGGATGTCCATGAACACGGTCTTATCTTTCATCGCGAAACACTCTTCCATCTTCTGTCGGAGTTCATCGCGGCGGGTTACCCGAATGCCTACATGGCCGTACGCCTCCATCAATTTTACAAAATCTGGAAGCGAGTCTTCATAAAGGCTTTCGGAATAGCGGCTTTCGTACTGCATGTCTTGCCACTGCTTGACCATACCGAGCGCATGATTGTTTAGACAGATAATTTTTACCGGCAGATTGTACTGAGTACAGGTGGAAAGCTCCTGAATACACATTTGGATACTGCCCTCGCCCGTCACACATGCGACTGTGGCGTCCCTGTGTGCGTATTGAACGCCCATGGCCGCGGGCAAACCAAAGCCCATGGTGCCGAGGCCGCCGGAGTTGATCCAGCGCCGCGGCTTGTCAAACAGGTAGTACTGGGCAGCAAACATCTGGTGTTGACCGACGTCCGAGGTGATATAGGCGTCGCCCCGGGTGACTTCGTACAAAGTTTTGATCACCTCCTGCGGCATAATCATCTCGCCCCCGGTTGGATACCGAGGCGCGGTGTAGAGCCCGTACTGTTCTCGCCATTGCTCGATCTGCTGCCACCATTTCTTTAGTGCTTCGCCATCGAGCTTCTGGCCGAGAGCGTGCAGTATTTCGAGCATTTCATTGAGGATGGAATCCACCGGGCCGACAATTGGAATATCGACCATCACCGTCTTCGAGATAGAAGCGGGGTCGATATCGATGTGAATGATTTTGGCGTTGGGACAAAATTTGCCGGGGGTGTTGGTCACTCGGTCATCGAACCGGGCGCCCACTGCGAGTATGACGTCGGCCTCATGCATCGCAAAATTCGCTTCAACCGTGCCGTGCATACCGAGCATGCCGAGAAACTGACGGTCCGAGCCGGGATAGGCGCCGAGCCCCATAAGCGTATTGGTTACCGGGGCATCCAACGCGCGCGCCAGATCGACCAATTGTTGGGTGCCGCCGCCGAGAATTACCCCACCACCGGCATAGATAACAGGCTTTTTGGCGGTCAATAATAGCTGAACCGCTTTTTTTATCTGCCCCGCATGACCGCGGGTTGCCGGCGAGTATGACCGCAGCTTGACCTTCTCGAGGTACTGGTATTCAAATTTATCGATCGGGTTGGTTATGTCTTTGGGTATATCGACCACTACAGGCCCCGGCCGGCCAGTCGTTGCGATGTAGAACGCCTTTTTGATCACCAGAGGAATGTCACGCGCACTCTTTACCAGAAAGCTGTGTTTAACTATGGGGCGACTGATGCCGACCATATCCGTTTCTTGAAAGGCATCTTCGCCAATTCTTTCAGAAGCCACTTGGCCGGATATCACGACCATCGGGATCGAATCCATGTAAGCGGTGGCGATGCCCGTAATCGCATTGGTGGCGCCAGGCCCGGAGGTGACAAAGACGACGCCCGTACGCCCCGTAGAGCGTGAGTAGGCGTCTGCCATGTGCGTCGCGGCTTGTTCGTGACGCACCAACACATGCCGAATCTTGCTTTGTCGAAACAACGCATCGTATATATGTAACGCTGCACCGCCAGGATAGCCGAAAACGCATTCAACGCCTTCGTCCGTCAGGGCTCTGAGCAACATGTCTCCGCCGGAGAGCAATTCCACCAATGTATCCTCACAATTAACTGATATCAAAACTTTTCGAAGCTGTTCGACCGCTTCGAAATGCGAATTGTTACGAACTGGATTTAGATGGCCCGCAACCGTTTCTCGCTTCGAGCCAACAGACCGGGTGCTGCAACAAACTGGGCATCGGGTTGAACTGGGCAGGAACTCAAGGGTATAAATGATACGACTTTATCACGCCCAACCCAACCCCGCGAAGCCACCCAATTTTGCAAGACCGCTGGTTTTTATAGGCAAGATCGCGCTAAATTCATACGATCAATGGAATTCGGTCACGAATCGGTGTCCAAAAAACCAACGAATCTTTTGAGTTTATCAATGACCTGCTACAGTTTATGGCGGTGGCACTAGAATATGTGAATTGACCTAAGGTAAAACGCATCATGACTAATAAAAGAAAGAATGCCGTTTTGAGCTGTCTGGCAGCCGCTCTGGTTACCGCTTGGCTGGCGGGCGCCGTGACTGGCGCCTCCGCAGCCGAATATTACCGCTGGACCGACGCCAATGGCGTTGTGCATATGTCAGACAAACGCCCAGAAACCGCCGAAGTCGAGGTCTTAAAGCCGAAACCGCCTACCCCACGAACCTTTGCCCAGCAAGAGGCCAAGCTTCAACAAGAGCAAGAAAACGCCGAGGCGCAGCGGCAAGCCGAGACAGAAGCTGAAGCCAATGCCCCAGCCGCGGTGGACCCAAGCGCGCCGCGCGAGCTGCGCTGCCAGCAAGAGCGCGAGCGGTTGAGCATTCTGAGCGAGAACGAAGTCGTGCACATGCAAGATGCCAACGGCAATCTAAAAACGCTCAACAACAGCGAGATCCAACGAGAAATCGCCGTTACAGAAAAAGCCATAGCCGCTCTGTGTAACTGATTGAACTTTCTAACATTCAGTCGAATTCGCCGGGCGCACAACGCTTCGGCGTAATACGCACCCGCCTATAACCCAGCGCGCTTTAACCCGCCTTCGCGGCACCTTTGCGCGCGGGCGCCTGCCTCACCGGTGGCGGGGCGCCGATGTGTAACTGGTCGCGTGCCCGGGCCAGCGCTATCTGCTTTTGCCTTTCAGAGAAGCGCGCGCGCTGGTCTGGCGTTTGACGAGAATAGCACCGCGGGCACGCGACGCCTTCTAAATATTGCTCATTTTGTTTATCGGCATCGGTAATCGGGTGTCGACACCCGTGGCACTGATCGTAGCTGCCCGTTTCGAGGTCGTGATTGACGGCCACACGATTGTCAAAGACAAAGCACTCCCCTTGCCAAAGGCTGGCCTCTTTTGGCACCTCTTCCAAATACTTCAAGATGCCACCTTTTAGATGATAAACCTCGTCAAACCCTTGCTGCTTGAGATAGGCGGTGGACTTTTCGCAACGAATGCCACCGGTACAAAACATCGCCACTTTTTTATGGGTGTTAGGGTCGAGGTTTTCCGCAACAAACGCCGGCAACTCACGAAAGGACTCCGTGTTCGGGTTTATCGCACCAGTAAACGTGCCGATGTTGTACTCATAGTAGTTTCGGGTGTCGATTAATGTGACGTCTTCGCGAGAGATCAACGCATTCCAGTCTTTCGCCTCTACGTAGGTGCCCACGCAGGCGTTGGGATCAATGTCCTCGACCCCCATGGTCACTATCTCTTTTTTCAGCTTGACCTTCATGCGGTAGAACGGCTGGCTCGATTCGTAGGACTCTTTGTGATCGATGTCGGCCAGTCTCGAGTCGCGCTTGAGGTATGCGAGCAGCCCATCTATGGCTTCTCTGCTACCCGCTACAGTGCCATTAATGCCTTCACGCGCAATGAGCAAGGTACCTTTCAGCCCCAACGCTTGGCATTGCTTCAACAAAAGAGGTTGTATTTGCTCGTAATCCGCCAAAGCAACGAATTTATACAAAGCGGCTATAACGACTTGACTCATGGCGCGACTCTCTGGCCTTTGAAAAGCCCGGCATTGTATCAAAAGTGTTCAACAATCCCTATTGGCCCAACCTCTATTTGCCGTCACAGTACCGAGTGGTCAATCCTCGCCCACACCCGGCCCTTCGGGCGCTAAAGCGGGCCAAATCGCTCCCGGCGATTTGTCGAACCGCGAGGCTTCTCACCCTCTCTCACCGCCATATAAACCTAAAAAAAAACCGCCTTTCGGCGGTTTGGTTTATATGGCGGTGAGAGAGGGATTCGAACCCTCGATGCCTTGCGACATACACGCTTTCCAGGCGTGCTCCTTCAACCACTCGGACATCTCACCTAAATTTCTACCCGTGATCGCGCGGGTTTTTGAAGGCGCCAAACTCTACACAACCTGGCGAGTAAACGCAACGGCCCGGTTCATTATACTTTGCGGATGGTTCTGGGCCGCGGCCTGCAGCCACGCGGTACTGGTCGGCGGCGCCGTTTATCCACTCGAAAACCTGCGGGTTGTGGGCCATACTTTTGCCAGATACACGATCGCAGAACCTCGAAACATCAACAAGGCGACGTTTCACTTATGACGCTCACTCACCTCCCGTTCTGGCTTATCCTGGTTTTGGAAGCGGTGGTCCTATGCTTTGTGGGCATCGCGCTATTGTTTGTGGTCATTCGCAGGCTTCGACAATCAAAACAAAAGCGTGACGAGAAAATTCAGCGGTTACAAGCCCAATTGCAAACTGCAACAGCGCGGCTGAGCCGCGAACTAGGCGGGGCGTCAACGAAAACCTACGCGGATTGGCTCAGCGAGCACTTGGAAAATACCCGCAATTTCCATCATGCACTGGCCGACGGCCGCGAAATATCGCTCGAGCTCGACCCGGAAACACCCGAGAAACTGCGCACTGCGGCCACCCGATACGCATTACTGACTGCCGAGCGAGACGCTACAGCACCGCACCAGGGCGTCAAATGGGAGCTTCTTGCCGCTCGCTACCAGCAGCTGGCCAACTTTAATCGCGATCTCGCTCTAGAGGCAATGAAACGCCGATTCGAACAGGCCGCGGAGCGTCTCGAGCATTTGGAAAAATTCGAACAGATGTACGTCGAGCTTCGCCAACATTGGCAGGATTGCCTGCAGGACGCCTCAAGCCGGTATCAAACGATTAATGAGCAAGCACTGCACCGCGACGACAGCGAATTAAAACGCTTGCTGGCCGAGTACCACGAGCATTATTTGAGTTTCTCCCAACGCTTTGACGCCAACGCGACCGAGGCCTTATCGGCGCCCCTCAACGTGCCGCACCCAATTCGCGAAGAGCTGGACCAACTGAAGGTTTTTGCTGCAAGACAGCACGAAATTATCGCCGAACTGAAGTCCAGACTTCACCTAGGGGAAATACAGCTCGATGAACTGCAAGAGCTGCTGCCAGCGCAGCTGAGCACTCAGGCGAAGTTTTTAAACGAGGCGGAAGTCTGCATTCAAATGCTCGAAAGCGAGCTGGAAGACGTCACCCAACAAAACTCTCGACTGAGAGCGGCGCTCGTGCGCTTGCAAGAGGATGCGACGGATAGACGCGAAACTGTAACGGACGAACAAGACAAACAAATAGCGGCTTTGACCCGAGAGAACGACAATCTTCGCCGCCAGACGCAATCGGCTTCGGGCGACACTGATACCGAGTCGCGAACGCGCCGCCAGCTCCAGACGCTTCAAGCCAAATACAATGAGTTGGAAGAAAAATTTTTAAATCTT
>CAZING010000138.1:5146-7649 GCA_964540505.1 uncultured Cellvibrionaceae bacterium | reverse complement strand
CGGCAAGCCCCGACATTGCTCGAAACCCTCGACAGCCTGGGCGCAACAAAGCACGAGGCCGCGCGCGCGCGCAATCGCGCGCCCTTGTCGGTCCAACACCTGCCAACCTTCTGTGCTGGGCTCACAGCGAGCGACCGGTGTGTTTGTGATCAGCGTGATATTCGGGTGACGCAGCAGCGCTGCGCAGAGCTCCGCGGGGCGCAGCCATCCGCCTTTAGGAAAGTGTAACCCTGCTTGCTGCAGGCGTATTCCGGCGATGTCGCTCGCCTGCTCGGCGCTCACCGCGCGTACGATGCGACTGTGCGATGCGGCAATTGTCCGCAGCTGCGCCTCTTGCTCTGCGTTTTCGGCCAGTTGCAAAAGGCCACAAGCCTGACCCTGGTGCTCGAAGTGCCCTCGGGCGCTGTAGAAAGCCTCCGCGTATTCATACGCCAGCAGGTTGAACTCTCCAAGAGGTCCCTGCTGCGCCGACAGTTTGGCGTAAAGCGCGCCCTGGGCGTTGCCCGACGCGCCGCTTGCGACCTCCGCAGCATCGATTACCGTGACCTTTACGCCTTTGTTTGCAAGCCGATTGGCGGTGTGCGCTCCGGCGAGTCCCGCGCCGACGATCGCGATGGTCAGAGGCGGCGGCGATAGGGCGTGTTGCAGGTGCCAGCTCGGGCACTGGGACCGCGCGCGAGGACCGCTTGCCGGGCGAATGGCGGGCGGGCGCGCGTCGTCGGGCTGTGCTTCTATGCTCGAAAGCGGCAGCTGACCGCGCAGCATGTCGCGTTTGCGGCCGAAACCTTTGATTTTTTTCACCTCGAAGCCCGCCTCGCTAAGGCCGCGCCGGACCTCGCCGGCGGCGGTGAAGGTGGCAAAAGTTGCGCCTTGGGCACTGAGCCGGGCCACCCCCTTAAAGAGCGCCTCGGTCCACATGCCGGGGTTTTTTGCCGGGGCAAAGCCATCGAGAAACCAGGCGTTGACCCCCGCGGCCGGGTGCGCATACGGTCCCCATTGGGGGGCTTGTTCGGCGAGCCCCGAAACTGTGTAAGCGGCCAGCGCGTCGAGACCGGCAGCGACCTCATCGAGAATCAGCGTCAGGGTGACGCCCGGGTGGGTGTGGAGACGGTAAAACCCCATACGCGCCGGGTTGTACTGTTTCAAAAGCGGTGCGGCGAGCGCGTCGAGGCTCGGCCACAAAGCCAAAGCCCGTTTGAGGTCCACGGGCGTCATTGGGTATTTTTCGATGCTGATGTAATGCAGCTGGGCGCCTTTCGGGGCGCACTGATGCCAGTGGTGTACGGTTGCGAGGAAGTTCAAGCCCGTGCCGAAACCGGTCTCGGCTATGGTGAAGCGGGACGCTGGTGTGGTGCCCGGAGGCAGCGCACGCCACCGGGCGCGCAGGTCGTTGCTTTCGATAAACACGTGCTCGGTCTCGGCCAGACCTTGGTCGCGGGCAAAATAGACATCGCCAAAAGCGGCCGCAAACGGTTGCCCTTGCTCGTCCCAGTCCAGCTCGGCGAAGCTCACCGGGATCATGGGTTGGCAGATTCCAGCCCGAAGGCCGCCAGCAGTTGCGCGCACCAGGCGGCAATACGCGCGTCGGTTACGTCGAATTCGTTCTCTTCATCCAAAGCGAGCCCGACAAAATGCTCGCCGTTCGGGGTGAGTGCCTTGGACGCTTCGAATTGGTAACCGGCGCTTGGCCAATAGCCCACCATGCGCGCGCCGCGTTCCAAGAGCTTATCGTGCAGGTACCCCAAAGCATCCTGAAACCACTCGGGGTATCCGATCTGGTCGCCTAGGCCGTAGACCGCCGCCGTTTTGCCGGTAAGATCGAGATCGTTCAGCTCGAGCCAGACGTCTTCCCAGTCTTCTTGCAGCTCGCCGTAATCCCAGGTGGGGATGCCGAATATCAGGCAGTCGTAAAACCCCGCGGTGACCAGCGGTTCATCGGCGACATTGAATATATCGACCCGCTGCGCGCCCAGGCGCTCGCGGATCTTTTCGCCGGCTATTTCGGTGTAGCAGGTGGTACTGCCGTAGAAGAGCCCTATGGCGGCGCGTTTGCTCATAGCAGTTTGGTCCAGTCTTCCAGCCACGCCAAAGCTTCGAAGACATGATTGTCAACGTAGATGGCATCCAAAAGTAGGGGCTCGCCAAGCCGTAGGGCACCGAGGTCGGCAAGCGCGTCGTCGAGCGTGCGGCCGGCCTCGGCGAAATTCGGATAGGAGCTGTCGCCAAGATTGATCAAGCCGTATCTTCGCCCGGCAATGGCCGGAAAGTCGCTTTCCAAATGATTGAAGAAAGGCCTGATATTGGCGGGCAGATCGCCCATGCCGGTGTTGGCGGTGCAGACCAGAAGCGTCTCGTCTGGGCGCCAGCTGTCTTTTTTAAAATCGAGGTTCACGGTGGTGTGAATACCCGATTGCGCCAAGCGCTCGGCGAGCGCTTGCGCCACCTCTGCCGCCGTTCCGGTGACCGTACCGACGACTATGTGCACCTGGGTCATAGCACGTGC
>CAZING010000138.1:0-5046 GCA_964540505.1 uncultured Cellvibrionaceae bacterium | reverse complement strand
TGGCTTACGGTTCGGCGCGAACCCCGCCCAGAGCCGTACCCAAATCTTCCAGCAGTTGGGTGATTTCGAGGGTCATAAGCGCGAAGATTTGATCGAGTTCTTCGGCCGGGTTGTCGGTCTCGCGCTCGTTGACTTTGTCCACCAATTCGTCGGCGAATTTGATGCGCTTACAGCCGAGTTCGTGGTCGAGCACAAACTCGATCGTATCTTTCCAGCTCAGCGCGAGCTTGCGCACGAACATGCCCGAGGTGACGTGTTGGAGGATTTCATCTGCGGTGAGATCCTGATTCTTGCAGCGAATAATGCTCGCAGACTCCGCCGGGCTTTCCAGTTCGCACTCCTGGCCCAATGCGAATGGCGCGGGGGCGCTCGCCTCTTTCAGCCAAAGGGTCATGGTTTGGGTCGGAACGTTTTTGCTGGCAAAAGGCAAAACCGGAAGCGTGCCCACCGACTCGCGCAACAGGTTCAATACATCCTCGGCGCGCTTTGCGCTGGCAGCGTCTATGACGATCCAGCCTTGGCTGGGCGCAATAAAGGCGAACACCCGGTTGGATTTCACAAACGCGCGCGGCAACAATGTGGCGATAATGTCTTCTTTTAATGTCTGGCGCTCTTTGCGGCTAATATGCCGGAATTCGCTGTTTTGAATTTCCTGGACCTTTTCTTCCAGCGCCTCATTGACCACCGCCGCCGGCAGTACCTTTTCTTCACGCTTCATGCACACCAGCAAAAAGCCATTGGCGGCGTGGACCGACTGGTCGCTCTGGCGCCCAAGTGGCGCTACCCAGCCCTGACGGACTGTCTCGGATTTGCCGCAGGGCGTGAAGGCGTGCTCTTCGAGACGTTGTGTGAGTTGGTCGGCGTTCAAGGTAAAGGGTTTGGTCAGTCGGTATGCGCGCAGATTTTTAAACCACACAGAAAGCTCCGCAAATTCAGCTATTAAAAACGGGTCCGCATTAAGCCTGTTATCGCGGCGTTTCGCAAGGTTCAAGCGCCAATTAGCCGCGCCCAGGCGCGGCGCAAGTCATCACTAAATTACTGAAGACGGCCGGTGAGGCGTAGTTCTGCCGCGCGTTTTCTGGGACAATGCCCGGCCAAAACTTAACCACTTTGTTGATCGCTATGACCGTGCAAGCCAAACCCTTGTTTTCCTACCCCAAATACTGGGCCGAATGTTTTGGCCCGGCGCCATTTTTGCCGACGTCGCGGGCCGAGATGGATGAGCTGGGATGGGACAGTTGTGATGTGGTGGTGGTCAGTGGCGATGCCTACGTCGATCACCCGAGCTTTGGCACGGCGGTGATTGGCCGAATGTTAGAAAGCCAGGGCTATAGGGTGGGGATCATTGCTCAACCCGATTGGCACAGCGCCGAGCCGTTTAAAGCGCTGGGCAAGCCCAACCTGTATTTCGGTGTTTCCGCCGGCAACATGGATTCTATGATCAACCGCTATACGGCTGATTTGCGCTTGCGTTCCGATGACGCCTACACCCCCAATGGCAGCGGCGATCGACGCCCCGACCGCGCGGTGATTGTCTACAGCCAACGCTGCCGGGAAGCGTTCAAGGATGTGCCTATTGTGATCGGCGGCATAGAGGCAAGCCTCAGGCGCATAGCGCAGTACGATTATTGGAGCGATGAGGTGCGCCGCTCGATACTCATCGATTCTGGTGCGGATTTGCTGCTTTACGGTAATGCCGAGCGCGCGATTGTCGAGTTGACGCACCTGTTAGCCCAAAATGTGGCCTTGGCCGATCTGCCGATGCTAAGAGGCACCGCGCACCTGCGCAGGCGCCCCCCAGAGGGCTGGACAGAGATAGACTCCTCCCGGGTAGACTGGCCGAAAAACATCGATGCGATGCCCAACCCCTACGAATTTAAAGACCCGGTAAACGAGAGTTGTAAGGAATCAAGCCAAGCTCCCGAACCCGATCAGCCGCAGGTGGTGCGCATTATTCCAATGCCTCTGCAGCGCCAGTATGAATGGGACAGCAACAAAACCTATATCCGCCTTCCGTCTTTCGACAAGGTTCGCAACGATAAAGCGCTTTACTGTCATACCTCTCGCGTTCTGCACCTAGAAAGCAACCCCCATAACGCCAAGCCACTGGTGCAAAAACACGGCAATTTCGAGGTGTGGATCAACCCGCCGCCGATTCCGCTCGAGACCGAGGAAATGGACGGCGTGTTTGGTTTGCCTTACGCGCGGGTGCCGCACCCGATGTACGGCGACGCGAAAATCCCCGCCTATGAGATGATCAAAACCAGTGTCAACATCATGCGCGGGTGTTTCGGAGGCTGTACCTTCTGCTCGATTACCGAGCACGAAGGACGAATCATTCAAAGCCGTTCGGAGGCGTCGATTCTCAATGAAATCGAAGAAATCCGAGACAAAACACCGGGCTTTACCGGCACCATTTCAGATCTCGGCGGGCCGACCGCCAACATGTATCAGCTCAACTGCAAGTCGCCGGAAATACTCGCCAAGTGTCGCAGGCTGTCCTGCGTGTTCCCGAGCATCTGCAAAAACCTGATTACCGACCACTCTGCGACCACTCAGTTGTATCGCAAGGCGCGGGCGCTGCCAGGGGTTAAAAAAATCGCAATCGCCTCGGGTCTGCGGTATGACCTGGCGATCAAAGACCCGGAATATGTGAAGGAGTTGGTCAGCCATCACGTCGGGGGCTATTTGAAAATTGCGCCGGAGCACACCGAAGGCAACCCGCTGAACATGATGATGAAGCCGGGCATTGGCGCCTACGACGAATTCAAGAAAATGTTCGAGAAATTTTCAAAGCAGGCCGGTAAAAAACAATTTTTAATTCCCTATTTCATTGCCGCGCACCCGGGCTGTGAAGATGACGATATGATCAACCTCGCGTTCTGGCTTAAGCGCAACAAATACCGCTTAGACCAAGTTCAAACCTTCTACCCATCGCCCATGGCCATGGCTACCGCAATGTATTTTTCCGGCAAAAACCCGCTCGGCAAGGTGGGCTACAAAAGCGCTGCGGTGCGCACGCCGAAAACCATCGAGCAGCGGCGCTTACAGAAAGCGTTGCTGCGCTTCCACGACCAGGCCAATTGGCCGATGCTGCGCGACGCGTTTCGCAAAATGGGCCGAGAGGAGCTTATCGGCGATGGCGAGGGCGCGCTGATACCGCTCGAGCAGACGGGGCGTAAACGGTTTGGCGATACGAGACGCGGCTTTAAGGTCAAACAAAAAAGTCGACGCTCGACGCGATAGCTGCCACCCGACCGGGCTCACTGTGCTTTGTCGGACGAAAGGAAAAGCGGAGGGCTTGCTAACACCCATTCGAGCGCTTCTGCCGACGGCCATGTTTCGCCCGGCAAGGCGGAGCGAGGCCTAGCAGGCCCTCTCAGCGATGGCACCCTTGCTGATGCCTTCGAAGGCTTTCACACGGTAGTGGTGGCCGGGGTTTGAAGCGGCGAGGGCGTCGGCGATGTGCTGGGCGATTTGCTCGACCGTGGTGTCGGTGTTCAAAAAATCGCATCGGTCGGCGGGTAGCGTCAAGCTGAACTTCCCTTGGGGCGCCAGGTATTCGAATCGGCACAAATCCGACGCCTGCTCGACGCAATCCGCGCGGTTGGCCAGGTAAATGTCCTGCCAGCGGGCCGCCCAAGCGTTCATAGCCTCGGTGTTTAGCTGTTGGTTTTTCCAGATCAGTATTTTCGATCTATGACCGTGGGCAATGCGCTGGCAGTTGCCCTGATGCTTTCTCAAACCGTGACTGTAGTGGTAATAGGGGCCTTCAATCGTTTCTATGTCAAAGCGGACGCTGAGTTTGTCGACGAATTCGAAAGCATTTTGTAGCTGACTTTCGCACCACTGGGCCACCGCCTGCGCGGTGATGACCTCCAGAGGCAAGCTGACCACGGCCTGCTCGGGGCAGGTCAGATGAACGCGTTCGGCAAGCGCTACGGTGGTTTCGCCGTCGCTTGTGCTCAGTCGACAAGCGGGGTTATGCTCGGGCGCTAGCAGTTTGTGGTCCAAGGTCTCGTCGAACCAGTGGCGCAAATGTTTTTTAACCGTGCCAAAGTCGCACACCATGCCCTGGTCGTCTAAAGGGCCCGTGAGCTCCACGGACGCCAGCCAAGTCTCGCCCACTAGCCCGCGCTCGGGGCAAAGGTAGCTGAAATCGACGTTGGTCAGGTTATCTACAAATAAACGCATAGAATTTGATCGGTCTTTCAAGGGCCGCCTATGGTAACTCAATTGCGCTATAGCGCATGGAGAGGAAAATGATAAATCTGTGTTTTTTTGTGCCACCCGAAGCCCTCGAGGCCGTTAAGTCGGCTGTTTTCGCCGCCGGTGCCGGTCGGATGGGCGAGTACGATCAATGCTGCTGGCAGTGTGAGGGCACAGGGCAATTTCGGCCGCTCGGCGGCAGCGACCCTTATCTTGGGCAAGCCGGGCAATTGGAAACGGTGGTCGAATATAAAGTTGAACTGGTATGCGCAGATGAGCGGCTACGGGACGTTATCGCCGCCTTACGCAAGGCCCACCCTTATGAGGAGCCTGCATTCCAAGCCTACCGTTTACTTGACGATTATTGATTAGCGGCGGCAGGGAACTTCAATATCGAGGCCGGGCGGGTCTCTTTTAGGGCGTCATGGTTGGTGCTGCCGTGCAGTGCTTCATTCAGGCGGCCGAGCGAATCGAGCATCATGTCGGAAATCATAAGGCACGCGCCCATTGGGCTTTTGTGCAGTCGGCGTCTGCTGTCGATCTGGAATTGCAGGCCCCTAAGTCGGTTCTGCAGTTTCGCGGGCGCCGCAGTAATCAGTAGTTCAATTTGCTGTTTGCGAAGGTTTTCAAGTCCCTCGGGGTCGCGTTTGGCCAGTGCGATGAGTTCATCGACGGAAGGAAGTGGGGTGTTCATATACGGCTCCGAAACTACCATGGTCACGCGGCACTGCTGACCGTTCAGCCCCGCAGGCTGCGGGGCGACTGCTTCGAAACGATGCTACCAAACTTCGATCCGCTATGTTAATAGCATTATCGATATCAAATAGTTATATGCCG
>CAZING010000137.1:0-7702 GCA_964540505.1 uncultured Cellvibrionaceae bacterium | reverse complement strand
CTTGAAATGTGTTTTGGGCGTTACGCTCGGCTCGTTGAAATAATGCTGCGTCTGCAAAGTTAGCGATTTAACACTCGGCCAGACGCAGCGAAAAACTTCCGTTGATATCTAAAATTGTTTTCGAATCGCTGCGCTCGTCGCTTACGCGGTTACATTCGTTCACGCGATTTATTCACAGCGAAGAAACGTCGCTTGTTCGCGCCTCGCCATTTCCCGCAGCGCCGACCGACTAAAAGCAGCTATCTATAACAAAGGCGGCTTCGCCGCTGCGACAACTGCCTTGGTCATCGCAGCTTAGAAGCGCCACTTTTAATTAAACGTCAAATCGTCGAGAGCCAGGTCATTCCATGTGAACGATTGGATTTCATCGACGGTTTGGTCGTTGCCGTAGTCAATCGCAAGCTCAACGGTTTGCATGGGTGTGACGGTGATTTCCATTGTGTCTTGCGCGCCGAAAACCATAAACTTGCCACCGTTTGGTGCAGCCATGCCGTTGCCGCGTAAAGGTTCAATGGTTTGGTACTCGATCATCCGGCCGTTGTTGTGTTCATCGACAAAGCGGCTGTAAACGCTGAGTTGATAATCGCCCGTGGGCAGGTGAATTTCCGTGTGACTCTCATAATCCAGCACAAGATAGGTGTTCTCTGAGGAGTAGTAGATTTCATCGGTGGTCACCTCGAGCACAGTGGTTTCAGCGTCGGGGTTGTAGACGGCTAGATTCAAATAGCCATTGGCCACAAACGGCGCATAACCTCTTTGGGTGATCGTCAATTGATTGATGTGCGTCTGGGCATTGAGTGAAAAGTTATTTTGGGCAAGCCAGTCGTTTACCACCGCGTTGAACGTCAGCGCCACCGAACCGTCCAGTGCCAACAGCCCCTGGTCGCATTGCGTAAACGAGGTGCGAAGTGTCACGTCTACGTTCTTGGCGAAGTCAATTTGTATCGCTTCGCCGTTGCTCTCTAGGCTAGCCCGGAAATTGTACGATCCGCCGTTAAGACAGTTCACAGGTTGCATGGTCACCACCACGCCTGTCGCCAAATCGGAGATCTGAGAGCTCTGCGTCTGCGTGAGGTTAAGCGTATTGCTGACAGCGCGGGTGCTTATATCACTTAATAGCGCCGCCTTTAATGTACTGCTCGCAACGGTGCGGGCGTTATCCGTCGTAAGCTCCACCGTGTCGGCAAGCCCGGGCTTTGACGGCGTTTGGTTGGTCGGTTGTTGCATAGAGTCGTTGACGGAAATCGCCGAACCCGATGAGGTGGCGCCGCCCGCGTCGCAACCTGCCAATACTGCCAATACCAGTGCCACCGCGAAGGGCCGGGCACCCTTTTGTTTAATAGTCATAAAACCTTGTCTCCGAAACCACATCGCTGGTAACTCTTTTTCGATCGACCCATAGGGGGTTGATCTTGGGTTGCTCAGCTAAGCAAAATTAATAAAACACCTTTGGTCCAGGTGGTACTGCGCCCAGTTATTCAATGCTGCGTTTTTTATTATGCGGGTGACGCGCTTATGGGAAATTGATGTTTCTCCATTCGCGCTGTCCTATATCGACGTGAGTGATTTTTAACCACTTCGGGTGGTGAACTGATAAAACCGTCCGAGTCAAAAACTGCAGGAACAATTGAAGTATAGGAGCGATGACGGTCGAATTCCGTGTGGGAGTACACCTTTTTTGGGATTTTGACGTCAAATTGGAGCAACAAGTACCAAGTTTCGAAAACGATCTTTCATTAAAACTGACGAATGATGAAATACCGTTTCATACGAAAGTCGTACCAATCCTGCATGGGATATTCACTGCATCAGCGGCTGGCGGTCCGGCGGACGATCCCGTCGATTAAACCTACGTTTGCACGCCAGTAGAGCCTCTGAGCCGACGGGGTTTACCAGTCGGAAAAAGAGCGACAAGTTCCACGACAGCGGTTGAACCCGGGCATCTTTCTACCTATAATCTGCGTCGCCCACCCCTAGGGGGAATCAAACATTATAAGGGCGAAATGTGTGTTGGAATTTTGACAGGTCTATTGGGGTATTGAATGCCCTGGGGAACCAACCCGGCGAATGGCGCGATTCAAATAGAAGGTTGCCGTATTGAAACCGTTCTATTTAGAGCTGCGCGCTAACGCCTGTGCCGCTTTTACTTAAAGAGTGAAGCCGGTTTGAACGAAATAACTCAGCGACAAGCCCGGACGAGAGCGCTTAGAATCGTCCTGGCCGAGGTGAGCTGTGCGTTAATATTTTGTTTGGCAGGCCTTCTAGTCAAAGCGCATTGGCAATGGATGGTCTCTGCGTCACTGGGTTTGGTGTTATTTGTCCTTCCGAATACCTATTTCATCCTTTCTGCCTTCAGATCTTCTGATGCGATGGCTGGTGTCGATTTTCTTCGCGGATTGGCCCGGGGGCTTGCGGGCAAGTTTGTTTTGACGTGTGCCGCTTTCACATTGGCGTTTCATTATTACCCCAATTTAAATGCACCCGTGCTGTTTGCGGGCTACGGCGCCATGTGGCTGGCACACCTGGCTTGGGTGCAAGGCGCTAAGCACACGCGTTGATCCCTAGCGGCACAATTTCGACGAACGATTCACTAAATAATGTGGAGTACAGGTTGAACTATGGCAAGCAGCGACGCTACAAGCTCGGTTGATTACATTCAGCACCACTTGCAGAACCTGGCTCTCGGTAAACTTCCCGCAGGCTTTGAGCGTGCCGACGGTACCGTTTTAGAGCAGGCGCAATGGACCTTTGCGCGCTCCCCGGGCGAAGCATTGGAAATGGGCTTTTGGACCTTCCATCTGGATACGCTGGGCATCAGTATATTATTGGGCGCTTTGTTCTGTTTTATTTTCGCGCGCGCCGCCAAAAGAGCATCCATCGAGACCCCACGCGGGCTGCAGAGCTTTGTCGAGTTGATCATCCATTTTATCAATGGTCTTGTGAAAGATATTTTCCATCATAAAAACCCCGTGATCGCGCCTATGGCGTTGACGATTTTCTGCTGGGTTTTCATTATGAACGCTATGGATCTGCTCCCCGTCGATTGGATTCCCCAAGCCGCCGCGTTGATCGCCGGCGACCCGCATTTATATTTTAAAGCTGTGCCGACCACCGACCCCAACATTACTTTGGGCATGTCGATTAACGTCTTTATTCTTATTATTGCGTTTACGATCCGCGAGAAAGGCTTCGTCGGGTTCGTTAAAGAATATACCATGCACCCCTTCCACACCGGTAAATGGTACGTCGACATCCTGCTGGTTCCGATCAACTTCACCCTCGAGGTCATCTCACTTCTCGCGAAGCCTGTGTCCTTGGGTTTGCGATTGTTCGGTAACCTTTATGCGGGCGAAATGATATTCATCCTGATCGCAATCATGTTCGGCGCAGGTTTGATACTGGGTGTTTTCGCAGGGGTCCTGCAGTGGGCGTGGGCGGTATTCCACATTCTTGTCATCACCTTGCAGGCATTCGTATTCATGGTGCTGACAGTTGTTTATATGGCGATGGCCCACGATGTTCCGGACGAACAACACTGATTTTTGATTTAAATTTTCGTTCACTTTTGGAGAAATACAATGGCACAAGCATTGGTATACATGGCAGCAGCTCTTTTGATAGGTTTTGGTGCTCTGGCGACAGGTATAGGGTTTAGTATTCTCGGCGGCAAGTTCCTGGAAGGCGCAGCCCGTCAACCAGAGCAAGGCCCCTCCTTGCAGGTCAAAATGTTTCTTATGGCAGGCCTTCTGGACGCGGTTCCGATGATCGGCGTCGGTGTTGCTATGTACTTGATTTTTGTGGCTGCCCCTGGTCTTGCCTAAGGTATTCATGTCCACGAAACCAGTAAAGAGGTGATGGTGTGAACTTAACCGCAACGCTCATCGGTCAGTCCATTACTTTTATCGTGTTCGTTGCGTTCTGCATGAAATACGTTTGGCCAGCTTTCGTTAGAATCATGGCGGAGCGGGAAAAGCGTATTACCGAAGGCTTGCAGAACGCCGAAAGAGCCGATAAAGATCTTGAACTCGCCAAAAACAAAGCTGCAGAACATTTGCGTGAGGCGAAAGAACAAGCCTCTGAAATCGTCGAGCAAGCCCGACGCCGCGCCAACCAAATGGTAGAGCAGGCGAGCACAGACGCCAAGGTGGAAGCCGAGCGCGTACGTGCCCAAGCCGCGGCCAATCTCGAGCAAGAGATTTCCAGAGCGCGCGAGAAGCTGCGAGGCGAAGTCGTCGCTCTGGCGCTGGTCGGAGCCGAAAGGGTTTTGGCGGATTCCGTCGATGCCACCAAACACAATGCGATGCTTGAGAAGCTCGCAGCGCAATTGTAACGGAGGCAATTATGGTCGAGTTACAAACGCTCGCCCGTCCATACGCACGCGCGGCCTTTGCAGCAGCCCGAGAAGACCGAACCATAACGTCTTGGGCAGAGTCTTTGGTGTTGCTTGTGGCAGTGGCGGAACATGACAAGGTGAATGCACTGTTGAATTCACCGGCGCTTGCCGCTGCCCAGAAGTCTGCCGCTTTAGTGCAACTGTTGGGGGAGTCTGCCGATTCAAAAGTCGGTAACTTCCTCAATATTCTTGCTCAAAACAAAAGACTGAAGTTGCTGCCGACAATCAAGACGATGTTTTTCGATTTGAAAAACAATTTCGAGAAATCTGTAGAGGTGGAAATTACCACCGCTTACGAAATTTCCGACGCCGTGCGCATTCAGTTGATTAATGCGCTGCAGCGAAAACTCGAGCGCGAAATCGCGCTTTCCACCACCGTCGACGCCGGGTTGATGGGCGGTGCATTTATTCGTGCCGGAGACACCGTTATAGATGGTTCGATAAGAGGGCGCTTAGCCAAACTTGCCGAAGCCATGACTTCCTAATCGAGAGGATTGAGGATCACAGAATGCAGCAACTGAACCCTTCAGAAATCAGTGACATTATCAAAGAGCGCATTTCGAAGCTCGACATTTCCGTAGAAGCCAAAAACGTTGGTACCGTGGTATCGGTTACCGACGGCATCATTCGTATTCACGGTTTGGCCGATGCCATGTACGGCGAGATGATCGAGTTTGAAAGCGGCGTGTACGGCATGGCGTTAAACCTTGAACGGGATTCGGTGGGCGCTGTGATCCTCGGCGACTATAAAAGTGTCGCCGAAGGCCAAAGCTGCCGATGCACGGGCCGAATCTTAGAGGTGCCCATCGGTGAAGCCCTACTAGGTCGCGTGGTCGACGCGCTCGGTAACCCCATTGATGGCAAAGGCGCGATCGAGTCCGACCTTACCGACGCGGTTGAAAAAATCGCACCGGGCGTTATCGCCCGCCAGTCGGTGGATCAACCCGTTCAAATCGGCCTAAAAGCGATTGATGCGATGGTACCGATTGGCCGCGGCCAGCGCGAGTTGATCATCGGCGACCGGCAAACGGGCAAAACCGCCGTGGCCGTCGATGCCATCATCAACCAAAAAGGCACCGGCATTAAATGCATATACGTTGCTGTCGGGCAAAAGGCGTCGTCTATCGCCGCGGTGGTGCGAAAGCTTGAAGAGCACGACGCCATGGCCCACACAATTGTGGTGGCGGCCTCGGCTTCCGACCCCGCCGCGATGCAATTCTTGGCGCCTTTCGCGGGCTGCACTATGGGCGAGTATTTCCGCGATCGCGGTCAGGACGCGCTCATTATCTATGACGACCTGACCAAACAGGCCTGGGCGTATCGCCAGATTTCACTGTTGTTGCGTCGGCCACCTGGCCGAGAAGCCTATCCTGGGGATGTCTTCTATCTGCATTCGCGCTTGCTCGAGCGCGCTGCTCGCGTCAACGCCAGTTATGTAGAGCAATTCACCAAAGGCGAGGTGAAAGGTAAGACCGGGTCATTAACGGCCCTGCCGATGATTGAAACCCAAGCGGGCGACGTTTCCGCGTTCGTACCCACCAACGTGATCTCCATCACCGACGGCCAGATTTTCCTTGAGAGTAACCTGTTTAACGCTGGCATTCGACCGGCGATGAACGCCGGTATTTCGGTGTCGCGAGTCGGTGGCGCTGCGCAAACCAAAATCATCAAAAAGCTCGCAGGTGGTATCCGTACCGCGCTGGCGCAATACCGTGAATTGGCGGCCTTCTCTCAGTTTGCCTCCGATCTTGACGAGGCCACCAAAGCCCAGCTCGAACACGGCCAACGCGTTACCGAGTTAATGAAACAAAAACAGTTCTCGCCCCTTTCGGTTGCCGAGATGGCGGTCTTGCTTTACGCCGCTAACGAAGGTCAACTAAAAGACGTACCGGTTGAGAAAATCGGCGATTTTGAAACGGCGTTAATCGGCTATATGAACAGCGAGCAGTCGGACTTGATGAACCAAATAGTCGCGACCGGTGATTACAACGACGTTATCGCCAAAGGCATTGCGGATGCGGTGGTTTCATTTAAAAGCACGCAATCCTGGTAATCCGTCCCGAATTATCACCTGCCCTAGAGAAGAGCTAAGAGATGGCAAGCGGAAAAGAGATACGTTCCCAGATTGGGAGTATTAAGAATACGCAGAAAATCACCAGCGCTATGGAGATGGTGGCGGCGTCCAAGATGCGTCGAGCCCAAGCCCGCATGGAAAAGGGCAAGCCGTACGCTGGTCGAATTCGTTCGGTGGTGGGGCATTTGGCGAGCTCAAACCCCGAGTACCGCCATATCTACTTGGAGGCGCGCGAGGTCAAGCGCGTCGGCTACATTGTGATATCCAGCGATCGCGGCCTTTGCGGCGGTTTGAACATCAACGTGTTTAAAAAGACGATCATCGAAAGCCGTCAATGGTCCCAACAAGGCGTGTCGGCGGACTTGTGTCTGATCGGCGCAAAAGGGGCAGCATTTTTCCGCGCCATTGGCGGCAACGTGGTGGCCAGCGTGCGCGATGTCGGCGAAGAACCATCGCTCGCGCAGTTAATTGGCAGCATCAAAGTCATGCTGGATGCGTTCACCGAAGGTCGAATCGATAAATTGTTTTTGGTGGGCAACGAGTTCGTCAACACCATGACCCAAACGCCTTACTCGATGCAGCTGCTGCCGGTGGTGCCCGATGAAGAAGTGCAAAGAAAGCACTCCTGGGATTACATCTACGAGCCGGATGCCCGGCAGCTGCTCGACGGTTTGTTGGTGCGCTACCTCGAATCTCAGGTTTACCAAGCGGTGGTAGAGAACGGCGCCTGTGAGCAGTCGGCGCGAATGATCGCAATGAAAAACGCTACGGATAACGCCGGTGATTTGATCGGCGGTCTGCAGCTCGCCTATAACAAAGCGCGGCAGGCGGCGATCACCCAAGAGTTGTCGGAAATTGTCAGCGGTGCGGCAGCGGTTTAACCGCCTCAACATCAGTAAAAAACGAACCGTTTTTAAAAAATTTAAGTTCAGTCAGAGGATCACCCCATGAGTAGTGGACGTATCGTGCAGATTATCGGCGCGGTAATCGATGTGGAATTTCCACGCGAAGCCGTACCAAAAGTTTACGACGCCTTAACAGTCACCGAAAACGGACTGACCCTGGAAGTGCAACAACAACTCGGGGATGGCGTTGTACGCACAATCGCGATGGGTTCTTCCGAGGGTATCAGTCGCGGTCTCGCTGTTGAAAATACTCAGGCGCCCATCTCGGTACCTGTGGGCATCGAAACCCTCGGTCGAATCATGGACGTGCTGGGCAACCCCATTGACGAG
>CAZING010000136.1:0-7708 GCA_964540505.1 uncultured Cellvibrionaceae bacterium | reverse complement strand
TCCTTTGTTGCTTGTGCTGGCTGAATTCACACTGGTTTAATATACAGCTATAGGGGGCATTGATCAACTGCTACCATGGGTGTCTTGTTAAGCTCGTGGATAATGTTCGGATTTTGGAAAGACGTTATGAAAAATAATAGGAAGTCGTGGATAACAGTTTGTTTTTTGTTGTTAGCGAGTGTTCTTTATTCGTGTGTTGCTGTGAGCGAGAATTTGAATGGCAGGTCAGAGATATTTAACCACCTCTTTCCCGGACGAATAGCCGATTCCAGC
Organism: uncultured Cellvibrionaceae bacterium; assembly: GCA_964540505.1. Classification (GTDB taxonomy): domain Bacteria; phylum Pseudomonadota; class Gammaproteobacteria; order Pseudomonadales; family Cellvibrionaceae; genus CAYZQH01. Next base: position 7,435 of record CAZING010000136.1, on the reverse strand, counting down.
AATTGGGTTAAAGTGGCGGAAATTAATTTACCCCGATTTTATCGAGCTATGCCAAAAGAATTTAAATTGTTGAATCCCGCCGAGGCATACTTTAACGAATCATACCAAGCTGGCGTGATTGTTACCTATGGAAAGGTGATCAAGCTTAACTCTATGTCAAAAATGTGCTTGATGGAAGTGGACGCCACATATTACGTAGAAAAAGGCTCTGGTGAGCCAATGATACTGGCGGGTAAAAGCCTCTATATTGTCTGGGATTTAGTGCGGTCGAACGAGACCTGTAAGCAATCAGCCCCGTCTCAATACATATTGATTGAGGACCGGCTACCCATGTCGCATATGAAAAAAGCATTGCTGAATGAGAAGCTGTTTTTGAACCAGTGTTTTGCCGAGAGCAAGATTGCTAAACGCGATATGAAGCTTACAAAAATTGCCTCGTCCCAGTCTTTAGACGGTTCGGACGTTTATCTTAACTTCACAGGCTCAGGCTTAAATGTAACATTAGGGCTGAGCCTGCAGGATGAGGGCTGGCACTTTAATGGCTGTGAAGAAATTTTTGATTAGATCGTTAAGAAAATGCGGGAGATCCAAAAACTTGACGCCGAACCATAAACGCTTTAGCGTCACCCGAACTGTTACACACCTAAAGGATTCGATATGACACGATCCCGCGACCCTCAAATTTCCTTCGACGAGCGAGAGTATGACGCCATTATGAGCGGGAGGGGTCGTTGATGATTAAGAAATGTTTTTTGATTTGTTTTTTAGCAGTTTCCACTTTTGGGAAGGGTGATGCAGTAGCAGCTGTTTTTGCCGGAGATAGAGAGTCGCGACAAGTGCAGATAAAAGGGACTGACTTTCTTAAGTCAATAGGAGTTGTTGCGATTGAAAGCAAAGTTGGCGATAAAGGAGAGCCCGACTTAGAAGTATCTTTTACTTCTTCTGAAATTCCAAAATATACAGATATTTTTGTAGAGCTGCTGTTGCTTGATTCTGAAAATCAAATCTTACTGGCGGTGGAGGCGCCCTTTGTTAATGCTGAGCACTCGGTTTCTTATGTGGTTCCCCACGGCTATTTTTTGGTTGTTTCTATCGCAATGCCCGTTAGTGAAAAAACTGAATATTACAAAGTTACCTTCGGTAGCTAATAGGCCCCACATAGTTGGGCTGATGCTTTAGCCGACAGTTGGTTCTCTGTCCTGGCGCGGACACGCGCAGGCATTGAGTGGAGTATAGGAAATACGGGAGGAGAATGCGTCACCGGGGCACCCTCATGGGTGCCCCGCCTTGAATGATGGTGATTAAGCTTAGTGCACCATCTCACGCACACGATTCAGCATATCGTGGCTGCGCTGTTGCTCGGGCAATAGCTCCGTGGAAACAAACTGCTGGTTCTCTAGCGACAAGCGGTCAAGTTTATCCTGGTAGTTGTCACGGCCGCGGTCTTCACCCTGTTCAAGGGCAGATATGGCGGCTTTGTCACCAAACAATTTCGCACCGCCTTCAACCATTTTGGCCACTGAGCCCCACATACCCGAAGTTTTTTCCGGTTGGCCGCCGATTTCTTGTATGCGTCGGGTTAACAAGTTGGCACGGGTTTGGTGAGACTGTTGTAAATTCGCCAAACTGGCGGAAATTTGTGCATCGTCCACTTTCTCTATGCACTGGTGGTAAGTTTCCACTGCGGCGAGCTCATCCTGCAGAAATGAATTGAGTTGCTTGATGTCTTCCTTAGCGTTATTGGTCTGCATGTTCATAGCGTGTTTCCTCTTCAGTATTCACAGTAAACCGAGGGGGACGTTGTCACCTTAAACGGTTCGGTACTGTCATCTAGCAAGTCTTTGGCCAAGTGGTTTAATGTCAAATGCGGGCGCCATCTATTAATAAATTACGAAAACTCAAAAAACTGGGACAGACACTGACAGCGCAAATCCGTTTACCGTGGTTAGCCAGTCAACACCCGTCAAATGCGGGGGGTTGTAGTATCGACGGCAATGGCTCCTTGAAACCTTTTTTGTCATCCCAATTCTTGGATAAACCTATTTAAGCCGGGAAGCGAATCTATAGTGTCACCGCCGAAGTAATACTGACCCATTAGCGCCGATTTAAAATTGACCCACCAGAGGCAAACTTGCCGCAGCGCCAGCACAAACCATGGTGTTTTTACAAATGATTTCTGGTATGGCGAGGATTCTTTGCGACGCTTGTTGCGTGAAGCCGAGGTTATGGTTTCGAGCGGCGCAAAAGGTGAAACTCTAAGCACAAGAAAAGCGGCCACGGCGGGGCATTTTCTATTTTTTTGGGTAGCGCGGAAAAAATTCAGAGGGAGACCAGGGCAAGCAGTGCGCCAAGCGAAGCTCGTGAAAAGATTGGAGGTGCAAGTCTTATATTCGGTAAGACGTAGCAAGTCGCCGAAGCCAGAGTCAGGAACGGCCACGTACAACAGGCGAGTGCCTGTCCCGCGAGAGTTATGTTTTCACGCACGCATACGTAAGAAAGCGTGTGTGAGGTGGTACAGTTTCTAAAGCTATTGCACTCCGCAATAGCTTGTATTTGGCCTACTTAGGTGAGATTGGTAAAGGCGCCGTTACAATAATTTCGGTTGCCAAATTCGTTTATGTTGGCGCCAAATAAATTGGCGATGGCGCTGAGTAAATCGTTGTGGCTGCGGCCGTTGTAATTCAGCATGCGACCGGTTCGCATGCCGCCGCCATTGCCCGCAAGCAAAAATGGCATATTTAATCTAGTGTGGTCCGGCGGATGGGACAGTTCAGAGCCAAAGAAGACCACGCTCTCATCTAGGAGGCTATGATCGCCCAGGTCCACAGCCGCCATCTGTTGAATTAAATAGGCGTGTTGTTGCGCATACCAAACACCAATCTTTTCACATTCGTTGGGTCGGAAGCCGCCATCGTGTTGGTAGAAGTGATGGTGCTCGCCCAAATTCAGCCACGGAAAGGTGTGTTTGGCCTCGCTATCTGTCCACTGTAAGGACGCGACTTTGGTAATCTCGCACGCCATCGCCATGACGATCATATCCATCATCAACTTGCCTACCTTGGGGATGGCGCGGTCAGTGGATATGTCCTTAACGGTGCCATTATCGTTGGAATTAAGGCCGGTTTTGGGGTTGTAGTCCGAGGTGTCTACCAGTGTGGGTTTAGAGCAGGCGCCACCGGTGGCGACTTCGGAAGATAAAGCACTTTCGATTTCTCGAATTTTAGTTAAATGCTGCTCGAGGCGCGCCCGATCATCCGCGCCTAGTTTCCGCGCGAGCGCGTCATAACGACGGTCGACGTAGTCTAGTATGGACTTTCTGCGGTTGAGCAGTGCCAACGCTTCGGGATCGGTATTATCCAGCGTGCCGAACAAATCATTCCAGATGGCCACCGGGTCGAGCCGGGGCGGGATCGGGTTAAAACTGCCATTGTCTTCGTAGTTGAGAGCATTGATAGGGTGGAGCAAGCCGTGGGATTTCCCGGTCGCCCATCGTATGGCGACTTGCAGGCTCTTTAGAGGAGTGTCGTTACCTATGATATTGGCGATCACCTGATCGAGTGAGGGGCCGTTGGCAAAGTCGTTGCGTGCGGGTGTTTGTCCTGTCCCGGTCAGCCACCCAATCATGCCGCCATTGTGGATACCGCCAATGGCAGATTTCATGTCCACGCCGTGTGGGATCAGAATTTTATCTTTGACCGGATTCAGCGGCGAAGTAATTGGTCCCAACGTAAAGTTGGTTTCCGAGCCACTGCTGGCCCATTTTTCCTTGACCGTACCGCCAGGGGTGAAAACGGTCAAAAACTTTTGTGCAACATTGTATTGCTGTGAATAAGCTTTTTGTGGTGCCATGACTTCAAGCCAGGGCAGGGCGATGGCGATGGAACCTGCGCCTTTGAGCACGGAACGTCGATCCAAGTGCAATTTCTTCATTATCTAATTCTCCTCGCCTTAGGGCCGGTGATCAGCAGGCAAATAAAGGAATGCATCGGTTTGTGTGAGCTCAATTAGCAACGATTTAATATCGTAGTCCACCTCATCGAAATACATTGTAATACTGTCTGTGATGCACGATTCGCTGGCGCCGACTGTCTTACCGTAAGCAAAGTTGGCCCAGTTGTAAGCGAAGCATTCATGCGTTCTCGGGTCGCCGGCAATGGCATGAGCCAGCTCGATTGCGTTGCTCACCTCAATGTTGGTACCCGGCAACCCGCCACTGGCATCAATCATCACGTTGTTTTCGTGATGGCGATATAAACCCACTGCGTCATAGTTTTCAAAGACCAGCCCGACAGGGTCCATCAATTCGTGGCAGGTTTTGCACACAGGGTCGGATGCGTGTTGGCCAAACCTCTGGCGTGCGGTAGCTGCCGAATCGGGGTCCGGGGGGGTGATCTCAGCGAGCAAATCTCCGGTGGGCAATGGGATGTTGACACACAACAACTTGCTCATTACGTAAGCGCCGCGCGTAACCGGGTTGGTGGTTTGGGCGTGAATGGTGCCAGCCAGTACGCCGGCATGAGTGAGCAGTCCCAAGCGCTCAGTGGTGTCAAGGTCGACTTTCTGAAACTGGTCACCAGAGACGCCGTTGATGCCATAAAACTGGGCCAGAGGTCCATTCATGTAGCTGTAGGGCGCAGTTAGGGCAGATTGCCAGTCACCAGGGCCGTCAAAAATAATGTGCTCTAAAAAGGTTTGTGTTTCTTCGCGCATTAATGAGCCAATGAGGGAGTTGTAGCTCGGAAACTCCACTGAGTCACGCTCCAACTGGCTCAAATTGCTGATCGGCAGGTATGCGTCAAAGAAATATCGAATCATCTCGCGCGAACGATCGTCATCGAGCAATCGCACTGCCTGCGCTTTGATTTGCTCGGGAGTCGATAGCTTGCCCTCTGCTGCCGCTTGTAACAGCGTATCGTCGGGCATGCTGCCCCAAAAGAAATAGGACAGGCGTGATGCCATCTCGTAATTGGTGGGTTTGAGGCGACCATTGACCATGGTGCCAAGCTCCGCTCGATACAGAAATTCTGGTGACTGGAGCACCGCTTCTATCACAGCTGCAATGGATTTTTTGAAGTCGCTGTCGCCGTTCAGGCTTTGAAACAAATCCTTCATGGTCTGGATTTCTTCGCTGGTCGCCGTGCGGCGGAAAGCACGGGTCAGCAAGCGATCGATGATTTGGCTGGCGCAGCTGTCTTCGGTTGCACTGGACAGAGTTTGCACGCAGCTGTGCAGCCGTTGCCACTGCGCTGGCGTGTCAATAACACGTTGCGCTATGCCTTCGGCTACCTTCCCGTATTGTTCTGCCAGCAGGGAGGAGACCGACATAGACCTCGCGTCATTGCCAAAGCCATTTCCGATTTCTTCACTGGGCAGCGCGTTGCCGGGTCGAGTGTCGTCCCCAAATAATGCATTGACAGTGTTGTTGTACTCAAACCGCGTTAAGCGCCGGATAGGAGAGGCTTTAACCCGACAATCTGCCGCGTTGACAGGGGTGTCGTTAAAGTTGGCGAGAATAAAGCCGGCCACTTTGGTGGCGCACTCGCCGGTACAACTGCCATTTACGGGCATGGATTTCGAAATGCTGCTAATTAATGCCGCGGGCGATGCGCAGACGTCACATTGGGACTTAATTAGCGAGGGAAAAACACCGCTGCCGTTACCGCTGGTGCCATGGCATTGGGCGCACGAAGTATTGTAGATTTGTTCGCCATCCTGCACGGAGGCGTCGGAAAATTCTATAGCATTATTTTTATCCGCGTACACCTCAATGCCGGAGATGGTGGCGTTATTAGTAATACTGGTGAGATTGATAGATAAACTGCCATCCGTCACTTCGACCTCAGGTGCGACGAGGTCATAGGCAACGTATTGACCGACCATGGCGTGGATATCAAGATTGCTGGCTAGCATCTTATTTTCGATCGCAATATTGAAGCTACGCTCGCCATTGTCAGAAAAATATTGTTCGGAAAGCTTGATTACCACTTTAAAAAGGCCGGAGCCTAGGGGGATTTCGTAATTGACATCGCCGTAACGCTCGGTCTGGTAGAGTGCAGGGCTAGTGGTGCCAGTAATGGTCGCGGTGGTGCTGTGAACAGTGCCATTGGTAAAGTACTTGTCCGCCTCAAAGGTGAGGCCATCAGTCGCCTTGTAAACGTCACCGCCAGCGTTGACACCTAAAATAAATTGCCACCGATCCATATTGGCGATAGGGTTGCCGGAGCTTGCGCTCGACGAGGCACTTGAAGAGCTGCTGGAAGACAGGCTACCACTTGAAGATGAGCTATTGGTCTCGTCGTCGTTTGTGCCGCCGCAGGCTGTTAGCACCCCGCACAATAAAAGCACCGTCAGAAATGGGCTGCAGCTGGAGCGGTTTCTATTCACTTCGAGTACCCTCACGTTAGGCCGGAATTACTAAGGTAAGTCGTCTTATCACACCTACCATCAATACGAATTGCGTCGCATTGTTGATTGGACTGCGTGTGGCACATTGAATAACTAAAGATATTAAACTGTCGCACCAGATTTTTTGGTTTTATTCGTTTTGGTTCTTTCACTAGCGTACCAAATAATACGCCCGCCACGGGAGGTGTTGCTAACGGGCGCTGTTCATTGTGACGATTACGTATCAATTATAAAGTATAAATATTACGTAATATGAGGAATATCACATAACCGCAAGCCAGAGGTGAGAGGGCAGAGGGTAATGCGTAGCTCGGTAAGCCAGTCACCTGGATGGCCGCTATCGCATATTATTTGAATGCGCAGCGCCGAGTTCGCCATCGCGCAATTACGCAGCGCTAGCTTGATGATCAAATTCATTTGATCTGTGCGTAACTGTTCGGCGGCCACCGACAGGCTTAGCAGTAAAGGCCTGTGAACGGCTAAGCGTCTGGCCTCTAATTGAGGATCTGGACGGTGCAGGTTCATACCAAATTTAACCACAGACTTTAATGGATGTTCCGGATTTCGCCCGACAATACGTTTTTCTGCCATTCTTATATGCGCCCTGTGCGAGGGCATGAAGCCTGGCTGGTGGCGGAATCAATAAAAAAAACTTCAATCGCCGTTAAGGTGCTTGTGCGGTGTCGCGCTTAAGGAAGGCTATTGCGAACCGGTAGGAGGCGATGGGTCGCGGCCATGGGCTGAGCGTCGAGCTCTTATTTGAACATTCGGGAAATGCCGATACGTGCCACGCTCGGATAAAGATTAATGGCTGTCCTCGTTTCGGTCATGGTTCCTATTCCTGCATACCGTCACATTGGGCTCTCTAAGATCGATATCTTCCCCCTCTTACACGCCGCTCGAAACGCGTTCAACTATCCACCAAATTATTCTCTTAGGTTTTCAGCCAGAACTTATTGAATCAATTCACTTACTGAACACCGACAATGCCCCGCACCCGTTCCACAAACCCTGAGTTCTGATGGCTCGT
>CAZING010000135.1:0-7725 GCA_964540505.1 uncultured Cellvibrionaceae bacterium | reverse complement strand
AGCCCCAGCGCTTTGCCCACGTCGCGAAACGCGCTGCGTGTTTTGTAGGTGATCACACTGGCGGCCAAGGCCGCTCGTTCGCGACCGTATTTTTGGTAAATATATTGGATCACCTCTTCGCGTCGGTGGTGTTCGAAATCGACATCGATATCGGGCGGTTCATCGCGCTCTTTTGAAATAAAACGCTCGAACAGTACGTTGATCTGTCCCGGGGCAATTTCGGTGATGTACAAACAGTAACAAACCACCGAGTTGGCCGCCGACCCGCGACCTTGGCACAAAATGTCCCGCTCCCTCGCAAACCGAACAATGTCGTAGACCGTCAAAAAATAATATTCGTAATGCAGCTGTTCAATCAGTTGCAATTCTTTTTTCAGCAGCTGTTCGACCTTTTCCGGCACGTCATTCGGATAGCGCTCACGCTTACCCTTATCGACCAAATGGCGCAGATACCCTATGGGTGTAAAGTGCTTAGGCACCAACTCTCGCGGGTACTGATAACGCAATTGCGCCATAGAAAACGTACACAAACGAGAGAAGTCTACCGTGGCCTGCAAGAGCGCTTTTGGGTATTGCTGTTGAAGTTGCTCTAAGGGTTTTAAATAGGGTTCGGCGTTGCTGCACGCGCGCGTGCCGAGCTTATCCACCGAAGTGTTCTGCCGTATCGCCCAAAGTGTATCGAGCAGTGGTTTGCGGCTTTGCACATGCATCAAGGCTTCATCGAATGCCAGTAAAGGCAAATTTTGTTCTTTCGCGAAAGCCCGCCAATCCGCCAAGCGCGCTTCATCTCCGGCTTTTTGCAGGTTAAGACCGAGCCAAAGGCGACCTTTAAACGCGTTACGCAAAGTCGAAGCCTGCATGCGAGCGACAGGGTCCCCCGCGTGCCAGATGATCAGACAGTGCTGAAGCCTAAAGCGCAAATCTTCGATTCGCGCCTCGTACTTGCCTTTTGAGGCCCGCCTTCGAGCGAGCGTGATAAACCCCGAAAGCTCGGCGTAGGCTTGTCTGTGCGGCGCAATTGCGGTCAACACCAAGCCGTTAGCAAACACAAAGCGCGAGCCTACCAACAGCTTCATGCCCACCGCCTCGGCGGTTGAAAATGCCTTTACCACCCCTGCCAGAGAGCATTCATCGGTAATCGCAATCGCCTCATACCCCAACTCGCGCGCGCGCGCGACATACTCCTGTGGATGAGAAGCGCCGGTTAGAAAAGTGAAATTGGTGGTGGTGTTAAGGTGCGCGTACATAAATGTATAAGCTGGCCGACCTTTGTCGACGTTTATTCTGCGCGTAACGCGCGGGTCTTCGGGTAAGTTCGCTTTCTTTATCTGAATAAAGAACATGAACCGGGGTCTATTAACATTCATTCTTTCAGTCGCAACCGAAGCGACTTTCGTGGGCCGTGCGAGAAGCTAGGTGACTAAAGAGCGAAGCTCTGGCGTTCAGATCAAGGCGAAGAAACGCAACAATAGTGAGCCTTTTCAAGTTTTCCCAACGCCCAGATGAGCGCCCTGTTGCAGCGTACAGTTACCTAATTTTCTGCATGGTCTAGCCAAACACCCCTTGCACGTACCATTGTTGCGCGTGCAGATCTTGGTACACCCAGAGGCGCAAAGCATCGCTTCGCAGGGCGATGAAATAATCCCGAGCTATGGGCGCATCCCACCATTGGGTTTGTATGCGCTCGGGACCGTTGACCAAGGTTAAATAGCCCTGCCAATACAGGCCTTGTGCGCGCAACTGAATCGGTTTTGGCGTGGAGAAAAGCCATTTTGGGCGCAACAGGTGCTGTTGCGCGGGGGCGAGTTTTTGGCAGGCACGCTCGCCCAAGGGAATACAGGTCACGCTTTGTTCCGGCACATGGCTATCACGAAGGCTGACCTTGAATACGGCTTTGTCGCCAAGATGAGCCTTTAGCTTGGCTGCGGTGATACTGATCGCCTGAGGGTTGTGCTCGACAGCACCGGTAAAATTTAAGCGCTGGCTTCGGTTCGCAAGCACTTCGGTGCGAAGGCAACGCAAACCCAGGGTGTCCACCTCAAAGCCGAGGGGGTGATGCTCGAATCGAATACGACTTAGCTCGTACAACAATTCCGTACCCTGTTGCGCCCGGTCGCTGTGCACTGTTATGTCTTCGCTTTTATTGTGGATATCCGCAAGGCGCCAGATGATGTCATGGCACTGCAACTGATGCTGCCTCAAGTAGGTGCCGAGTTGCTCGAGCAACAAACGCATAGCCGGGTACAGTTGATCGACCAGGGTCACCGGGTAATCGAACTGCAGTTGTTCATCGAAATGGCTTTCGGGTTGAAACATAGGCGCTGCAGTCTGAAACAGGCTGGGCTGGTGCAGGTGGTTGTCGATGCCGAAGAGGTCGCACAAATAGTGCGCCAGCGCTGCGCCAAAACGCTTTTTTAGGCTGCTGATACCATCGCGCGCCACCTGAGTGGCGATATCGCCAAAGGTGAAAAAACCGCTTTTGTTTAACCCTGCCACCTCCTCGGGAAAACCGTCTATGTCGGCCAGCGGCACGGTTTGCAGTTGCTCGAGAAACGCTTGCGAGCTGTGCGGCGTGTCAACCAAGCGCGCGGCCACTTCTGAGGGCGAGCACTCTTGCGACGAAGTCTTTGCTAGCAACCAGGCCGCTTCGGCGGTGTGCGCCACGCCATAGACGCAGATAAACCCCGTGGCTTGCACGCGCGTGGCTACGGTTCTAATAAGGTTTTCAGCCCCAGAGAACAACTTCAAACAGCGAGACAACTCCAGCTGCAAACCGGGCTCAAAGAGGTGCTCGCGCCGCTGGATATAGGGCGTGCAGTGATAGAGGTGTTCGGTCAGTTGCCCGAGCGCGCAGACTTCGGCGGCAAAATCTCGAGCGTGGCTTTGCCGAACGCCCAAGGCCTGGGCCGTAGCGACGTTTTGCCCCCGTTTCACCCCCAGTTGCCGCGCGCCGGTGTTGGCATGAGTCACCCGGTGTTTGTGCACCCACACGGTGGGCTGCGTCTCGAGGGGGCTTTGCACCTGTTCGGCAAGCTGGGGCAGGCGCAAGGCCAACCAAAGAGGTACAGGGTTCATGTTTTATCGAACAGCGAGACGACTTGGGCGGTGGCGGCAGACTGGATGCTTGTTTCGGCAAAGTCATCTGGGCGCCAGAGCTCGGCGGGCAGGCCCGCCACCGGTAACAACACGCGCTCCCGCTCTTTGACCAACGCCCCTTTTTGCTTGTAAATGCGCACTTCCAATTGCGTGCGTCGCCAAAAACACGCCAGACGAAGCGCCGCCGGAGAGCTTTGGCGCAGTGCATTAAACGGTCGAAACAGCACGCATAAACTGTGGTCGTTACCGGCCAGCGCGCATTTGCGCAAATCCGTATAAGAGAGCGTTTGCGCGGGTTGCCAGGCGAGCACAACGTCGCACACCGAAGTGCGGGCGAGCTCCACATAACTTTTTAAAAACCCGGGTTTGTCGTCGGTTTGCACCACCAGCACCCGGTCGAGGTCGAGCCCGGCCTGCACCAATGCGGCAGCAAAAGGCAGCGCGGGTGGGTTGAGTAAAACCACAAACCCCCGAGCCTGTCGCAAGGCGGGTAACAACAATTGCCATTCTGCGCTGGCCGCCCCCGCGTCCTGGCACACCTCCACCAGCGCCCCCGGAGGCCAACCGCTGTGCACCAAAGCGGCGTTCAGCAAAGGGTAACCGGTCTCCACACCGTCTTCAGCGGCGAAGCTCGGCACAAACCCACGCCACACGTCCTGACGACGGAGCACGGTTTCGAGCAGCGGTGGCGGTTGTTTGTTCATGGCGCGGCAAAATGCCCCTTTGTATACTGTGTTTTTATACAGTATAGTCCTTTGAAAAAGGAACTCAAGGGCGTTGCCCAAAGCCGGGTGGAATCTTTGCAAAACAAAAAGACCCAGCGGCCCCTGCGCTTTGTCGGGGTCTGCCTGAGGCGCAGGGGTTTTAAGGTCTTCCCGTCGCTTTGGGCTTTCGCAGCGTTTTTGCCGAAACGCCCAAAGCGCTGCATTGCAAAAAACCGCTAGTGGGTTGCGCCAAACGTTTAAGGTTAAGCCATAAAACGACCACCGAACACAACAAATTCCAGAATTGCCGGGTCAATCATCAAAACGCATACGATAGTACTTTATTCTTATGGGGCGTGACGCCTTAGAGTCTGTTACTACTCAAATTTAGAGGTCGCAATTAAAAAGTCGGCATGACACAGCACAAAAAAAGGTTGAATCGACCAAGAGCGGCCGTGTGGGCACTGGTTCTGCTGTTGCTCACAGGTTGCGGCGGCGAGCGCGAAAACGCGGCGGGCTTCAGCACTTTGGACTTGGGTTCGCCTCACGCGCTCGGTTCGTCTGGCGTTATTGGCCTGACTTCCCGCCCCGTCAGCACCACCTGCTTAGCCGCCGAGGCGCCCGACTCCGGTGATTTCCAGCTTGCGCAGGTCTGGCCGCGCGTGCACTTTCGCGAGCCCATAGGGCTCGTGCAAATGCCCGGCGCCACAGACAACGATTACTACCTGCTGGAAAAAGGCGGTCGCATCTTCCGTTTGAGCGCGGATTTCAGCTCCGGTGACTACGCCACCTTTCTGGATTTGCGCGGTGTCGTCGAGACCGAAGACGAAGGCGGGGTACTGAGCATGGCGTTCCACCCCAGCTACCCCGAACAACCCTATGTGTATGTCTCTTACCTGGCGAATGAGAGCGGCCACAGCACGCGAATCTCGCGTTTCACCTCGATCGACGGCACCAGCGCCACCGATGAAAAAATCCTTTGGACCTTGCCGCAAAGCCCAAACCCTTATGGCCCGAGTGCTATCCACAAAGGCGGCAGCTTAGCTTTCGGGCCAGACGGTTTTTTGTATATGTCTGTGGGTGACGATAAACGCACTTTCAGCGCCGGCGACCCGAACCTGCAATACGGCACCATCATTCGCATTGATGTGGGTCTTAAGCCACCACCGGCTACTCTCGACCCTGAACCATCGGTACCCTCGCCCGCCGGTTACGCCATTCCCGTCGACAACCCGTTTGGCAACGAAGTTTACGCCTACGGCTTTCGCAACCCTTGGCGAATCAGTTTCGATCGCGAAACCGGCGACCTTTGGGCGGGCGACGCCGGAGGCGAGTGCTTCGAAGAAATTAACCGGGTCCAAAAAGGCGGCAATTACGGGTGGCCTAACTGGGAGGCCGACCTCTGCGGTCCCGGCGGCTGCCAGGGCGACAACACTCTGCCGGTTTATCAGTACGGAAACGCCGAAGCCTGCGGCGCGAGCCAGGCCGTTACCGGCGGTTACGTCTACCGAGGCCGCCTCAACCCGGCCTTGGTGGGCAAGTATATTTATGGCGACTATCAAACCGGGCAAGTCTGGGCCTACGACCGAGCCAATCGGTTTAACGAGGAGGTGTTCGTCGAAGGCCGCGCCCGCGCTCTAGCGGCTTTCGGTGAGGACAACCAGGGCGAGCTGTTTCATATCGACACAGTCACCGGGGTGGTTTCGCGCATCGAAACCTCGGCTCGGCAAGCGCAGCCAACCGCCCTGCCACCACGCCTTTCGCAAACCGGTTGTTTTGCCGAGCTCGGCGACCCACTGGTGCCCGCCGAAGGGGTTTTGCGTTACGACATAGCGCTTGGCGCCTGGTCAGGTGGCGCCGAGCAACAACGATTTCTGTCCCTGCCGGCGCACACAAGCTTTGCCATTGATGACCACGGCCATTGGTCGTTGCCGCCGGGGGGCGTGCTGATCAAAAACTTCCAATGGCAGGGCGAGAACCTCGAAACCCGCTTCGTTGTGCGTTATTTAAATGGCGCCTACGGCACCTATACCTATGAATGGACCGAAGCCGACGACGCCGTGCTTGTGGACGCCCAAGGCAAAGACGTCGCGCTTGCCGGTGGCCAGTTCTGGCGGTTCCCGTCGCGCGACCAATGCCGTCAATGCCACACGCCACGCGCGGGCTATGTTCTGGGGCTGGAAACCCGACAAATGAACATAGAACGCCAGTACGCGGCCACGGGCACAGTCGCCAATCAGCTTTGGACCTTTGCGGCGCTGAACATGCTGAGCGGCGATATCGAATCCCTACCGCCCTTTCCGTCCGTAACCGACGCCTCGGCCAGCCTTGAGGAGCGCGTGCAAGCCTACCTTCACGTCAATTGCGCCAACTGCCACAGAGACGGCGGCGGCTTTCAGTCGCTTTGGGATGCGCGCTTTGACACAACCTTCCCCGACAAAGGCCTTTGCGACGCCGCGCCAATCACGTCTATCACCGAGCTTGCCAACGAGCGTTACCTAAACCCGGGCGATCATCAAAGCTCTAGCATTTGGGCGCGCATAAGCAAACACGACCACAGCCAGATGCCGCCCCTTGGCAGCACCCTCGCGGACCCGCAAGGCGCGGAGCTGGTCGCAAGCTGGGTCGACGCGCTGGCCGATTGCCCACGCCTTCAATTTTAAAATCGGTCGCAGGCTGCGGCCGCTTTAACGGCATAAACAATACCTTGGGTTCCATTGACTATACTTCTTTGGTCGTCCGCAATCTGCTGCCTGGGAGGGTCAATGGTCAAACTCAACAGTTATTTAACTGTTCTCGCGTCGTTTGCGGTGACGGTTTCAATTGCCGCCAGCGAGGCGCCGAACTGCGAGACGCTGCAATGCGACTGTCAGGGCTTGTCGACCTCTGCGCTGGCCCGTGTGTGCACCGAGCGCGAAGCACAATTGCGCCACCAATGCGCGCACCAGGGCCTGGCCCAGACCGGGTATTGCGGTTTTTACGGGGAAGAGGCCAATCGCGGCACCATGTCCCTGTTCGATGCGCTTACGCAACACGCTCTGGCCCCCGACGCCGCGTTACTGCATGTGAAGTGGGGGGCGCTGCGCCGGTCGTTAATGGGCAATCTCAAACGTTTGGATGACGGCAAAAATCAATTGCCTCTACTTGCGGTTAAAGAGGACCTGCGCCAACTGCAAATGACCGTGGACGAGCTTTTGAAGATTCAAACCCAGCTTGCCAAACTTGAAAACGGCCAACCCGCCCGGGCGTTGGCGGCGCAAACCTGGGTTCAGTTTTCTGAGGTGGTGACCGACACCGCAGGCGTGCTCGCAATTTCGCGCGAAGACCTAACTCACCCCAAGGAAGCCGCGGCAATTGCCGCTGAGATCACCAATGTTGAAGCGGCGCTTTACGAGCAGGCGGGCTACGGTTTTGATAAATCGGGCGAGCACGCTCGGGCGGCCGCCGTTTGGAAAAAATCGGCCGATATCGCGCTCGAATTAATGACGCAAGCGACGGCTATGGGCGAGACCGATGTCGCCGACGGGTATAGGTATCAGCGCTCCACCCGTTTGCATCGCGCGCGCGAGTCTTTGAATAAAACGCATCCGTAACACAGCCCCAAGCCTTGGCAATTTACTTTGTGCCATAAGGCCTGTTAACAGGCGCCTATTAAGGGGCCTGCGCGCCTTTACACCTTCGCTAGCGAAGCCTGGTTATTTTTCTCGCGTAACCGCAAAAGCCGCGCATGGGGTTGCGCGGTCAGCCTCGTGGCGCTTTAGGGCTTGGGCAAATCTGCCGTGTTGTGTTGTAAGCGGCGGGGCACGGCGCCTGGCCATGCCAACCTTCTAACCGAGCCCGCACCGCGCTTAATGCCAGCAATATTCCGTTGCCTGCGTGCCGGTGTTGCCCTTGGTGGCGGCGTGCGTCAGGGTCAAAGTGGTGC
>CAZING010000134.1:0-7807 GCA_964540505.1 uncultured Cellvibrionaceae bacterium | reverse complement strand
CCGTTGTGAGCTCATTTATATTTCGGGCCAGACCGCTTCCATCGATGCTGTACTAACGCACAAGCAATAACGCGTATACACCCTTGCATTATCAATGCCGAGAGGGCCCTTTCGTGGCGATGCGCGGCCTCACTAAGGCCTAAAAACTAAGAGAAGGAGGGTTAGACTGCGGCGTTAGTATCCGTTTGCTTGATCCAAAAACTGAACGTAAAGTTTTTGACGTCGAAATCACGCATTACGCGGGCACTGCGAATGTCCAGCGAAGCGATCGTCACGGTAACGGCAATGTAAATAGAGTTGCTAACTTCCAGGGGTAGATATTGAATGCTTTGATATCAAGCCCAGAGGTTGAATTCGTGTTGCAGCCCTTGGGGCCTTCCGTTTATAGGCTCGTACTAACCTTTGCCCGACAGCAGCACAATTGGCACTGTCGCCCGGCGGGCGGGCGTTGTGGTACTCATTGCATAGGGTCCGCCGCATAGACGCCAGCAGGACGCACTAAAGCTAATCCAGCGAAGCCGGATAAAAAGCCATGCAGTCTTGCAACAAAATGCGCTGAGTACGCACAAAACTGGCCTTGTGTCGATCTCTTAAAGCGCGGGTTCCGGACGCTTCTGGAGCTGTTCGCGCGGGCCAAAAAACTCGAAGTTTACTTGAGAGCCTGGAATACCCCACTCGAGCAAATCATGGTAAACCTGCACCATGAAAGGCTTGGGGCCGCAAAAGTAATAATCCGCATCGCGCACGCCCACCAAGGACTCGATAAGCTCAGCGTCGACGAAGCCGATAGACGCTTGCGACATCTCGGCAAGGTCCTCGGGGCGCACATCGCTGTAACGGTAATGCACATGCAGATTTTTAAAATCTGACGCGAGGTGGTCGATTGTGCTTTTGAACGCTTGCACCCTCGGGGTCAGACAGGCGTGGATAAGAAAGATCGGTCGCTCGGGCATAGCTTCCAGCGCCGCCTGTAAGATACTTAAAATAGGCGTAATGCCAATGCCTGCTGCAAGCAACACGAGCGGTCGTTGATGCTTTGCGTCTAGGTCGAGGAAGAATTCTCCGCAAGGCGGACCTACCTCCAAGATATCACCCACGTTTAATTGGTTGGATAAAAAGTTAGACGCGTAACCCTCGGGTGTGCTGGTGTTTAAGCCGGGCTCGCGCTTCACACTGATTCGAAAGTGCTCCCGACCAGGTTTATCCGACAGGCTGTAGTTGCGCATGGTGGTGCTGCCACCGGGGGTGGGCAGGCGTATGGTGATGTACTGCCCAGGCAGGAAGCTCGGCACAGATTCGCCATTGCATGGCTTCAGGTAAAAAGAGGTAATATTGTCGCTTTCGGCAACGCGCCTGTCGACTTTAAACTCTTTAAATCCTAACCAGCCGCCTGGCACGCGCGTTTGCGATTCGTAAATTTCTTTTTCTCGCCCCATCAGTATGTTGCTTAGGAAAGTATAAGCTTCCGCCCAAGCGTTAATGATATCGTCGGTCGCAGCATCTCCCAGCACTTCTTTAATGGATGCAAGTAAGTTATCGCCCACTATCGGGTAGTGTTCAGGTTTGATCTGCAGTGAGGCGTGTTTGTTCGCAATTAACTCTACCGCAGAGCCGAGCACTTCGAGGTTATCGATGTTCGCTGCGTAGGCGCAGATGGCTGCTGCCAGAGCTCTTTGTTGAGTGCCACCCTGTTGGTTTGAGGAGTTAAAAAAAGGTGCCACTTCGGGGTTTTGTTCGAACATTCTCTTGTAAAAATGTCGCGTTAGGGTTTCGCCATGCTGTTCTAGAACGGGGGCCGTCACCTTAACAATATCAATGGTTTCTTGGCTTAGCATACCTATCTCCGCTAAATAAAATGAATGACCAGCACGGCTTACAAAATTACCAATGCCAGATTTGGTCGAAGTTTTCGTAAAGTGCGACGAGTTCAGTCCGTTTGATTATCTCTACGCCGGGGCAGACTGGCAAATCCGAAATGCCACGTTGCGACAAGTCTTCATCCAAAACGTATACAGCTACGCCCTTTTCCGCCATACGCGCAAGATCTTGCCGAATGTCGGCTGCTTCTTGCTGCTGCCACTGTCCTATGGTCACCGGAACCTGACGTCGGGTCTGCACCGCATAGTATGCCCCGTGACCGGACAATAAAACAGCCTGTTCTGCCCCTGCCCCGCTCATGGATTGCGTTAGCCAAAGTATGGTGTCGTCCTGCTCTTCAACAATAGTGCGAAATGCCTGATCGATTACCTGCAGTACTTTCATCTTGTGCGACTCCTTATCGGGTACCGATGGTTAAGGTGTTGTCCGAAGTTGCAGCGTAGCGCCACAAATCCGCCGGGCTGGCTCTACCGCAGTTGTCTATTACTTCGTTGACGCCGCGCTCATCGACACACAACCCACAGTTAACCCATTCAAACGATAAGGATTTTTCTTCGGCTTTTTGTTGCAAGGCTTTTATCCAGTCTTTACTCAGGGGGTGCTGCTCTTGTTCTGTATCGCGTCCGTGCACGGCGTTACCGTGTGGCTGCTGTTTGGCAAACGCCAAAGCAACAGCGCCCTCGTAAGCGAAAACTTGGACGTTGACACCCTTCTCGAGCGCAGCGTCCAGTAACCGAAAGAAAGTTACGGTTCGTTCGCTTTCAAACGGCGGATCCATAAATGCGAATGTAAGTGTTTTTGCCACGGTTTTTCCCCCATTAATTCCAAATAACTTTGTGTCCGGAGCTAAGCGCGTCGATGACGGTATCCAGTTGACACATCTGAACTTTCTTCTGCAGTTGATCCACGTCTATCTCTCGCTGGCGAAGTGCAAACTCGTCTGCAAGCACCGATACGGGAGAATTCAAAAGCTCTTCAAACTCTGGGCTGACGGCATTGCGCCGGGCGGGGCTGACGCCATTTTGTACCAGCAATACACTGACGCGGTTACCGGCTTGCGCGAGCTGGATCGCAAGTTGATACTGCAGCGCTGTGCGTGTTTCGGTGTATGGATCCTGGCTTTGTATAAATAAGTAGTCCGACATAGAGCGGTCCTCTCAATTGAAGGTTATAACGTTGCCTGAGACAGCAGTTGGCTGCGTACTAGAAAATCCCCAAAGTATTCGGCATTACGGCGTTGTGCAGAATAGCGAGCAAAAAGTTCGCTCAATAATTCCAGAATTTTTTCCTCGTTCGCATTGCTGGCGTAGAGTTGTGCCAGGCGATCGCCGTGAAAGCTTCCACCCAAATACAGGTTATACAGCCCCGGTGCCCGCCCAGTGAGTGCGATTTCGGCCAGATACGGTCGCGCGCAACCGTTGGGGCAACCGGAAATGCGCAGCACAATAGGCACTTCGCTGATTCCGTGCTGCGCCTTTATGGCATTAAAGCGCGGTAAAAATTCTGGCAGGTAGCGCTCTGCTTCAGCCATCGCGAGACCGCAAGTGGGCAATGACACACAGGTGATGGTGTGCGCGGCTTGAACTTCCGGAGTGATGTATGGCGAAAGGCCCAGGTCCTGGAGCCGCCATTGCGCTTGCGCCAACTCATAGCGACCGACGTGGGTCAGTTGCAAGTTCTGGTTGGTTGTCAATCGAATGTTGCCACCGAAACTTTCGAGAAAGGCGCGCAACTGCTCCTGCAGCGGGCCTTGTACGCGTCCGTTGGCAAGGTGCAAGGTAACCCGCCACAGACCGTCACTTGCTTCTTGCCAGCCGATCGAGTCGCCGTTGCTGTCGAACTCAAAGGCTCTCGCCGGCTCAAGCGGTCGAGACCGTCGAGCTCCTAGTTCCTGCAGAAACCATTCGGTTCCAAGTCTATCCAGCGTGTACTTAAAGCGAGCACGATGTCGGTCTTGGCGATCACCGAAATCGCGCTGGATGCCCAGAACGGTCTCAGCAAGCTCCGCGGCCTCGCCCGCGGGCACATAGCCTACGGCTTCCGCCAAGCGCGGATAACTGTCGTCGCGGCTGTCGAGTTGCCCCATACCGCCGCCGACACAGACGTTGAAGCCTATTAAGACATCGTCTTGAACAACCGCGATTAACCCGAGGTCTTGCCCGTATACATCGATATCGTTGCTGGGTGGAATCGCAAAGCCCACTTTGAACTTGCGCGGCAAATAGAGCGGGCCGTAGATGGGCTCTTCGCGCTCGCGCGCCTCAGCCGCCTCTTGGTACCAAATTTCGGGGTAAGCGGATGTTTGCGGCAGCAACCGGTCACTGGTATTTTTGGCGATTTCGCCCACTTGTTGTTCGATCGCAGCCTGGGTTGGGCTCGCGCCGCAGACAACACCGCGATTGTCATCGCCGCAGGCGGCTATGGTGTCTAGGCCGGCATCGCGTATGGCCTGCATAAAGGCGCGCAGGTCGCGCTTTCGAACGCCGTGGAACTGAATGGTCTGGCGGGTGGTGATACGCAGGCCGCGCTCAGCATAGCGGTTGGCCACCGCGTCCAGCTGCAACCATTGTTTTGCCGAAAGTCGTCCACCCGGGATTCGAAGCCGCACCATAAATTGGTACTGAGGCTCGAGTTTACGGCGGGCACGTTGCGATCGTTCATCGCGATCGTCCTGTTGGTAAATGCCGTGAAACTTCAATAGCAGTGGGTCTTTTCCCGGTACTGCCCCGGTCAATTGATCCTCAAGACCCTGCGCGATGTTGCCGCGCAAAAAGCGGCTTTCGGCTTTGAGTTGCTCATTGTCGTTTAGCAGTTCGAGCGGCTGACTAAGGTCGCTGGAGCGGCTGATGATTTTGTGATCCATTGCGACTCCTAGTAAAGATTGCGATGCACGCGTTTGGCCTTAACTGCCTGCGACCAAGCGTCGCCCCGACCGTTTTGTTCGCAGAGTGTTTGAATAATCTCTTCGCCGTTGCCGAGCTGGTCTTTTTCCCCGCAGATATAAATATGAGCCTCGCTGGCAAGCCACTCGACAAGCCTGTCTGCACGCTCGTGCAACAGGTCCGCTAAACTGCGTTCGGGCTGGTCCAGCGTAAATAGTGTATCGAGGTGACGCAAAGCGCCTTGTGCGGCAAACTTTTGTATATCCAATTGATACAAAAAGTCCTCTTCTGCCCGTTCCTCTTGAAAAATTAACCAAGTATCCCGTTTGTTATCTTGACGGGCGATGGCTTCCAGAAAGGCGCGAAACGGCGCGACGCCCGTGGCGTTCGCAATAAGTATCAGCGGGGTCGATGCATCGTCAGGCAAGTGAAAGCGTTTGTTGTGATGCGGGTAAAGCCTTATGAACTCCCCGGGTTGCGCACGCAACAAATAGCAAGAGCCGACGCCGGGCCGCTCTCGTCCGTTCATGTTATAGCGGAAGTCCTTAACCGTAATATGCAACTCGTCGTCATCGGTTGTGATCGCATTGGCAAGGTCGTATAAGCGGGGTTGAAGCGGCCGCAGGCAATCCACAAAGGCTTGGGCGGCCATGCGCCCTGGGTGGGCGCGCAACAGGTCAAGCAGTTGCACGCCTCGCAAATATTGACGTTGAGCCTTGCTGTCTTCGGCAGCCTTGTCGAGAAGTTCTGCGCTGCCGGTGCACTGTGCCCAAGCGGTCAGAAAGGCACCGCTCGGTATTGTGAGGTCTAGGTGCTCACGCGCCGCCTCGACAAAAGGCATAGCTTTGTTATTCAAAGTGATCGGCTCATCTCCGGAAAGCTCGGCGGCGTCCAATAGCGCTGCGACAAGTTCTGGAGGGTTTTCCGGTAATACGCCTACCGCATCTCCGGGTTCGAGCTGCAGCGAACCTGGCTCTATCAATAATTCCAGATGATGGATACGCTTGGCCTTCGTGGGATGGCTCAGGCAAACGTTGTCCAGCACTTCTACGTGCAAGGGGTTTTGCTTGGTGGGTACCTCGGAAACGGTTGGCTTGGCGATATTTGGGGCGACATCGCTGGCCGATTCCGATGTCTGCAGCTGCCCGACTACCGCCTCCATCCACTGTTGCGCCGGTTTATCATAGTCGACATCGCAGTCAACACGCGGTGCCAAGCGCGTTGCGCCAAGCGCCTCTAGACGCTGGTCTAAATATTTCCCAGCCGTACAAAAATGTTCGTACGAACTGTCACCCAAAGACAATACAGAGAAAGTTGTATTGGCAAGCTTCGGCAGGTTGTCCGCGGCGAGCGCGTCGAAAAAGCCGGTGGCGGGCTCTGGCGGATCACCGTCACCGTGGGTGCTGCAAATGACCAGCAGGTATTCGAGCCGCGCCAAAGCCCGTGGCTTTAAGTCCGCGATCGATTTGACGCTGTGATCAATGCGAAGCTGTTGAAGTTGAGCGCTCAGGCTTTGTGCAAGAGCTTCACAATTGCCAGTTTCGCTGCCGTACGCAATGCACAGGTCGCCGATGCCTTTAGTTTTGGGCGTTTCGGCGGCCTGCTCGGTGCCACGCGCAACCAAGAAGCCGCTCAGCCACAGGCATTGTCGGCTATCGAGCTTCTCAAGCATTGTTTGGACGTGGCGCCATTGCTCTTGCGAGAACAGCTCACTGGCGGAACTAGGGATAGAGGGCAGAAGGGTCATGGCGGCCATTATGCCGACCTAAAACAATTCAAGATAATGAAATATAATGCTGGTTATTAGCAAATAAAGTGAAGTTAGAATGGATATAGATTTAGCGCGTACCTTTTTAGAGATCGTCCGCAGCGGCAGTTTCCTCGCGGCCGCGACCAAGCTGCACATCACCCAGACCGCCGTTACCGCGCGCATCCATAACCTTGAGGGGCTGCTCGGCTGCAAGCTTTTCATCCGCAATCGAAGCGGCGCTCGGTTAACGGATAATGGCCGGCATTTTGTCGACCATGCGAACCAGCTGGTCCAGACTTGGGAGGCATCGCGCCGGGAGTTACCGCTACCCGAAGGGCGAGATCAATTAATAGTGCTCGGGTGTGAGGTCAGCCTCTGGAACCCGATAATGGTCCGCTGGCTTTCGCGATTGGCGAGAGCCTACCCCGAAATTGCGATACGAGTGGACGTGGGTGAGCGCGACCGACTGCACGAACAACTTCAAGTTGGGGTGCTGCACGCAGCTCTGGTACATCAGCCAGAGTATTGGTCGGGGGTTAAGGTGGAGCAGCTTCTGGAGGAAAAACTGATAATGGTACGCAGTGTGTCCAACGATGAACCCTATCTGTATATCGACTGGGGAGCGGATTTTCGTCGCCAGCACGACGCCGCCCTGCCCCACCTCGCCCGTTCCAGTTTCAGCTTGAACCTCGGCCCTCTCGCTCTGAAGTACCTTTTGGAAAATGGCGGTCGAGGATACTTTCGTTCTCGTGTGGTACAAAAGCACCTGGATAGCGGCGCTGTGACACCCGTGCGCGACGCCCCCGAATTTTCTTACCCGGTGTTTCTGATTTGCCAGTCCTCCAATAACGTTGAGACATTAAACGCCTGCCTGTCCAGCTTAAAGGAAGTGTTGCCCGCGCTTCGCGAATGGAGTTGAAGGAGGCTCTTCGGGTCGCGTCTGAACGGGCGCCCCTCTGCATCGCTCATCGTTTATTTGACTCTCCAAACTTTCCTCTAGGCTACGTTGATTGGCTTTCTGTTAGGCGCAATAGGAGTGACCGAGTAGGTGTTAACAAACACAGTGCCGAAATTCTCAAACGCGGCGGTTTGGCAGTCGGCTGCGCGGAGCGCGCTCAGGCTGGCGAGCTTTTGCTTTTCATGTTATAAATCACGCATGTACAGGATTAGACGGCCCGCCCATGTTTCCTCTGTCGCACAGTTCTGCTCTGCTGTTAGCGCCTTTCTCAATTATGGGCGACTAAGAAGCGCTTCTTAGTCGCCCAAACAGTCACCAAACACCTCAATTAAAAACAAT
>CAZING010000133.1:0-7840 GCA_964540505.1 uncultured Cellvibrionaceae bacterium | reverse complement strand
ACCGAGGTTGTCGTGTGCTTCACCGCAGCGCCGGACGCCGAGCCCACCGCCCGCGGATCGGCCGAAATACTGAAAAGCTGCATCGACACAGTGCAAAAGTTTGAAACCATGCCGCCGCCTCATAAGCTGTATGTGCTGGTGGTGGACGACGACGAGGACTCGCGATACATCATGGTCAACAATTTACAGGCGAGCAATGCCTGTCAATACGCGCTGGCGGTTGCTACCAGCGTAGAAAACGCGTTGACTTTGATGCAACAAAACGAATTTGACGTATGCGTTACCGATTATCGTCTGCGCGGTGAAACCGCGATTGAATTGCACGAACAGGCACAATCCTTAGCATTGCCGCCACCCTTTATAGTGGTGACCAATTACCCTGAAGACACTTTGTACGCCAAGTTACTGAACCGGGGCATTACCGATTTAATCACCAAATCTGAGGTCACACCGGAAGTATTAAGCCGTAGCATTCGTTACGCGGTTCAGAAAAGCCGCCTTTTGCGGGGCCTTAAAGCGCAGCTTTCGGGCTGAGGCGCTCGCCAAGCACGGCCGCGCCAGCGCGCCTTAAAAACGCTTTTACCCTCTGCGGTTAGGGCGTGAAAACGCCGCGTGCTTTCGACTGGTCGTAGACGCTTGCGGGTTTAAAACCGCGTTAACTCGAAATTTCGCGACGCGTTTCGGCGGCTGCGCGCGCCACGTGGTCCGAGCAGGCAAGTGGGTACAGCACGACGTCTTCATAGCCGCAGACCACCCGGATATACCCCTCCCAGCTTTGGTCCAGCTCGTAATCGCCGCTGTCGATCAATAGCGCCCGGCCATCGAGATTGTTTAATTTGGTTTTGGTGCCGACCACCCAGACGTTATCCCGACCGACCGAGCGCAGCAGTGCGGCGGTAATTTGTTGATTGCCCCGACCAAACACATAGCCTTGGCCGCCGAGAAACGTGATTAAAATTGCGACCGCGCCTTCGGCTTTGTGCACGCGGTGGGCGAGCGCCTCGGCGTCCAGATCGCACGCGAGCAAGGCGCCATTGTGGACAAGGTCCACTCCCAAAAGCGTGCCCTGCAAGCCCCAGATGTCCATAATATTATGCGTGGTCGAGCCCGGGCCCACGATCAACAGCGTGTCGGGCGGCAGTTCGCTTTGTAAGTAATCGGCGATATCTGCTATCACCAAGTCTTCCGACTCGACACTGCCCTGCTTGGTGTGCTGAACAAACTGGGGGCTTTGGACAACGGTCATGGTGCCGAAAAAGCGGCTGGACACGCGACCGCTGCGCAGGCCCGCTTCGTCTATGTCGCGCACCTCGGCCTCGGTGACTCGGACAAGCCCCGAGGCCGCGAGCGAATCGAGCACTTCTGCAGCGGCGTATGGGCTTATAGCAAAAACCCCCGACTGCATTTTTACGCCCGCCGGCACCCCCAGGGCTGGCTGGCCCGGGGGCAGCGCTTGCAGCACGTCTCGGGCCGTGCCGTCGCCGCCGACAAAAAAGAGAACGTCCACCGCCTGCTCGACCAAGGCATTCACCGCCGCTTGTGTGTGTTGCGCGTCGGTGAGCCCTTGCGGGCTTGCCGGGATTGCGACCACCTCGGTGAATTCTATGCCGAGCGCCGAAAGGCTGTCGCCGCCCATAACCCCGGGTGGGGCAAACCAGCGCACCCTGGCGCTTGCGGCCGCCTCAGAGGTGATAAGAAACTGGCGCGTGCGCTCTAGCGCGAGCAGCGGCCAGCCCTCGGCCATTGCCTTAACTTTGAGCTCGGCTTCATCCGAGCCTTTGCGCGCGCGCGGGCCGCCTAAGCCCGCAAACGGGTTGATCACCAAGCCCATGCGCAGCGCCCTCGCGCCCGCCATCAGAGAAACCCTATCGCACTTAGGGTGCGGCGCAACTCGTGGTTGCGGGTGTGGACTTTAAAATGGCCAAACTCCCGCCGCTCGGGATAGCTTTTGCGTAAACGGTCGAATTCAACGGCCACCGTGTCGCGGCTGGTTAAGTGCGAGCGCGTGCGCAAATCGTCCTCGCGTATGCAGTAGGATTTGAGTATCGCCTCGGCCAGATCCCCGCAGTGCAATTCGCTCGGCGGCCCAAATGCTTGGTCCAAGACACGCGCGGTATGTTGCTCGATGGCGTTTTCGGGAGTGCCGAGGAATTTCGCAAGTGCCGCGTAAATCATCGCCGAACCCTTGACCTTGCCCTCGTGGCTGTAGCCCGCTATGTGGGGGGTGGCAAACGCGCAGAGGTTCATAAGTTCAAGGTCAATGGCGGGTTCGTGCTCCCACACATCCAAAATGACCCGAAGCTCCGCACCCTCGGTCAGAAATTGCAACAGCGCTTGGTTATCGATAGCGCCACCGCGACCCGCGTTCAACAGCACCGCCCCGGGCTTAAGCAAAGGCAAATTGTGCCGGTTGATTAAGTGGTGCGTCGGAAACGGCGGCGTGCGGGTAAAAGGCGTGTGCATCGCGATGACATCGCACGAGAGCACATCGCCAAGATCTGTAAGGCCCTTGACGCTGCCGCTTGCAAGAAACGGGTCGTAGACTCTCACTTGCACACCGATTGCGCCGAGCGCATTGACTACTCGCGAACCCACGTTGCCGCAGCCGATCACCCCGATTTTCTTCTCGAACCAGCTGTCTTCGAGCGACGCGAGTACGCTTAGCACATACTGCAAAACGCCCCCGGCATTGCAACCGGGGGCGCTGGCGTAAGCGATGTTTTCGGATGCGAGGTAGTCTGTATCCAAATGGTCGGTGCCGATGGTACAGGTGCCCACAAATTTTACCCGACTGCCCGCCAACAACCCCGCATTGACGGGGGTTACAGAGCGCACAAGTAAGATATCGGCGTCGCGCACTTGCTCGGCGCTCATCTGCCGCCCAGGCAATGCCGTCACCTCTCCCAAGCCTTGAAAGAACGCCTCCAGATACGGAATGTTTTCGTCCGCTACAATTTTCATTGATTAGTTCCAATATTGTGAGTGTTGGCGACCCTTGAGCCGCGACCGCTGCAGCCGCACTCAGGCCAGAGCCGACGGGTCGAACGCGGCGCAAAGCGACGCGGGCGCCGGCTTATAAAACCCCCGAAGCGCCCGCTCGAATTCGGCCGCTCGGCGCCCCAAACCTTGGTGATTAAAGCGCTTTGCCGCGTCGCAGACGTTGCGCTTAAACGACTCGCTGGGTCCTTCGCCGGTCGAAAGGTTATCAACGCTTAAGCGAAAGCGCACACCCGCCGCCCGAGAGAAGATCCATTCCAACGCCTGGGGTGCCGCCTCGACCCGCTCGAACACGCGCTGCTGCTCGCTCGTACGCCCGTCGGGCTCGTACCAATAACCATAGTCGCTCAACTGACGTCGTTCACGACCAGCGATGCACCAGTGGGCCACTTCGTGAAGGGCGCTGGCGAAGTAATCCGCGGTGTAGCGTATTTGGTGGTAGTCGTCACCGGCGGCCGGCAAATATGCAGGTTCACAGCCGCCGCCAACCAAAATCGTCCGCCACCGGGCGCGAAAGCAGCGCTGGAAGAGATCCTCAAGGTCGCGGCTGTTAGGCATGGTCAACTGCGGCGCGACAATATTGACGGGACGGGAAGAAAGGCGGCGCCGGGCCTCGTTTGGCAAAAATTTATGCAACCGGGGGTTGAGATATCTGTCAACTGCATATAATGTTGTATGTGAGTAGCGATTTTTGACTATGGTCGTTGATTCAGTGGCTTCGGTCGGCTGAACTCACCCACCTCAAAGATACTCTCCGTCCGGCTAAGCCGCTCTTTCGAGCAGAAAGCCCTTCAACCAGGAGGTGTATTATGAAGACCTCAAGCCCAGGTCACAAGCAAGACAACGTGATCGACCTCTTCACCGGGACGCCTTACATCCCAGAACACGATTTGCGCTTTATTCGATTGTCTCCTGAAATGGACGGGCTGGAGATGCTCTATTCCAACGAATCCAGCGAGGATAAGCTTTTCAGCTTAAAAATTCTTGCCTGGGGGCTAAGAGCAAACGGGGAGGTGGTTGGCCTGGTGCCCTGGCTCAACGACATCATTCCCTGCACGCAAATTAAAGACCCTTTAAACGGTCAATGGGAAGGTTATTACGACCCAGGTATCGACGAGATATTTTTTGAGCCTCCTATCCATAAAGTTGTAGAACTCGAGACCGCGGCCGAGTACTACGAATACGAATGTGAAAACCCGCAAGATGTCGTGCAAGAGGTGCCCGATTTAATTGGCACCCACGCCGTGTTAAGCGACAAAGAGTTTTCGACCCTGTTATTGCAAGAAGTCGTCAGCTGGCGCCTGCACAACGACGGCACGATTTCGGGGATGTTGATTGACGATCAAAAAATCGAGAGCACACCTGTGCTGCCAGGCGACAGCTGTCTGTACCCGGCACAAGCGCACGATGACTTCCGGTATTTTTTTCAACATCACATTGCCAATAAAATTAAATCCAAAGACCCAGAAGCGCTTGCCGCCATCAGCCTTCTGGTAGAAGACGCGTCACACTAAAGGCGCGGTTTTCGTAAAAACGCTGCGACCAAGCGCTAATGGGCCGCAGCGTTTAACCTGCGCTTTCGCGCGAGCCGTGCCCTTAATCGCCAAAATTCCGTACCTTCCTCGGCAAATTTTGCCCTACCTTTCGTTAGTCTGCTCGCGAGAGTCAATCGCTTCTGTTGCCGCCATCACGTAAGTTTTTTGGGGTGAGTTTTTTATTTCCGAATAAATGATTTTATTTCAGAGGGACGTATTTTAAGAAGGCTTGCGCCGAGCTGTTGTACTTAAAGGCGGTGTAAACTGCAAGCTGACAAAACCCGACGAAAATGCACCCGCGTTTGCCGTCGATGCGCGGTGTGAATCGCGGTTTACCACGCTACGGTGCGCGGTTCCGTAAAGCTTTAGATCGCGTGCGAGTAAACAGATGTTGCCCGCCTTTTCGCATTTATTTTTTTTTAAGCCAATAACAATACTGACCGTCCTCGTGCGTTTGGGCCAATAGCGCGTGCCCCAGAAATTGGCAAAACCGTGGGATATCCCGCGAGGTAGAAGGGTCTGTCGCGGTCACTTTCAAAACCTCCCCCGATGCCACTTCCCGCACAGCCTTATGCAACATCATTACCGGCTCTGGGCAGCGAAGGCCGGTGGTATCCAGGTGTTTATGTACAATCAATTCGTTGCCGTTCATAGACCAATTCAAATGTTTTTGTCCGGTTCATCAAGCGGCGCAACCGAATGGCGCCCGCCGCGAAAAACGCAATTTTAACAGGCCGCTAAAACGCAAAGTATTGTATAGTATGGGCCATTGCGAAACGGTTCTCTCTATCAACCGGTGCCCTGTATCCCCTACTGACAACCCATTTATAATCGCCAGATTGTCTACCAATGATTCACGTATTGATCGAACGCTGTATCGCCGAAGGTATGCTTACAACCTACGACGCCCTTGCTCGAAAAGCCATGCACCGCACTTACATTGCGCCCGGGTTTGTCGCGGGGGAATCTTTTACCGACGCCCATGAGCCACAACGCCGCTTCCTGCTTTGCAAATGGCGCTCGGCGCAAGACTGGTATCAATGGGCTCAAAGCGATGAACGCATGGAACTGATCAGCCAAATTACACCCATTTTGACAGAGCCTGAACGCGTCGTGGTGATGCGCAACTGACCCGCCACTATGACGGCGGCAAGTCGCGACGGTGAACCAGGTTGATACCTTCGGTTGTCTGATCAAATAAAATCAGGACCTCCCCGGAAAGCACTTGCGGCGCCAGGGCCTCGACTTTTTCTTGAAGACTGCGCTCGGTATCACCGTAGTCGGTGCCCTCTCGGGTTATAAAGGCCTCCAGCAAGCCTAGAAGCGCCTCGCGGCTCAAGGATTCAGGGGGAATAACCATCATAGGCCGTTGTCCAATGTGCAACCTGTACCGCTGGGCCTGAAACGGCCCGTGACGCGTCTCGAACGATTTTCAAAAACAAGGAAAGCCACTATGCCACAAAATCTTATGCTTTCGGTCATTTGTGATGACAAGCCCGGTATCGTTAAAACGATTGCCGAAACCGTGGCAGACAACGGCGGCAACTGGCTCGAAAGCCGGCTGGCGCAATTGGACGGAAAATTCGCAGGCGTTATCCGCATCAGCACCGCCGAAGAACAACTCGCGACCCTTGAGGACGCGCTTGGTGCGTTGCGAGCGCAAGGTCTTCTGATTCAGATTGAGCCGGTATACGACAAAGTGGTCCGCTCGCCAAGCTCACTGGCCACCTTCTCGCTGGCAGGTCCCGACCGCCCGGGCATTGTTCGCGACCTCGCCAAAGCCTTTCTGCAATACGACATGAACGTCGAAGAGTTAGTGACCCACCGCACCAGCATGCCCTACAGCGGCGAGCCTTTGTTTGAAGCCGAGGGCGTGATACTGGTGCCCGAAGGCGTGGCGCTCGAGCCTCTTATGGCGCAAATCGATGAGATCGCCGAAGCACTCGCCTTGGATATCCGCATAGAGCAAATCGATAACCCGAGCGCGCCCGAACCGTTTTAGGCGCGGGTCTCGCCAGACGGCGAGAAAACTGCCCTGCACACCGAAGCTTCTGCTGGGTTTGCTGCGACGACGGTAAAGGCCGCCTGACGGTTTCGCCCTACGTGAGGCCTGCGGCGGGGCGCGGCGTTCAGATGCGGGTTGCCTTTTAATTTTGCCTATCGTCCGGCGGCTGAGCTCTGCATTACGCGCGGCCGGAATAAAGGCGAGGCCTGGGCGTCCGTGCTCAGTCTTCCGCCCAGCCCCTCGTCTTCTGCTATTGGCAGGTACCGGCGCTTGCGCCTGTGTGCCAGACTTCCAGCGAGTCGATATTGCCCAAGCCGTCGGCCGTGGTTGCGGCAAGGGCGATTTGGTTGTTGCCCGGGTTTAGGTTGACTTCGATAAGTTCGGTCCGCCAAGTGTTCCAGGCACCGGTGGCGTCGAACTGGGCGGTGGCTGCGCTGGCGCCGTTGACGTTGACATTCGCTGGACGGTCAGTTGTGCCGGCGTAGCGCACGGTCAGTGCGTAGCGGCCGCTTTCGGGGACATTGACCGCCCAGGCCACGCCGGCGCCCACGGCATTTTCGGAGTTGGCGTAGCCGGGACCGGTGTAACCGCTGTGCTCGGTTTCAGGTTGCAGGGCGGAACAAAACCCGGGCGAGTCCTCTTGCAGTCGCAGAATCGCCTCGGATGTCCCCTCTATTGGTTCGCCGGCCAGATGAATATTAGGCCTTGGCGCTTCGGCCATACCAGAACCTAGATAGAAGCTCGGGTGCGGCGGCTGGTTGTAGCCGGTATTCTGCCAGGCAATGGCGACGCGGTACTGAGGGTCGTGCATCAGAGTGTAGAGGCGATGCTCGGTTGGAATTGTCGTGGTGTAGATCACCAGTTGGGAATTATTGGTGTGGCGCCAGATCACCTCTTCTCGCCAATCGCCTAAGATGTCTGCCGATAATGCCGGGTTCGCCTTGGTGCCGTTGTTGGACTCGACGTTGCTGCCGGTGAGCAGCCGTTCGGTGGCGTTTCGGCCCGCCACCCATTTGTCGATGGTGATGCCGTCGAGCAGTTCGCGGCTGAGATCGCCGTCCCACCAGGTTAAAAAGTTCATTTGCGAGGGCTTGGCGCTGTGCGAGGCGCCGGTACTGTCCATCAGCCCTCCGCGAGACGCCCATACTTCCATACCGGGCCGGTCTGGAAGGATATCGCCCATCGCGCCGCGGCCGACGTCTGTGCCGGTGCCGTCATTGCCGTAGAGGATTTGACCGGTGCGAGCATCGTGCACCTCTGCGCCCCAGTTGCCGTAACAGGACGGGGACTCGTGCACCATAAA
>CAZING010000132.1:1632-7851 GCA_964540505.1 uncultured Cellvibrionaceae bacterium | reverse complement strand
GCGAATCTCTAGGCTTTACTAATTTATCAAACGGCGGTCATCATCCACCGCTTAAAATGCACTGTAAATCCAAGGTCGATCAGAATCGATAAGACCGTCTGAGTCGAATTTAAAAAGTGCTCGACTAACGGGTTATTCAGCACTAGAATCAGTTGGCATGTTTTTAAGATATTGCATCAGGTAAAGCCCGGCAGTTACACTTAAAAAAAAGACATTCCTGAGGTCTTATGCGACACAAACAATTTTATACGCCAATTAGAATACTGAGCACCCTTGTCTTGTTTTTGATGGCAAGTGCTGCTGTTTACGCTTTTTCGATTACGATTACTTATTGGACAGGTATCGGTGTTTAACGGGTATCGATAATTAAGAGCAAAAAAGGCTTCTAATAATGAACAACCGCCAAGCGAGAATATTTGCGATCGCAGCCACGGGCATTTCTGCTCTGGTTTTTCTGATTCTTACCCTGGACAGTCATCGACAGTTTGGTGAACTCACCAACGCAGAGGCGATAACCCCCGAAGTGACCCACGGCAAAGATGTATGGCACAAGTACAATTGCATCAATTGCCATACGCTCTTCGGCGAAGGTGCCTACTATGCGCCCGACCTAACCAAGATTACTCAACACCGCGGCGAAGCATACCTACAAGCGTACATGCGTGACCCTTCGCAATTCTATGACGAAAATAAGCACCGTCGACTTATGCCCCAACAAAACCTGAGCGATAAGGAGATCACGGATCTTATCACATTTCTAGACTGGGTCAGCAAGGTGGACAATCAAGGTTGGCCGCCGCGCCCTATTCTTGTAACAGGCGGCTTTATCCCAGGCAGTGACGCAGTTGCAGCGACAGCCAGCGGCGAGGGTCACGACCCAGGCGCGCTCCGGCCTGTCACCAGCGATGATGATCCGCGGGCCCAAGGCGAGAAAGTGTTTCGAACGGCAACGCCCTCCTGCATTGCCTGCCATTCAATTGCGCCGGGGGCGGACATGGCCGGCCCAACGCTTGCCGGCTTAGCCACCAAAGCAGCGGACACCTTGGCGTCGGACACTTATGAAGGTGACGCGACAGACGTTGAAAGCTACATTCGCGAATCGATCGTTTCACCCAGCGCCCACTTGGTTCCTGGTGCGATGTATTCAGCCAACGGCACGTCGTTTATGCCAACCGGCTACGAGCAAAGCCTGAGCGCTGAACAACTCGATCATCTGACCGCTTACTTAGCCACATTCAAGTAGACGCCTTACCTCAGCAGTAGGTGATCCATAATTTGGGGATTTTGGATGGAGAATAATAATGCAATATAGATCGCAATCAGTCGCATATTGGTATTTCGCGGTCGCGATGGTGCTGTTCGGATTGCAGATCGTATTTGGTTTGCTTTCGGCTACCAAATACCTTGGGCCCGACCCGCTCCTTTACATTCTGCCGTTCGATGTCACCAAGGTTATTCATACGAATTTGCTGATCGTTTGGGTTTTAACCGGGTTTATGGGGGCAACCTATTGGATGGTTCCCGATGAGTCGCGCACGGAACTCTACAGCGTAAAGCTTGCGTATGTGCAGCTGGTGCTCTGGACGCTAATGGGCGTAACCGCCATTATCGGGTATCTGTTTCGCTACGGCACTGGCAACAAGCTGTTGGAACAGCCCTTGCCACACAAGATCGTCATTGTTATCTGCATGCTGATCTTCCTGTACAACATTGGCATGACGATCAAGAAATCGGGGCGCTTTACCACCACCGAAGGTGTCTTGATGATTGGCCTTGTCAGTTCTGCGTTATTGTTTTTCCCCGCACTGCTACATTATGAAAACTATACCGTCTCCATATTCTACCGGTGGTGGACCATACATCTGTGGGTCGAAGGCGTATGGATGATGATCATGGGAGCGTTTTTGGCATACTTGTTAATTCGCCTTTCCGGTGCGGACCGCGAAGTGATGGAAAAATGGCTCTACGTCATAGTCGGCTTAGTATTCATCGCGGGAATACTGGGGACCGCCCACCATTATTATTGGGTCGGCGTACCACAGTACTGGTTACCCATAGGCGGCTTTTTTAGCGCACTCGAGCCTGCTGCCATAGTCGGCATGGCGATCTACGCCTATGCGGCCCTAAGACGGTCCGGCTTAACCCATCCGAATATGCTCGCACTGCATTGGACTTTGGGAAGCGCGGTGTTTACCTTGTTCGGTGCGGGTTTGTTAGGGCTTGCGCACACTTGGCCAAGCGTGAATAAATGGACCCACGGTACCTTGATCACAGCCATGCACGGGCATGCGGCCTTTTACGGCGCCTACGCGATGATTGTGCTCGGGATGATCACTTACGCGTTACCGTCGCTTACGCGCAATCGGCCAGAAGCGGGCAGCAGCATCGGTTATTGGGCCTTCTGGCTGCAAATTACGGGCATGTTCGGCATGACGATTTCGTTTGCAACCGCGGGAATTGGTCAAGTCTACCTCGAGCGTATTATGGGCATGGGTTATCTGGATGCGCAGTTAAAAATTCAAGTTCACTTTATTATGCTCATTGCTACAGCTAGCGTTTTCGCTTTGGGTGTGGGCTTATTTATCTATGACTTTTTCCGGTATGCCCCAAAGCTCGACGCAGATGAACAGCGCGAGCCCGATGCACCCGTTCAGCAGAGCGTTACATGACGTTAAACCCGTCGGTACATTTTGTTTCAAACCCGAGCGATGAGCCTTACTACCTCCCCTCGGGCGACGAGGTGGAGGTGTTCGAGCAGTGCCACAAGCATCATTTGGCGGTTATGCTAAAAGGCCCCACGGGTTCAGGAAAGACGCGTTTCGTCGAGCATATGGCATGGCGACTAAAGCGCCCGCTGATCACCGTGGCGTGCCATGATGACCTATCCGCCAATGATTTGGTCGGCCGGTATCTGATAAGACAGGACGGCACTTTGTGGCATGACGGCCCTTTGACACGCGCAGTCCGCGAGGGGGCAATCTGTTATCTAGACGAAGTCGTCGAGGCGCGCCAAGATACCATCGTTGTCTTGCACTCACTGACCGATTACCGCCGAATTCTGCCTATCGACAAAACCGGTGAAACTGTTCGTGCGGCAAGCGGGTTTCAGTTGGTTATTTCCTATAACCCTGGGTACCAACGCATGCTGAAGGATCTAAAGCCCAGTACCCGTCAGCGTTTCGTCGCGATGGACTTGGGTTACCCTGCGCCGGAAAGTGAGGTCAGCATTGTCGAACGCGAAAGTAGGGTGAACCACGCGACGGCCTACGCTTTGGTCGACCTTGCACAGCGCATCCGGACATTCCATGATCGCGGTTTGGCCGAGGTGCCAAGCACTCGCCTTCTGATTGCCGCCGCGCGATTGTTTACTGCCGGCGTGGAAATTCGCACCGCGTGTCGCGTAGCGATTATCGGGCCATTATCAGACGATGAAGCACTGGTCGGTGCAATGAATGATTTGGTCGAAGCGATTTTTGTTTAATAGGTTAAATTCGTGGCCGAAGCTGAAGACGTTGTTACAGATATTGCTCGTCACGCCACCGTTTTCTCGCAAAGGCTATGGAAGAAGTACAGACCGTCTCCAAGCGAAGACCCCAAAATAACGCTAAAAGATGTTGCGGAGCGACTGAACCTATTTATATTGTCGGCTTTTAATCTAGACTTTTCACTTCGGGCGGCGCAAACACCCATTCCCCCCACCCTCCTCGCCCGCAGTTTTCGCCGCATTCAACATCCGTGGACGACTCATGCATTACCCGCAACCGATGGCAGGACCATTTGGCTGCCTTTCGAGCTTCATTTGATCCAGCCCACAGACGCTAAACGGCTGTATCGGATAATGGCCCTCCAACAGGCTGTGCGGGTGCAGCGAAACAGCTTTGACAGCCTGGAAAGCTTAGACAATCCGGTCGTACGTGATGTTTTCCACCTACTAGAAGCCTATGCAGCGGACGAACGGTTGATAAAAACGTTTCCGGGCTTAAAGCCGGACCTGTTATGGTTTCGCCGAACCGTGTTGTCCCGTCGCCCCGCGATTCGCACCTTCTCAACCATGCGTCAGCCGCTAGAGACGTTTTATCGAGAGCTGCTAACCGAGACCACAGACGGGTCGCCAAACCGGTTGGCTCTGTTGGGTTCGTCGCAAGACTGCGTCACCAAGGCCATCGAAATCGCCGAACACTTAATGAAGCCCCAGCCGCGATTCACCGTTCGTGCATACAGCGCAGCACCCTTGGTCAAAGATTGGTGGACGGGCGAAATGCGTTCACCTTCTTCATCCAGTTTGCTCGAGACATTTAAAAACGCAAATTCGAACGCGCATGAAAGACCTGCGCGTAGCGCACAACTGCCGCGGCGCCCGGATGTCCGGGACGCAACCGAAGAGGAGGAGCGCAGAGAAAGGAAAAATGACGATGCCTGGATGGTCCAAGGAGACGAATCTCACCCAAAAGCGGAAGACCCTATGGGCTTGCAGCGCCCTATCGATAGAGACACCGAAACGAGCGCTGAGGAGTTTGCGGATTTGGTTTCCGAACTTCCCCAGGCGCGTTTGGTTTCAACCACAGAACAATCAAAAGAGGTGCTGTCTTCCGACGAGCCGCCCGATAAACGCTCACAAATAATTTCATCCTCGCCGGACGTCCTTGACGAGCTGTCTTATCCCGAGTGGGATTATCAACAACAAGGCTACCGCATACCCGGGGCCAAGGTGTGCATTAGGTCATCAACCGCGGGATCCCAGCAATGGGTTGATACGACATTGGCCAAGCACCGCTCGCTTATCAATATCGTTAAGAGGCAATTTGAACTATTGCGCGCACAACCGACTACCCAGCGCAAACAGTTTGATGGCGAAGACATAGATCTTGACGCTTATATTACCAGCTACAGTGACTATCACTCGGGCGATGCGTTTGATGATGCGATTTATCAAACGCGCCGTATAAACGAAAGAAATGCAGCAGTTTCCATTTTGATTGACGTCAGCGGTTCAACCGACAGCTGGATTGCCAACCAGCGCCGAGTAATCGACGTCGAGCGCGAAGCGTTGCTATTGGTTTCGATCGCACTACAAAGCCTAGATTTGCCATGGGCTATAACGGCATTTTCCGGCGAGGGTCCGCAAGCGGTTTCCGTTCGAGAGGTAAAAAATTATAAAGAAACGTTCGGTAACGATATTGCTTTGCGAATCAGCTCGTTGGAACCCGAGAGGTTCACCCGTGTTGGCGCCGCCGTGCGCCACGCCACTGCTGAGATTATGAAGGTCCAGGCTGCTCAGCGACTTCTTATTGTCCTATCGGACGGCAAGCCTAATGATTTGGACAATTACGAAGGTCGCTATGGCATTGAAGACACACGTCAGGCGGTTATCGAAGCTCGAAATCAAAACATCCACCCATTTTGTTTAACAATCGACAAACAAGCCGCCCATTACCTGCCTTATATTTTTGGGCCACAACGCTACGCGCTACTGCCGCATCCAGAAAAATTACCAGGCGTGCTATTGCAATGGATGAAGCGACTTTTAACTTGCTGAGCAGCGCGATTTAAGTAGCGAATAAATAGGCTTGAGCGACGTTTACAACGCGAAAGGAGAACCCGTATGGCACTTCATCACGCTGTTCCCGGCGAGATTATTGATATCTCACCACTCGGCAGTAACTTACGAACTGCTGTTAACGCCACCTTGCTTAAAACCGAACACCTTCAAGTGTTCCGCTTAATTCTTCCAGCCGGTAAGGAGTTTCGGGAGCATAAGGTCCCAGGTGAAATCACTGTTCAGTGCCTAGAAGGCAGCGTCGAGTTCGACGCCGGTGGACGCACTCAAGAACTAAAAGCCGGAGAACTGTTATTTTTGACCGGTGGTGAGCCTCACGCTCTAAAAGGAATCGATGACGCGTCACTGTTGGTCACAATTTTCATAAAACAAAAATAAGCGATCGAAGGGGTATTTAACCTTCAGATGCAAGCGCCGGCTTAAATAACACCGAGCGCCAACATCGCATCCGCGACCCGAATGAAGCCCGCTACGTTGGCACCCACCACATAGTTATTCTTATAGCCGTAATACTCGGCCGTCTGATAACAGTCGTGGTGGATATCGGTCATGATTTGTTGCAATCGCTTTTCGGTATGCTCAAAGCTCCAACGGTCGCGACTCGCGTTTTGTTGCATTTCCAATGCAGAAGTGGCGACGCCACCTGCGTTTGCCGCCTTGCC
>CAZING010000132.1:0-1532 GCA_964540505.1 uncultured Cellvibrionaceae bacterium | reverse complement strand
CATGCGATCACTTTGGCACCTAACGCGTGAAGCTTTTCAATCGCGTAGATCGCGACGTTTCCAGACCCCGAGACGACACAGGTTTTGCCCTCAAGTTGCTGGTCATGAACGCGAAGCATTTCCTGAGCAAAAAAGACAGCGCCATACCCGGTGGCCTCTCGTCTCACCAATGCCCCGCCCCATTGGGGGTTTTTGCCAGTTAACACACCGGACTCGTACCGGTTGGTGATGCGTTTATATTGTCCGAATAGAAAACCAATCTCACGGCCGCCTACGCCTATATCGCCTGCGGGAACGTCGGTCATCTCGCCGATATGCCGGTAGAGTTCTGTCATAAAGCTTTGGCAAAAGCGCATCACTTCGCCATCGGTTTTACCCTTTGGATCGAAGTCGGCACCGCCTTTTGCACCGCCGATCGGCATGCTGGATAGTGCGTTTTTAAATGTTTGCTCAAACCCCAGGAATTTGATGGTGCCAAGGGAAACAGAAGGATGAAAACGAAGGCCGCCCTTATAGGGGCCCAAGGCACTATTAAAGCCGACACGAAACCCGCGATTGATTTGCACGGTTCCGCTGTCATCGACCCAGGGGACGCGGAATATAATTTGTCTTTCTGGCTCGCAGATGCGCTCAATAATTTTATGTTCGGCGTAGTGAGGATGTTTCTCAAGAACAGGACCTAAACTCTCAATGACGTCCTTAACGGCTTGATGAAATTCGGGCTCCCCCTGGTTCCGACTTATTACTTGGTGAAAAACATTGTCCAGGCTTGTGTTTACGCGTGAAATCATACTTTTTTAACCGTCATTTTCGTAGCATCAAATATCGTCCCGGAGTGCAAACCACCCGTCAGAAATCCGTAGGGGTTTCGAGACAAAGCCGAATATTATGCCTAGCTTTATCAGCCCGCTCAAGCAAGGTTTATTCAAAATCGATAAATGGCACGGGCGCCATTGGCGATAAAACGTACAGACATCCGCAGCGGAGCTTAGCCATAGCCCACGGATTACGGGGGGACTGCCAACCTGGCGGACGGTATTGCGCCCGCTCGCCGGACTTCTCAAAAAGTCGAGGGCCTTCTCTATATTGAGACAGCGTCGCGCTATTTTAATGAACCTTTTGGGTTAGCGTAAAGGTCAAATTTCCGATCTTGGCAAAACCAGCGACCACCATTAACCGGCGACCTTTATATAAATGCGGCCTAGGGCACAGAGTCAGACGCGTCTCAGTCCGCTCCGCGATCCGGCGCATCGCGGCAAAAAGCGCCGTCGTTGAGACCGAGTTCGAAGTCGGCAAATCTTCGAAACTTACAGTGTCACCCAAGCGCTCGCTAACGGTAGTTCAGCGCCCTCGAGGTGAGCTACCAAAGCGAGAACCCGCACAGCACTGTGGCCCGACCTCATAATGAAGGTCGCCCGGTTCGGGTAGATTCGCCCCTCGCTAAAAGCTGAACAGGAACCGCTTAAAATGACCGGAACCTCGGCCTGCAGGCGCCCGAATACCCGCTAGCAATCACCCATCATCCATGCTAT
>CAZING010000131.1:4992-7926 GCA_964540505.1 uncultured Cellvibrionaceae bacterium | reverse complement strand
GGGTGCTGCTGATGACCAGCCTGTTTATTGTGCTGACCGGTGAATCCTCGCGCGAGATGGTGCTCGGTGCGCTTGAATGCCAACCGGACGACTACATCACCAAGCCGTACACTGAAGCGTCGCTGCGCCATCGCTTAAACCGCGCCATAGTGCGCCACGAGGCGCTTTTACCCATCAAACGGTGCATCACCGAAGGCGACTACCAGGGTGCTCTCGACGGCTGCAACGAGCGGATTCGAGAGGGCAGCCGCTTCGCCTCCGACTGCGTTAAATTAAAGGGCCAACTGCTGTTCTTATTGCGTCAACTGAAAGAGGCGCAATCGCTCTATGAGAGCGTTTTAAATAAGAACCCGCTTGTATGGGCGAAGCTTGGCATGAGCAAAACTCTTCTGGCGATGGGCAAATTAGACGCGGCTGAAGAGATGCTCGAGGAGATCATTCGCGAAGACAATCGCTATATCGAAGCCCACGATTTGCTCGCCGATGTGCACCTCGCCCGCAACGACGAAATCAGCGCCCAAAAAGCGGTAGAGTGCGCCTCCCAGGTTTCGCCAAAATCCGTCCACCGGCATCGTCGCCTGGCCGAGCTTGCCGATCTTAACGGCGACGATGAATTGTCGATGAAATCGCACCTTCAAGCGATTAAATGGGGCGCGAACTCCTGTCACGAATCGTCGCAGGACTACTTCAATTACGCTCGAAAAGTCTCCGATGTGGTACGCAATAAAAACAGTGCTGCCGATGGCAAGCTGTTGGCCAAACAGGCGATGACCTACCTGGATCGGGCCAAGAAAAGATACTCGCCAAACCCCGAGGTAGACGCGCAGTCGCAAATGCTGGAAGCGCAAATCCTGCAAAGCCAGGGCAAAACGGATGAAGCAGAGAACGCAACCGATAAAGCCAAAGCCCTTTACGAGCAGTTGCCCTCCCCGTCGGTAGATGCAAGCTTGGAGTTTGCACGCACGTTACACACAATGAATGAAGAAGACCAGGCGCGCGCGATTTTGACCTCGCTCGCGGCGAACCACCCCGACAACGCGAAGCTGTTACAGATCATAGACGGCATCACCGGCGAGCCGATCAGTGACGACGGCAAAGCGGCCGCGGCCAAACTGACCAAAAGCGGTATCCACTCCTACGATGCGAAGGAGTTTCAGGCGGCAATTGACGTTTTCAACCAAGCGATCAACGTCTACCCGAAACATATCGGCCTCAATTTAAACCTTATTCAGGCGATCATTGCCGCGACCGAAAACGATGGGCCAACATCGGAGTATGAAAGAATGTGCCGTCGCGGCCTGCGTTCGGTGGGCGAATTAAAGCCGGCGCACAAACAGTTCAAGCGCCTGACACTGCTGCAAAAGCAATTGCGTAAACACTACCCGCAGCTGCTCGAGACACTTTAACCGAGGTCGAGCTCGGCGGCGGTGCGCGGGGACACTGCAGCGCTGTCGCGTCGCGGCTTCGCGCGCTCGGTCTGCCCCCACGGGCGAAGTTCTTGGAACTCGGCCTGCGGTCGCCACTCAAATAGACACGCCCCGACTTAGTCTCGCCTGACGTTGGCCACTCATTTTGTTATCCTACCCCGCGAAACATTGACCATCATTGAGGCCCGCTTATGCCCGTTTATCGCTCAAGAACCACCACTTCAGGTCGCAATATGGCGGGTGCACGCGCACTTTGGCGGGCAACCGGAATGAAAGACGGCGATTTTCAAAAGCCGATTATCGCCGTCGCCAACTCCTTTACTCAATTTGTACCGGGGCATGTGCACCTCAAAGACATGGGTCAGCTTGTCGCCCGAGAAATTGAAGCCGCAGGCGGCGTCGCCAAAGAGTTCAACACCATAGCCGTGGACGATGGCATTGCCATGGGGCATGACGGTATGCTCTACAGCTTACCGAGCCGCGATTTGATCGCCGACTCTGTGGAATATATGGTCAATGCGCATTGCGCCGACGCGTTGGTGTGCATTTCGAACTGCGACAAAATCACCCCGGGGATGCTGCTCGCGGCCATGCGAATCAACATTCCGGTGATATTCGTCTCCGGCGGCCCGATGGAAGCGGGGAAGACTAAATTGGCCAAGCACGGCCTCGATCTGGTCGACGCGATGGTCATCGCCGCCGACTCTTCCGCGTCCGATGAAACCGTCGCCGAATACGAACGCAGCGCCTGCCCCACCTGTGGCTCCTGCTCGGGTATGTTCACCGCAAACTCGATGAACTGTCTGACCGAAGCGCTCGGTTTGAGCTTGCCGGGCAACGGCACCATGCTCGCCACCCACGCTGACCGCGAACGGCTCTTTAAAGAAGCGGGGCGGCGAATTGTAGGCCTGGCCAAAAGCTATTACGAACAGGACGACGAGCGCGTGTTGCCGCGTAACATCTGCTCGGAGGCTGCGTTCAAAAACGCCATGACACTCGATATCGCCATGGGCGGCAGCACCAATACCATCCTGCACCTTCTTGGCATCGCCCGCGAGGCCGAGGTTAAATTCGATCTCAGTGACATAGACCGTCTCAGTCGAGAAGTGCCGCAGCTTTGTAAAGTGGCCCCGAATACGCCGAAATACCATGTTGAAGACGTGCACCGCGCCGGTGGCATTATGTCGATTCTGGGCGAACTCGACCGCGCGGGTCTGCTCGATACCTCTTGCCCGACCGTGCACTCCGACACCCTGAAAGCCGCCTTGGATCAGTGGGATTTGCTGCGCAACCCCTCCGACGAGGTTATCGAATTCTTTAAAGCCGGCCCCGCAGGTGTGCCCACCCAGCAAGCGTTCAGTCAAAGCACCCGCTGGCCTTCGTTGGACGTCGACCGGGCCGCGGGCTGCATACGTTCGCTCGACCATGCATTCTCCCGCGAGGGCGGCCTCGCGATACTTTACGGCAACATAGCAGAGTCGGGCTGTGTCGTGAAAACCGCCGGTGT
>CAZING010000131.1:0-4892 GCA_964540505.1 uncultured Cellvibrionaceae bacterium | reverse complement strand
CTGTCTATTGGTCATGCGTCACCCGAGGCGGCTTCTGGCGGGGCCATAGCGCTTGTCCGCGACGGCGATCTAATCAAAATTGACATCCCCAATCGCACGATCGATGTGCAGGTGTCGATGGAAGAGTTGCACCACCGACGCGAAGAGCAAGACCGACTGGGCTGGAAACCCGCAAAACCGCGTCCGCGCAAAGTCAGCGCGGCATTAAAAGCTTACGCGCTACTTGCGACCAGCGCCGACAAAGGCGCGGTGCGCGACTTAGTAAAACTGGACGACTTGAGCCGGTAAAGCGGCGCGGGCTTGCGCGTGAGCCCTGGCCCGCCTGACGGCGCCTTGCACATGGGCTCTTCGCGTGGGCTTGTCCGACATCGGTACGGGCCGTCCAGCGGTTGCCGCCCGAAAGGCAGCTTATCCGCAGGGCGCGAATAATCGGTTGCACTAGACGGCGAGTTCATTTGTCTCTCCTCGCGCCCCCTGAAAATCCAGTTTCGCCTCACGACGAGTCCGGGCCGTTTGGCAAACTGAAGTTTTTAAAGTAAAACCGACTTGGGCAGCTATTACGTGGCGGTTCTGCTCGTCTAGCGGCCCGGCGAAGCCCCTTGAGGCCGCTCGTTTTCCCAGTCTAC
Source organism: uncultured Cellvibrionaceae bacterium (assembly GCA_964540505.1). Classification (GTDB taxonomy): domain Bacteria; phylum Pseudomonadota; class Gammaproteobacteria; order Pseudomonadales; family Cellvibrionaceae; genus CAYZQH01. The sequence continues at coordinate 4,266 of CAZING010000131.1, read as the reverse complement.
TGAAGCCCACTAACTGTACGGCGTTGAAGCCGGAAAGGTCCAGAGGCCCGCCCCCAACAGTTGCGTACAGAATTGCACCCTCCGCCCCCTGTACCTCTGTTCTCTCTGCTCCATCCCCGGACACCGGCATCGGGCAGGGGGCGAGGTTGCGCCCGCGCTCCTCTCGCACCACCCGGGTAGACGGTTCCACACCTCGGCGGCTATTAGCTTATATTTGAGCTGTTGGGAACTATTCATCAGCGATTGTAGGCCCGGTCTGTCGGCCGACTTCTTCGACATCGCCTGACTTATAGTTCCATCACGAGCCCTGCCCGTTAGGCGTGCTCAGACGTGCCCGCTTCGTTGCAATATCCAGACGCATCAAAAATGCCCTTGCGGTTCCGCTAGTGATTCCCGTTACCGGACTCACAGAGGACTGTGCCCTCCATGGCATCTGGCCAGAACAATCTGAAACCAAAACAGCGCCCGTCACTGCGCTACCCGCTATGACGGGCGCGCACAAAAAAGCCGCCCTTAAAGGCGGCTTTACGACACTCGCTGTGTTATTTCGTACCCGAAACACGGGCGGATGGGTTACGACTTCAGCTTTGCTTTACGCAGCTGCTCGTCGCGTTCTTTTTCTTTCTTCACGTATTTGATCAGCTCATCGGCGTGTTTGCCGTAGCGCTCATCCTTGGTGGCTTTGCGGAGCGCCTCGATGGATTCGTCGTATTTTTCCATGGACAAGTACGCGGAGCCCATGTACATATACACTTCTGCTTCGCTCCGCAAGTCGCCTTTTTTCAGCGCGTTACGCCCGGCTTTAATCGAATCGTCGAATTTTTCGGCGTCCAGATACACGGCCGAAAGAGTCGCATAGAGCTTACCTTCGTCTGACTTCCGCGCGGCCTCTTCCATAATTGGCAAGGCGTCATCTACCTCTTGCGCCTGAGACAGCGATGCGGCCCAAATTTCCAAGTTTTTCGCGGTCCGCTCTATTTTTTCGGCTTCAAAGCCTTTCTTTAACACTCGCGCGGCCAAATAAGGCGCGTCGACGCCCAAATACAGATAGGCCAAGTTGCGAAATTCCCGCTCTTGATTCAGCCCGTTGGTCACATTCAACGCATCGAGCATGCCCATCTGTTTGGCATCTTTACCGTTCAAGCCGTAGATAGACGCCAATTGGCCGATCGAGCTTACTGAAGGGTAGTTGACCACCAGCTTCTCTGAGACTTTCTCTGCCGAGCTGTAGTCCTCGCGATCGGCATAAATCGCAAGTTGCAGCCGCAGCCAGCCCTCTTTCGCAATTTCGCCTTTGGACTCTTTAAAATCAATAGCTTTGGCAACCGCCTGTAGGGCCTGATCTTTGCGATCGAGCTGGTAGTAAATCTGGGCACGGAAATAGTAGTAATCCTCCGGCACAACATTCGGGCACATGGCCTCCCACTTGTCGAAGGTCGCCAAAGCCGAAGCGTAGTTCTCTTCAGAGGTTTCCAGCTGCGCGATCTGATACAAAAGCGTCGTTTCTAAGGATTCGGGAATATTCGGCGCTTTGGACACCACCCGCTTAAAGTAGTCGATTGCAGAGGGCACATTCTCGAGATTGAACTGAATCACCGCAGCGCGCTGATACAACTGCGCCCACTCGTAGTCGTTACAATCGTCGCAGCGGTCCAGCAGTCGTTTCAATGGCGGCCACGCGGCCTGGTAATTCGGCTCCGGCGGCGGGCTGTTCGCGTCTTTGGCCTCGGGATTCATCAAGGCGTCAACAGTGGCCACTTTATTAAAGAACTTCTGATCCAACGAGCGTAACCGACGCTTCTCTGGCGGCTGTTTACAACCGGCCAGCTTTTGCTGAGGCGCGGCTTGTTGGGCTTGCGCCATAGTGCCTGTAAAGCGGATATCGCCTGCAGACATGTCTGGCAACGTCGCTGCGCTGCCGAGTACAAACACTGCCGCCAGCCCGAGCCAACCTGACTTAAATTTTGGTTTCATCTTCGGACCTCGCCTTAGTCTTTCGCCATTTCGAACGTATATCTGTACTGCACGCCAGGCACGTCGACCGGGTTCCCGTCCACGACGCGCGGCTTGTATTTGATTCTTTCGGCGGCCCGAAGCGAGGCGCGCTCGAACATCGAATCCGGGCAATCGACTATGAAGGCATCGCGAGTGGTACCGGCTGCGGTCACAGTAAACTCGACGGTACAATACCCTTCGGTGCCTCGCTGCAGCGCTCGACGTGGGTATTCGGGTTGAATCACCGTCAGCGGGATCATATCGCCACTGCCGCTCATGCCCATACCTTCAATCTGGATTTTCTCATTGAATTCCGGCCGTATGTTCACACTGTTACTTGTGGCGTCAGGTGTCTGGAAATCCGGCTCTGGAATGTCCGGTGGTGTATCTTGAATCTCTTCGGGACGCACGGGTTTGCTGGTATCGAACTCGGTTTTGATCTCACGCTCCGGCATGATGATCTCTGGAATACGATAAGTAGGTACTTCGCCGGGGCCTTGCATATTAGCCTGGATAAGCACGTGCATCAGCAACAACAGCCCCAGAGTGACCAATACGCCCAAACCGCCGGCGGGGATTAATCTCGCAAAAATTCCCATAAATTACTCCCTGCTCGCCGCGATAGAAACGTCAGCGATGCCGGCTTCGCGAGCCGCTTGAGCGACTTCGTTCAACGTTTTAATGCTGGATTTGGCGTCCGCTTGAATCACTAAAGGACTGTTCGGATTATCCGCCATTAACAGTTCGATCTGATCCGCGACAAGGCCTTTGTCGACCTCGTTCTTGTCTATCCAAACGCGGTTTTCAGCATCTACTGCCACCAGAATTTTTGAATTTTTATATTCCGCGGTATTGGCGTCGGGGCGCTCGATTTCTACCCCTGGCTCTTTAATAAAGGTCGCCGTTACGATGAAGAAGATCAACATGATGAATACCACGTCGAGCATCGGGGTCAGGTCGATCGTCCCGGCATCATCACCGTCAGATAATTTTCTGCTGGCCATGTTAACTCTCTGCTATGTAGGCCGGTACGGCATTGCATCGGCCACGTTAAAAGTCATTTCACTGCATTGCTAAAGAGCACCCTTACGGGCGCTCTGCACTGCTCGCCGGCTCTGCCCGGCCTGGCATTAGTGATCCATTGTCAGGTGATCGTCCAATAGACGCTGCTCGCGCTCGGCAATCTGGTTGATCACGGTGCTGCCGAACACGCCAGAAATGGCAGCCACCATTCCGGCCATTGTCGGAATGGTGGCCTGTTTAACCCCACCGGCCATGGACTTGGCATCGGCACCACCCGTAGTGGCAAGGACGTTGAACACCTCCATCATCCCCCAAACAGTGCCCAACAAACCGAACAGCGGACACAGGGCCACCATGGTGCCGATCAAGTCGATATTGACGTTGATTTTTTCCGTCACTCGCGAAACTAACGCCAGGCGGATTTGATGAGCATTCCACGAGCGGCGCTCCGCTCGAGAATCCCATCGGCTAATGGTGTCCTTAATCAACGTGCCAAGCGAGATCTTGTAAAACCAAAGCCTCTCGAAGATCAAGGTCCACATTATGAACGTCAACACAGCGATCGCGATCAAAATGGGGCCACCAGAGTCTACGAAAGACCATATGGTATCTAACCAAACTGGCATAGCATGCCCCCTTTTATCGGTTGCCTTCAGCTTTTTCAGCAATAATGCCGGCGCTTTGTTCATCCAAAACGTGAACAATATGCTTGGCTTTACCACTCAGAATGGTATGCATGAATACCGTAGGTATCGCAACAATCAAACCGTTCACCGTGGTGACAAGTGCAGCCGAAATACCACCCGCCATCAGTTTGGGATCACCTGCACCGAAGTCGGTAATCGCCTGGAACGTTTGAATCATACCGACAACGGTACCCAAAAGGCCCATAAGCGGCGCCACCATCGAGATGATTTTGATCATGTTCAGGCCAGTCTCGACACTGGGTCTTTCCTTTAGAACCGCTTCTTCGAGTTTTAGTTCGAGCGTTTCGCCGTCCACGCCTTGGTTGTCTTCGGCGACCTTTAACACGCGACCAAGCGGGTTATTGGTGTTCGGACGGTCCGATTTGAGCTGGGCGTTTACCTTGCTCGTAATCGTAGTCAAGACAGCGAATCGCCATACGATCAGTATTATACCCAAGCCGCCGAGGCCGATAATAATGATGGCACCGACGAGTCCCCCTTGGTCAAAACGGGTTTTTAGGTCGGGGCGATCCACCATAACCTGCATGATCTGGCCACCCAA
>CAZING010000130.1:5927-7949 GCA_964540505.1 uncultured Cellvibrionaceae bacterium | reverse complement strand
GAACACCGACAATGCCCCGCACCCGTTCCACAAACCCTGAGTTCTGATGGCTCGTCAAAATCAGTTCATCCATTGCTCGAGTCATGGCGACGTAGAGCAGGCGGGCTTCTTCTTTTTCTTCTTGGCTTTTGCTTGGCAGGTAGCCAAGGCCTGGGACAAATACTACGGGAAATTCTAAGCCTTTGCTGGAGTGCATGGTGACAAGCTTTACGGTGTTCTGGGCTTTTTCGGTTGAGGGCTTTTGGCCGGTAAGGATTTCGTAGGGGATGCCGTTGTCTTGTAGGGTGTTACGAATTTTATCGCCCATAAAATTGGCGCGATATACGATGGCCATGTCGCTCCAGTTGCGGCCTTTGTCGTGGAGGGCGTGTAAACGCTCGGCGACGTAGCGGGATTCGGCGCTGAAGCTGGGCAGCTCCAAGAATAATGGCGGTGGGCCACGGCGGCCGGCGCTGGTGGGGGCTAACAGCGGTATGCCGTCCTCTTCTGCTTCTGCCTCGGTCAATAGCTCTCGCGCGAATGCGCTGGCTAGGTTAATAACATCCTCTGTGTTGCGGTAATTTAATTTCAAAATGGTGGTGCGGCCGCGTGCTTGTATGCCGACGCTGGAGAAACTGAATTTGCCGCGTGAACGTGCGTAAATGGATTGCGCATCGTCGTAGAGTACCAACAGCGAGTTGGTTGCGGGGTCGACCATCTGTGCGGTTAATTTCAGCCATGCTGGCTGAAAGTCGTGGCCTTCGTCCAGCATCACCGCGCCGTATTGGCCGGCGGGAATGCGCCCGGCATCCACCGCTGCAATTAATCGCTGCACCAATTGCTCGGAAAACTCCGGGCCGTCTTTGGGCAGCGGCTCGTTGTAGGAAATGAGCTGTTGGCGGCACCAGCGATGAAAGTTGTAAACCTGCACTTTATCGCTTGCGCCTTTTTCGTGGACAAGCTGTTGCAGACGGGCCGCCAACGCGCGGTTGTAACAAAGCACGAGAATGGGTCGCGACATTAGCTGGGCCAGATGCAAACACCGGTAAACTAAAATAAGTGTTTTGCCGGCACCGGCGACGCCGTGAATCACGCGATGGCCTTCGCCAAGACTGCGCGCGAGCTGCTCCTGTTGCAGGTCCATCACTTTAATTAAATCTGGCAGCAGATCTGCGGCTTGCGTATCCGATCGATCATCGAATAATGAGCCCTGCACGATGCGCACTTCCGGAAATAGGTGCCAGCGGACGCGGTCGATTTGGGGGAGAGAAAGGGCGCGACGAAAATTGACGGTAAACATATTCCACAGGCGCGCTTGAAACTGTTCGACATCAATTGATTCGATCATCTCGTCTTTGCAGATAACGCGGCTGCCGGGAATGACTTCGCCGAGGTCGGTGCTGTCGAATTGCTGACGACTGATATTGCTGAGCACCACGCCGTGGCCAAACGGCATGATTAATTTACCTTTAAAGGCGTGATCCGGTGGATACACCAGTTGAGGGTCGCGCTCCAGGCATTTCACTACAGCATGGCAATATTGGCGCGCTTGCTCCAGGGGGTTGGCATCGCGTTTAAGGCCGTTGGCGGTCAGCAAGGTTGCACTGGTTTTGTTTATCTGCTGAATGGTTTCGAGCTTCCAGTCTTTTACTTCCAGAATTAAAATGCCGCGGCGAGGATGAAGGACAATGAAATCCGGGTGTAAACCTTTCGGCCCTACTGGAACGTCGTACCAACAGAGGTAATCGTCTTCCAGAAATTGCTCTAAGCGCCGGGCAAAGCGGCGCTCGCCAGAGGTCATGCGCGACAGGCAGCTATTGATGGCGGGAATTAGGGTGGCCATAACGGGCCTCTCTCGAAATCATCTGAACTTGTGTAGCTTAGTTCATTTAGCCGGTTATCGATACGTAAGGACACAGCTCAAGCGGGCTGACAGGTGACGCGGTTTCGCTTGCGGTCGGGAAGTAGAAGCGTGCCGCTATTGCGCAGTACTTCCACCTTCACGAGTACGGGCGGTTTCAGGGCATCCATACTCTTGACGCA
>CAZING010000130.1:0-5827 GCA_964540505.1 uncultured Cellvibrionaceae bacterium | reverse complement strand
TGCCTATTATTATTGTTTTGACGATGGCGATGAAGATTCGATTGTTGCGTTTCAGCAGTACAAGGATGTTGAGGCATCGCGCGAGTTCCTTAAGACCGAGAATTACGCCAATTACTTGAAAGAGGTTGAACCGCTTTTGTTGGGGCCGCCTGTGGTGACGTCGCTTACTCCGAAGTGGACGAAAACACTTTAGAGACATACGAGGCACCATGCATAGAATTCAACAATTGATGATCGCCGACGCCACGAGGATGCGTTTGCTTCGAGCGGTGGCGTCATTAGCGCTGCCCGACTGCTATATCGCTGCGGGATTTGTGCGAAATATGGTGTGGGATCACCTACACGGCTATGCGCCTACACAGCTTAATGATGTCGATGTGATATTTTTTGACCCGACAGACGCAGTTAACCCCCGCATAACGGAGGCGCTTTATTTGCTAGAGCCCTCGGTGCGCTGGGAAGTTAAGAACCAGGCGACAATGCACACCCGCAACCACGACCAACCCTACACTAATTCAGCGGATGCTATGCGCTATTGGCCGGAAAAGGAGACCGCTATCGGTGTTCGTCTTAAACGTTCTGGCGCTATAGAGGTGGCGGCGCCGTTTGGCTTAGGTTCGCTTTTTGCCGGTTGTATATCGCATAACCCGAAACGATCAAAGGCTTTATTCTTGGCGCGTGTCGCAGAAAAGCAGTGGCTGGAAACCTGGCCGCGTTTGAGTCTTGTTGTTTGAACGAAGAGGAGTTCGCGGTAGCTTTCTGGGTGTGCAGGGGGGTAGGGTTGGGTAAACGATTAAGAGGTTATGCTTTTGCCTTTTCACTCTTCTTGCGTTGTCGGGGGGTGCGATGCTTGACTGCTTTTATTTAAAAATACAGCCAAGCATCTTTACCGAAGAGTAAAACGCCTCTGCTCTATGCGAGGTTCAGAGGCCCGGTGCTGTTGCCAAACGAATTCACATTCGCACCCACGTGCTGCATCATGGCGACAAAAAGGTCGGCCATTTTACCGCTGTTGGTGTTGATGTGTCGTCCCGTGGTGATGGTGCCATTGCCTTTGCCCACGAGTACCACGGGCAAGTCGTAGTGGCTGTGGGTGTTGCCGTCGGCAATTTCGCTTGAATAAAAAACGATGCAGCTGTCGAGCAGTGGTTTGCCTTGAACATCCACTTGGGCTTTCAGCTTGGTGCACAAATCCGCCAGTTCTTCCATGTGGTATTTGTCGATTTTTCTCAGCTCTGCGAAATTGGACTCGCGGCCGCCGTGGTGGGAGATGTTGTGGTGCCCGCCACCAATGCCAAGGTGGTTGTAAACCCTGCCCGACATACCGTTGGAGAACGCGTAGCTGATAACGCGGGTCAGGTCGCAGGTGAACGCCATTACCATAAGATCGTTCATCAAGCGGCTGTTGGTTACATAGTCGCCGTTGGGGCCGATATTGGGCTTAACGCAAGCGTTGGCGACGGGGCCTTGGTTCGATTCGCCAATTTTTAGTTCGAGTTCACGAACGCCGTCTAAGTACCCTTGAAGTTTCTCGCGGTCGGTGGTCCCGAGCTTGCTTTCCAAGCGGTTTATGTCCTCAAGCACGGCATCCATAACGGATCTGTTCACAGCGTCCGTCAAATTGGCGCCGCCGGGCGCGTCAGGCAGGTCGCCCCCGAAAATGCGGCTGAACAGCCGCTGCGGGTCGATTTCTTTGGGTACGGGTGTTGTGGAGTTTTCCCAAGAGATATTGCCGAGATAGGCCGCTGAGTAGCCGTTGTCTGGAAAGCCGCTGCCGACCCGTTCCAGGCCAATGTGTAAGCTGGAGTACCGCGTTTGGTTGGCAATCGCCCTGGCCGCGATTACGTCCATTGTGGTGTGTGAACTGATGCGGTTTTTCTCAACCGGGGCGCAGGTCATAAAGGCGCCACTGCCTTTGCCGTGGTCACCGGTTTGGCCACGCATAGGGTCATTGTGCAACCCTTTGATGGTGGTGACCTCGGTCCATAAAGACCTAAGAGGGTCGAGCGTTGTGGCGCCGCGGAAGTCGTTGCTGAAATCGCCCGCAGACCTGGGTGTAAAGGTTTGCATGTGGCAGCCGTTGCCGGTAAAGAATGTCAGCATTCTTCCCGGCGTCGCGCTTTGTGCAAAGGCGGATTTACCAATGGGCAGCATCGCTTCCAATAAAGGTAGTGATAAACAAACGCCGGTGCCCGCAAGAAATGAACGACGTCCAAGCCTAGGAGCTTTATTCCTTCTAAATTCAATCTGACTCATGATGATACTCCTATTGGGAATCCGCGCCGCGACGCATACGAAACGCAGGGCTCATAACGATTTCGGTGAAAACCTCGGTAATACTGTGGGCACTGTTTTTAGTGTTTTGATACACCTCATACACCGCCGGGTAGTCCGAAGGCTGCCCTTGTTGATACAGCGTATTAAACCGGCGCCCAGTGGCATAAGTCATTGCGTAACTGATGGAGCAGAGGGTCACCTGAGCTTTGGGCGCCAAAATGTCGACCAACTCAACAAGGCTAGAGAACCTTTCGCCCGTGGGCAGTACGCTTGAGGAGTCGACGAAATCCCCGTTCGGGTACTCATCGCGCCATTGACCGATGGGGCTGAAGTTCTCCATGCCGTAACCGATTGGGTCGACATAAGCGTGGCACGACGAACAGATGCCCGAGGACTCTTTGTGCATCTCAGACTCTTCTCTCGGGTTCAAACCCTCCGGCAGAGTAGGGAACTGCGAAATGACATCGCCGGGTGGCTCGGGTGGCCGGTCGCACATAAGTTTGTCCATGACCCAGGTGCCGCGTTTGACCGGTGAGGTTTTGTTGGGGTGCGAGTGCGCGGTTAAAGACGAACCCTGGCCTAGCAAACCTTTGCGCGTGGAGCCCTCTGGCCACTCGTAAAGTCGCATATGGTTGCCGGTAATACCCGAAACACCGTAGAACTTCGCTAATGGTTCGTTCAAGAAGGTGTAGTTGGCGTCTAGGATTTCTGAAATGGGTCGACCTTCTTTCAGAATGTGACGCAAAAACGCTCGAGTTTCGGCTAAAAATGCTTCAGCGATGGTGTCGGTATACTGCGGAAACTGAACCGTATCGACTTGGTGGTTGGCGTAATCCGAATAGCCGAGCCAAGCCCAAGCGAAGTTATCCAGCAGGCTTTCGGAGCGGTCGTCTGCGAGCATTCGAGTGGCTTCGGCTCTGAGTGTCGCGTCGTTGGTTAAAGAACCGTTCGCAGCTTTGGCGAGCAGTTGGTCATCGGGCGTGCTGCTCCAAAGGAAATAAGATAAGCGCGAGGCCAACTCGTAAGGGTCGAGTGCTTCGGCTTGTCTGGAGTTTGTGTTCTGGTCGAACTCTGGACGGTAGAGGAAGTTCGGTGACAACAACATAGCGCGCAACATGGCCGCCATAGACGTTCGTCGGTTGCTGGTGGCCGCCTGCACTTCGTCGTAGAGGGACTTTAATGCAGAGCTTTCTTCATTGGATAAAGGACGCCGCCATACCTTAAGCCCCAGCTCACTGATAACGGTTTGCGCACAGTTTGCGTTGGTCAGGTCGCAGCTGATAGCCGAGCGGTTGCCATTGGCAGCGGCCGTGACCACTTCAGTCGCGATATCGAGAGCGGCTTTGTCGAACATTTCGACGTGAAGGTTGGAAACCGATAGCGCGGCGCTGTCATTGGTGAAAGTGCCTGACTGGTCTTGTGGAAAGTCGTCGGCGGGATTTGAAGTAATGCCAAACAAGTCGCGGACAGTATTGTTGTATTCAACCTTGCTCAAGCGGCTGATAACCGGAGGCTTAGCGTCGATGCTGGCCATTGGCATGTCGGGCTCGGGGCCGGGAGCCGGGCGACCAAAAAATGGGTTCACGCTGGCGATGTACTTGGCCGTGTAGTAGGCGCATTCGTCATCACAGCTGCCAAAGGTGGCTTCGAGACCGGCAGGTGGCATAGCGCGGGTCGCCCCCATAAGGCTTTGGAGGTTGTGGCCCGATTCATCGGGCAGGGTACCGACGATTTTATCGGTCGCCGCGTGACACACACTGCACTGGGCTTCAAAAATTTGCCTGCCGCGATCCGCGTGGGTTACCACCGGGTTTTGTCGTTCAATCACGAAACCGGAGACTTTGGGGTTCTCTGTGGTTGCTTGAAAATGGATGTCCAAGCTGCCGTCGCTAACGTCAATATCGCTGACCTGTTGCGTCATGGCCGCATTTGCGCCAACGGACTTGAAGATGTCGATATTCGTCAGCGTGGGTTGGCCCTCGACGAGGACGTCGAAAACCCGTAGCCCTGTGCCTGAGTGATAGGTTTCTGCGAAGTTGAAAGTGACGGTATAACGCCCGTTGGAGACCGGAATTGCGTAAGTCGCCTCGCCATAACGCTCGGTGACATAAACGCTGCTATCGCTGGTTCCGGAGATGTTGGTAACGTTGCTGTTGTGTGTTTGGCCCCCTGTGAAGTAAGCATCCGCTTGGTACTGAATGCCATCGAGCATGGCCGCGGGTCCGCCAGCGTTGATGGCCATCACCAAGACGGATCCAGGTGCCGGTTCTTCTGGTGGGGGAACAAAGCTCAGCCCGCCAGAAGACGAGCTTCCGGTGGGAGGGGTGTCGACGTCAGTGCCACCGCAAGCACCGAGCAAGCCCGCGATGCCTATTAGCAGCAGCCGCCGCCCGGGTATTCGCTTACTCATATTGGTAATCATTAAACATCTCCGGTCAACCATTCAGATTCGATTGAGTTATTTTGTTGAATGTCGTAATTGTCGCGACTAGTGAAGCGGCAGTCGCGGTGTTCGAATACGTTCGTGTGCGGCGCGCAGCCCGCTACGGTTTATTGTGTTATACGATATCTTAGATCGATTATTGTACTACCTATATCGCCTCGTAAAACTTGCTGAATCCTAAGGTGCTTTCGAGTTAAGTCTCTTGCAAAGCCCGAGTTCACTAGGAGTGCGAGGTAAGTGTGAGCAAAATTAATCGAAAATTTATTTAAATGAAAATAGCGGTTCTGTGATGGAATTCACCTCTGGCATGGGACATGCATTGCGCCCGAACGGTGCTTTAACCAAAGGTGAGAAAAAACCACCGAGCGAGCGAGGCGACTGCGCGTGCGTTTTCGCATTGGCGCGAACAATGGGCTATTGCATTAGAAATTCTGCTATAGCGTCTACGGCCTCCAAAGATACCGCCTGCGCCGGGTCGTCGGGTTTTAGGTGGTGCATATTCGGTTCGATTTGGATCATCGCGTTGATCAACGCGGCGCTTGCGCCGGTCACGTCGCCGTAGCGCGGGTTAAACGGCCCCTCACCGCTGCCAGAATGGCACCCGCTGCAGTGCCTTAAGAATGCAAGCTCGCCGTCTATAGGTTCTGGGGTTGGCTCGGGTGTGGGCCCGGGTTCCGGCGTTGTTCCAGTGCTGGGGTATTGCCCTTCGTCGCGCAGGGCGGCAAAGAGGTCTTGCATTTGGCTCGGTGTCACATTTATTAACGCCGGGCCCATCGCGCCGTTCAGGTGGCCGAATTTGACCAAGTGTTGGCTTTCGTGGGGCTTGGTTCGAACGAAGCTGCCGACCGTATAGAATTCGCCTTCGAGCCGTATCGCCGTGCCGTCTGCGCCATGGCACGACGCGCAGTTTTCAGCGTAGAGGAGGTCCCCGGCGAGGGCGCTACCTTCTACGCCCATGTTTAAAAAGCCGCGTGCTCGAGGGTACTGGCCGTCCAATAGAACCAGGTCGTAGAGCAAGGTGGTATCGAGCGCTTCCTCTTTTAAAAACTTCACAAGGTCCCAAATTTGGGCATCGGTTAAAATCTGCGAATAATTCGGCATTCGATC
>CAZING010000129.1:0-8048 GCA_964540505.1 uncultured Cellvibrionaceae bacterium | reverse complement strand
ACGCCCTCGTCCAGCCCCGCTGGCAAGGTATCCGATTCGATATTGGACACGAACCCAGCCTGATACTCGCGGTGAATTAAATTATCGATCTGGTCTTGTGACATGGTATCTACAACCTGTGGCGCCCGTGGGCGCTCGATTAATTTGGTTTAGGTCAAGCTTGCGGCCGGGGTTCTTCTGTGCCCGCTGGCCTTCAACCGGGATAGGCCCGAACTTGCCCGTTTAACGCACTAAGCGCCGAACGCAGTTGAACCGTGGCCTGCTCTATATCCGCGACACTTGTGTAGCGACCAAAGCTAAAACGCAGCGATGCGTGCGCCTCGGCGTCGCTCAAGCCAATCGCTCGCAGGACATAAGACGGCTCGACGCTGGCCGAGGTGCAGGCCGACCCGCTCGATACCGCGACCCCCGGCAGCGTACACAACAGTTGTTCGCCATCGCAGCCTTCGAAACAGACATTCAAAATGCCGGGTACTCTGGTGTTCGATGACAATAGCGGCTCATAGTTTTGTGGCGCCGGACCGTTGACCTTGACCTTCAGACCTTCGAGCCCTTGCAGGAACAGTCCCGCAAGCTTGTTGAGATAGTCGTGATCGGCAGCCATATTCGCTTTCGCCGCCGCGGCCGCTGCGCCGAGACCGACTATCTGATGGGTCGCGAGCGTGCCCGAGCGCATACCGCGCTCGTGGCCGCCGCCGTGAATTAGCGCCTCGATTTTTATCTGCTCGGCGCGGCGGACATAGAGCGCACCCGCGCCTTTCGGGCCATACATCTTATGGGCCGATAGCGACAGCAGGTCGATGTTCATGTCGTTGACGTCTATCGGCAGGCGTCCGGCGCTTTGGGCGGCATCGCTGTGAAAGGCTATGTCGCGATCGCGGCATAAACGACCGATTTGCGCCAGCGAGTTAATGGCACCGAGCTCGTTATTGACGTGCATCACGCTCACGAGCACCGTGTCGTCGCGAAGCGCCTCTTGTACCGCCGCCACTGACACTCTGCCGTCTGCGCAGGGTTTAAGATAGGTCAGCTCATAACCCGAGCGCTCGAGGTAAGCGCAAGTATCCAGCACGGCCTTATGCTCCACTGCGCTTGTGACTATGTGCCTGCCGCGGTGTTTGCGGGCAGCGGCCAAACCGATTAATGCCAGATTATTGGATTCGGTGGCGCCGCTGGTAAACACTATCTCGCGGGGGTCGGCACCGATTAACTCGGCCACCTGACCGCGGGCGGTCTCGACCGCTTCTTCTGCCTGCCAACCAAAAAGATGCGCCCGCGACGCCGGGTTGGCAAATATGCCGTCCATTGTCAGGTATTGCGCCATCAAAGCTGCAATTTCGGGTGCCACGGGGGTGGTCGCGGCGTAATCGAGATAAATGGGTTTCGCCATAAAGAACTATTAACTACCGGGTTCAATTAACACTGGACACCGGAATACGAAGACTCCGATCTTCAGCAACAGCGCCCGGAGCGTCGAGCCCGTCCTGCCGGGCAGATATTTCACGGACTTCCTGGCGCTGCATGAGGCTCGCCAGGCTGATTCCGCTCAGAAAACCGTGTATTTGGTCTGACAGATCCGTCCAGAGGTGATGCGTCAGACAGACTTCGCCTTGTTGGCAATTGCCGCGACCGTTGCAGTGAGTCGCGTCGACGGATTCGTTCACCGCGTCGATGATCTCCGCGACAAATACGCTGTCCAGCGGGCGCTTGATCTGATAACCGCCACCGGGACCTCGAACACTGCTGACCAGTTCGTTTAAACGCAGCTTCGCAAACAGCTGCTCGAGATAGGACAGTGAGATCTCCTGACGGCTTGAAATCTCCGCCAGACTGACCGGCCCCTCATCACCGTGGAGGGCCAAATCCAGCATCGCGGTCACGGCATAGCGGCCTTTAGTGGTCAAACGCATGGCTATTCCCCTTCAGGTAGTGCGGGGATTATAAAAAACCTAGTAAATTAGTCAAGTATTCCCTTCAGGCTTCACCGTTTGTTCGGCGGCGCGCAACTGCGCTTTCAAAGCGGTTATCTCCGCGTCGCGTCTGACCATCTGCTGCTGAACGGAGGTTAGGGTGCCGCGTAAAATACCAAGCTCCATCTTATCGAGGCGGATGCGGTTATACAGTCGTCTCAGGCGAGTCATGGTTTGACGAGGGTTGTCGGCCTCCAGAAAGCCCAACTCGACCATGGTTTGCTCTAGATGCTCAAAGTAGAGTTCGATATCTTTTTGCGGCGCCGGCGGTTGGTCCCAGTCATCAAAGTGCGGGGCGCGGCCGTTTTCGGCCGTCAGCAGACTCATTCGGATTTCGTAAACGATTACCTGCACGGCGGCGGCCAGGTTCAAAGACGTATATTCTGGGTTGGCGGGGATATGAACATGGAAATGGCATTTATGCAGTTCGTCGTTGGTGAGCCCGCGGTCCTCTCTGCCAAAAACAAGGGCGACCGGGTGACGGCCCGCTTCAACCAAGGCTTTATCGCCGCACTCTCGCGGCGTCAACAGCGGCCAGGGAATACGCCGCCCGCGCGCGCTGGTGCCGATAATAAGCCCGCAATCGGCCACGGCTTCATCCAAAGTGTCAACCACCCGGATGCGATCGAGCAAATCGACAGCACTGGCGGCGCGCCACACCGCGCGCTCGGACGGATATTCTTTCGGCGCAACCAACACCAAGTCGGTAAGCCCCATGTTTTTCAGAGCTCGGGCAGCACCACCTATGTTGCCCGGATGGGTGGTATTGACAAGCACGATTCGGATATTAGCCAGCGGATCAGCCATTTTGCAACTCGGTTTCGGCGCGAAAAAGGGCGCGAAGTTTACCAGAATTAACGCCCGATGCGCACCGGCTGCGCGGGGCTGTTATAATCGCCGCCTTTTTTAGCCAACAGCAACAACGAGCGCCCATGGAACCCATGTTGAATATTGCTTTGCGCGCCGCGCGCAAAGCCGCAGAACTGATCGAGCGCGCCACAGAGCGCGTCGATTTGATCGCCTTCGAAGAGAAAGGCCGTAATGACTACGTCAGCGAAGTCGACCGCAAAGCGGAGCAAGAGGTGCTTTACCACCTGAAAAAGGCCTACCCCGACCACGGCTTTTTGGGCGAGGAAAGCGGCGCCACGAACACCGAGAGCGACTACCAATGGGTGATCGACCCGCTTGATGGCACCACCAATTTTTTGCGCGGCGTCGGCCATTACTCGGTATCAATTGCCTGTCTGTATAAAGGCCAGCCGACCCACGCCGTGGTGCTCGACCCGCTGAAGCGCGACGAATTCACCGCCAGCCGCGGCCGAGGGGCCACCTTAAATGGTCGCAGAATACGCTGCTCTGCAAGACTCGGTCTGCAGGGCGGCCTGATTGGCACAGGGGTGCCCTTTAACGGCGTCGCCTACGACAATATCGACCCCTATCTCGCCGCACTTCGCGAAATCGCCGGCGTCACAGCCGGTGTGCGCAGAATGGGCTCGGCGGCTCTGGATCTCGCTTATGTCGCTGCTGGACGCTTTGACGGTTACTGGGAAATGAACTTGAAGCCTTGGGACATGGCCGCCGGTGTGCTTCTGGTTAAAGAGGCTGGCGGCCTTTTAAGCGACTTCAAAGGCGGCCACCAGTTTATGGAAACCGGCAATATCGTCTGCGGTGGCGCCAAAGTGTTCAAGCCGTTGCTGCAAGTGGTCGGCAAGCACCTGGGTGAGCTGTAGCGCGCTCGTTCGCGAGCGTCGCTTTGGGTCTTTAGGCAGGCGCAACAGACGGTATGAGCGTCGTTTGTCGCACCTGCGACTTAATCCACAAGTGCGACTCAATCAACAAGAAAGTTACTCAAAGCTTCCAAAAGCTCCTGCAGGTTGATGGGTTTGGTCAGATAAAACGCAAACCCGGCGGCCTGGCCTTTATCCAAATGGTGGGCCATGGCATTAGCCGAGAGCGCGATAACAGGAATGTGCCCTGTACAAGGGTCTTTTTTCAGCACTTCCAGGGCTTCAAAGCCGTCCATACCTGGCAGGTTGATGTCCATAAGAATCACGTCGGGCTTGTTGGTTCGGGCGAGGTACAAACCGCGCAATGCATCGTGGGTCACATCCAACTTCAATAACGGGTAACGAGCGAACAAACGCGCGACCAAACGTTGGTTGGATTCGTTGTCCTCGATATAAAGCACCCGCTTGCTGTCGCGCAGCGACAGGTCGAACGCCTCGATTTGCTCTGCGCTCGCCATCGCCAAGGGTTCTTGGGCCGACGCCGACAACATGTCCAGATGCAACGGCAGGTCCACCCAAAAATTCGAACCCTCGCCCTGCGTGCTGGTAAAATCGATGCGCCCACCCATATGGCTCACCAGTTGTTTGGTAATCACAAGGCCAACGCCACTGCCCTCAATGTTGCCCAATTCGGCGCCGAGTCGGTTAAAAGGTTGAAACACCTCCGCTTGTCGATCCTCTGCTATGCCTCGGCCTGTGTCCTGGACACTGATTCTGAAAATCCGTTTATCCACCAACTCACAGGCGATCATCACCCGACCGTTGTCGCGGTTGTATTTGATCGCGTTGCCAATCAGGTTTAAAAAAACCTGTTTCAGTCGAACTCGATCGGCGAACACGGTGCGCTCAGACAGCCCTTGGGTGTTAAGCACCAGTTGAACGCTCTTTTCTTCTGCCGGCGGCTTTAGCAGCGCAATGGTCTCATTGAGCAGCGCCACCGGCGATACCGATTCGGTGTTGAGCGTCATTTTGCCGGATTCGATTTTTGCCAAATCCAGGACGTCGCCCACCAACTGCAGAAGGTGTTCGCCGGCCTTGCGAATTTCGGTTAAGTTTCTGTATTGGTCATTCGTGAGGTTTTTATCCATGCTGGTCAGCTGCGCAAACCCCAAAATGGCGTTCAAAGGGGTGCGCAACTCATGGCTCATACTGGAAAGAAATTCGGATTTGGCGCGATTGGCTTTCTCTGCCGACTCCTTCGCCTTAATCACCCGTTCCTCGGCCAACTTCAGCAAGGTGATGTCCATATTGGTGCCGGACATGCGCTGCGGCTCGCCCGCCGTGTTAAAGGTCATCTGACCGCGCGCACGGATCCAGCGCCACTTGTTGTCTTTGCCTCTTATTCGATACTCGACATCGAACACGTCTTCGCCGCGAATGTGCGACGACAAGGCCGTGTCGTAACGATTGCCATCTTCCGGGTGCATGCGTTTGCGCCACGCCTGTATCCGGTCCACCCCCTGGTTGACCACATCATCGTGCTCGGTATAGCCCAAGTGCTCCCAGCAGCGATTGGAGAAATGAAAGCCGCCGTGCTCCGCCGACCATTCCCAGATGCCGTCACTTGAGGACTGAATGATGCGCGCGTGGCGCGCCTCGCTTATCAGCAAGGCTTGTTCGGTCTGCTTCTGCTTGGTGATATCAAAGGCGATGCCACTGATGTGGGTGACCCAGCCTTCGGGGTCTCGCACGCTGTCGGCACGGACTTCAGTCCATATATAGCCGCCTTTTTTGCGCCGCACGCGATAGACAATTTCCGCCGGCCCCGGCCTTTTTAACATACCGACGACCACCTTTCGAATCTTATCGACGTCGTCAGGGTGGACGTAGTCGTAATAGTTGCTGGACACCGAAATATAATCGACGTCCTCATCGTTATAGCCGAGGTAACGCCAGTAGCCGCCGCTCCAGTCCAAGCGCTTGGCCAACAGGTCCCAGTCGAAATACCCGTAGCCATGACTGCCCTTAAAAATACGCTGATGGCGCGCCAGAGCTTGCCTCATTTCATGCACTTGGGCGATTTCGTCCTGAGAGAAAACGGATTTTAGGATTTTCATATCGGCCTTCTACAAAAGCTACGAATAAGAGAGGGGACGCTCGTCTGTGCGAGCCCCACGAAGTCACCGGTCGACGGCCAACGGCTCACCCGAGTGGCTTACAAATACCGAGCTATTAGAAACCAAAACCCCGGCACATTAAAGACGGGGCCTTCTGGTGAACGCGCGGGCTTCGGTTCTAGCAACCTCATTCACTAACGGGCACATTTTGACAAACATCAAACCGCCGAGTAATTAATCTGGCGTCTCCTAGAATCTTTTGTCATTTAAGAAAGTGGTGGGAAACGGCTGACTATACTCAGATTGAGCCCGGGGACGACGATCCGACCTCCAATTCGGAAGCTCCGGCGCCACAACGAAGGTGAATCATATGAAGTTCGGGGCGTTCAACAAAAACCTGGCAAGTGAAATCGAAAATTTGTTTTCGTGTCTGGGCGACGATTCAACGTCCGAGGACCAGAAACGTTTGGATCAGACCGTGAATTTTGATGACATCATGGCGCGCATCAAAAACCTGGACCAAGACGCCCAAACCGCGCCGCGTGAAAGCGAAAGGCTTGCCATCGATCCCGAACAAAATAAGCTTGTCGAGGGGACCACACGGAAAATTAGGTAACGATTCGCGGCGATTGAGCGTTCATCCGCATGGTGAAATGTGAAATAGACCCACTTGCTGCGCTCCCCGGGGGCTTGATCTGACGCGCGAGCCGCGCTCTTTCACCAGCTAACTTCCTGGACAACTCGCCAACGAGCGTTCGTGTTTTAACGAACCTAAAACACCCGCGCATAGAAAAGGGGCATCGCGCCCCCTTTTGCGTCGAACCTTGTCGCCGCCCGCTTAAGGAACTTCCTCGAGATCTTGGCCCTCTTTTTCAGGCGGCATCAAATCAGCTTTGCTGACGTTCATACAATAGAGGATGGCCGAGCCCACGTAGATGGACGAATAGGTACCCACACCTATACCCACCATCAACGCCAATGCAAAATTATGAATCAGCTCGCCCCCTACTACATACAAAGCCACGACCACCACCATTGTGGTACCTGAGGTCATTAAGGTTCGGCCCAAGGTTTGGGTCAACGAGACGTTAATAATTTCCAGAATGTCGTCGCTGCGCATGATACGGAAATTCTCGCGAATTCGGTCGGACACAACAATCGAGTCATTGAGCGAATAGCCGATAATCGCCAGTACCGCAGCGAGCACGGTGAGATCGAAATCCAACTGAAACACGGCAAACACGCCCATGGTGATGATCACATCGTGAATAAGCGCGACCACCGCAGCCAGCGAAAACTTAAATTGGAAGCGCATGGCCACATAGGCAAAAATCACAGCCATAGCCAATAACACGCCCAGCGCCCCGTTGTTGGCGAGTTCATCGCCGACTTGCGCGCCTATCATCTCGCTGCGTTTAAGGTCGACCTCGCTGTCGGTGGCGTCTTGAAGAATCTGTGCGATGACATTGCCGGTGTTGGCGAGCTCGGTGTCGTCGCCTTCCATCATGTCGGTTTGCAGCCGCACCATTAACTGCGTATCGCCGCCAAAGCTGACCACCACAGCCCCCGGGTAGCCATTCTCGGCGAGGACGTCGCGAACCTCTTCGAGCACGGGCGCTTCACTATAGTGCAACTCCACCAGAGTGCCGCCGGTAAAATCGAGGCCGAAATTCAGCCCCCTTACAAGCAGCGCACCAAGCGATATCAGAACCAGCAAGATGGAGGCGGCGGTGGCGATTTTACGCACACCCATAAAATCGATGATTTTGTCTTCTTTCATAACTCCGCCCATTAAATCCAAAGTTTTGTTACTTTTCGTCCACCGTACATCAGGTTAACCACAGCGCGCGTGCCCCAAATTGCAGTAAACATGGAAGTTAAAATACCCAACGACAGCGTCACCGCAAAACCTTTGACAGGCCCTGTGCCTACTGCGAAAAGAATAAGCGCGGTAATCAGTGTCGTGATGTTGGCATCCAGGATGGTTGTGAATGCGCGGTCAAAGCCGGCGTGGATGGCTTGTTGCGGCGGCATACCGGCCTTCAACTCCTCTTTAATGCGCGAATAAATAAGCACGTTGGCGTCAACGGCCATGCCCACGGTCAACACTATGCCGGCGATACCCGGCAGCGTGAGCGTGGCGCCAAGCATCGACATCAATGCCACCAGCAAAATCATGTTCATCGCCAGCGCAAGGTTCGCGGCAATGCCGAACACTTTGTAGTAACCCAGCA
>CAZING010000128.1:0-8082 GCA_964540505.1 uncultured Cellvibrionaceae bacterium | reverse complement strand
CGCTTTGCTTGACCTCTTTGTTAAATCAACTCCAACTCGGCCGGCGAGCTTGGATACCACCCTTAGGGCGGGGCGCAAATTATACGCCTTATTCTAAAATGTGCAACTAAATTTTCTTTTAGAATCAAACTTATTTGACACATTTTTTTGCTTTCACACCCACCGTTTTGATACTTGGCAACGGTGAGGCGCGCATTGTACGCATTTTTCTTAAGTGCACAATACTTTTTTCAAGATTAGGAAAATTATTCTGTCGCGCCCTCGAATTACGGGGTCACCCAGAACTCGGATAGCGTGGCAACACCTTGGCCGCCGGACGCGCGCACCCAGGCTGCATCGTCGTCCGACATGCCTCCCAAGGCATAAATCGGAATGCCGGCCAAGTTTACGAGGTCAGCGAAAACTGACGGTCCCATGCCTTGGGCGCTGGAGTGTGAAGACGTTTCAAACACCGGCGATAAGAAAGCGTAGTGCAGTTTCAAAGATTTGCACTGCAGAAGTTCGCTTTCATTGTGTGCCGATGCCCCAACCAAAGCCAACCCTTGCAGCGAATCGAGCGTTGCGGCTTTAAGTTGATCGCTTTTTAAGTGTAAGCCAAGACCCGGGATGGCACGCGCGAGCGCAATATCGCTGACCACCGGTACGGAGCTGGCATCTCGACATAAGGCCAGCGCCTTATGAGCCATGGTCTCCGCACCGTGCGATGGCAAGTTGCGCAGATACACCAAGCGACGACCGCGCTTAAGCGCGCGCTTTAAGCGCTCGAAAAATTCCGCCTCTGTCTGGTAATGGCCTGTAATACCGGCACTATCTGGCAACCGTAACGCGTTGACGATGGCGGCGTTAGCCTCGGGAAATCGAAACGCGCCAAGCGCTTCCGGCGCCACCCAGGCGACGCTTTGGCCTTCCAGTCCGGCCGGCTCGTTGCTAAAAGACGTAATTTGCCAGACGTCCAGCAAGACCCTCTTCTCGGGGTACCGATGGCCAATACGAAGCATCGGACTGGCGCCGAGAACACCGATACCGACCTCTTCTTTAAGCTCTCGCGCCAGCGCACGAAACACCGATTCACCCGCCTCCACTTTGCCGCCTGGGAACTCCCAATACCCGGCCAGATGCTGGCCCGTGCGGCGCTCGGCGATCAGAACGCACCCGGCGTGATCGCGCACGATGCCGACCGCCACATGCAGGGTGGCGATCGGCTTATTAGGTTCGGTATTCGGCATTGATGGTGACATAGTCGTGGGAGAGGTCTGAGGTCCAAATGCGCTCGAAGGCAGACCCTCGCCCCAAGTGCACCCGCAATGTGAACTCCGACTGCGACACCACAACCGAGCCCAAGCTTTCTGTATAGGTGGCCGCCCGCTCGCCGCCATCGACGACTAAGACATCGTCCAACCAGACCCTCACCAGACTCGCGTCTAACTTATGAACGCCTGCGTAGCCTATAGCTGCGACGATTCTTCCCCAGTTCGCATCACTGGCATACATCGCCGTTTTCACCAGAGGTGAATGGGCAATTGCGTAGGCGACTTTTAAGCATTCCTGAGCAGTAGCACCACCGTCGACCTCCAGTGTGATGAACTTGGTGGCACCTTCCGCGTCACGAATGATACCGGTCGCCAGGCTTTGCATAGCTGAGACCACCGCCTCGGAAACCGCCTGATAAAGCGGACCTGCGGCCTCGGCAATCATAGGCGTACCCACGCGCCCGGTCGCGATTAGAATACAGGCGTCGTTCGTGGACGTGTCACCATCGACCGTAATACGGTTAAAGGAACGGTTAACGGCCATCTGCAGCATGTCGTCCAGCACGGTTTGCGCAATAACGGCGTCGGTGGCCACATAGGCCAGCATAGTGGCCATGTCCGGGCGAATCATCCCCGCGCCTTTGGCGATGCCGGACACGGTAATAGTCTCGCCATCATGCTCAACCTGAACGCTCACCTGTTTTGGCCGAGTGTCGGTAGTCATGATCGCTTTCGCGGCAGTCTCCCAACCATTCGCCTCGAGATTGGCCAGCGCCTCGGGGAGCGCATCAATGAGCTTTTGTACTGGCAGGTATTCACCGATAACGCCGGTGGAAAAAGGCAATACGTGGGACTTGTGCACCCCGGTCAATTCGGCCAGCTTCTCACAGGTCAAAGCGGCATCGGCCAAGCCCCTCGCGCCAGTACAGGCGTTGGCATTGCCGGAATTGACCACCAGATAGCGGATGCCACCGCCGCCGAGATGCTTTTTGGCAAGCACCACCGGCGCCGCGCAGAAGTTGTTCTTAGTAAAAACACCGGAAACACTGGCGCCTTCATCGATTTCAAGTAAGAGCGTATCGACTCGCCCCGGCGTTTTGATCCCGGCACTTGCCACCCCCAGACGCACCCCTTCAATCGGATACATTTTAGTCGGCGTCACTTGACCTACCGCCATCTCTGCCCCCTTACGCCAACTTCCCGTGACACGCCTTGTACTTTTTACCCGACCCACAGGGGCAGGGCTCGTTGCGACCGACTTTGCTCGCCGCACGGCGAATGGGCGCGGGCCCGCGCGCCGGTCCGTCTTCAGCGGGCGCTTCGCTCAAAGCGGACACCTGCGCGTGCTGGAGCTGCTGTCGACGGCGCTGCTCTTGCTCGGCGGCTATGCGCTTACGCTCCATCTCCTCCATTTGCTCCGGCGAGATGGGCTCCACCTTAAACAGCACCCGAGTGACTTCATGTTTCAATTCATTCAACATGTCTTGAAAAAGCTGAAACGACTCTCTTTTGTATTCCTGTTTCGGGTTCTTTTGCGCGTAGGCACGAAGCCCAATGCCCTGGCGCAGATGGTCCATGTTTTGGAGATGCTCCTTCCAGAGTGTGTCGAGAACGTGCAGCATCACCTGCTTCTCGAGCATGCGCATCAAAGGTCCGATACGCTCGCATTTTGCGACGTAGGCGGCATCCATTTCGGCAATAATCTTCTCGCGCAGCGGCTCCTCGTAGAGTTTTTTGTCTTCATCCAGCCACTGGCGGATTGGAATCCGAACACCGTACTCCTGCTCAAGACTTTGCTCCAACCCGGGCACATCCCACTGCTCCTCCAGTGACTGCGGTGGAATGTACCTAGAGATTGCATCGTTTAATACATCGCCACGTATTCCGTTAACCGCCTCTTCCACCGACTCTTCGTCCAACAAGTCGTTTCGCTGGTTGTAAATCACTTGGCGCTGCGCGTTGGCAACATCATCGTACTCAAGCAACTGTTTGCGATAATCAAAGTTGCGCGTTTCAACTTTACGCTGCGCGGTCTCGATTGCGTTGGTCACCATGCGATGCTCAATCGCTTCGCCTTTTTCCATGCCGAGCGCGCTCATAATCTTGCGAACGCGATCGGAGGCGAATATCCGCATAAGATTATCTTCGAGAGAAAGATAAAAACGGGACATCCCCGGGTCGCCTTGTCGTCCCGCTCGGCCGCGCAGCTGATTATCGATGCGGCGCGATTCATGTCGCTCTGTGCCAACTATGTGCAACCCGCCGGCGGCGAGCACTTGTTCATGGCGCTTTGCCCAATCGGCTTTCAGTGCAGCCACTTGCGCCTCAGTGGGCTCTTTAAGGCTTGCAAGCTCAGCGTCTAGGTTGCCACCGAGCTTGATGTCCGTACCACGGCCCGCCATATTCGTCGCAATCGTGATGGCACCGGGTCGGCCGGCCTCGGTGATAATCTGAGCTTCGCGAGCGTGATGTTTGGCATTGAGCACTTCGTGGGCGATGCCGGCCTTTTTAAACCGTCGCGACATTTCCTCTGAGGTCTCTACCGATGCGGTGCCGACCAATACCGGGGCGCCCTTTTCCCGAAACGCCTTCACTTCAGCCACTATGGCCTCGAACTTATCTTCCGCGTTCAGATAAACGAGGTCGTTCAAATCGCGTCGTTTTATTGGCACATTGGTGGGAATAACTACTACGTCGAGCCCGTAGATTTGGCGAAATTCCATCGCTTCGGTATCGGCAGTCCCCGTCATTCCAGAGAGCGTGGCATAGAGTCGGAAATAATTCTGAAAGGTGGTCGACGCGAGCGTTTGACTTTCGCTTTGTATGTTAACGCCCTCTTTTGCTTCGATGGCCTGATGCAGACCTTCGGAGAGCCGGCGCCCGGCCATGGTTCGCCCCGTGTGCTCATCAATCAAGATCACCTGGCCGTCTTCGATAATATACTCGACGTCCCGATGGAAAAGCTTATGGGCCTTAAGCGCACTGTGCACGTGATGCACCAGCCCGAGGTTGCCCGCCGAGTAGAGGCTCTGCCCTTCAGCGATCAGCTTGTGCTTGGCAAGCAGCTCTTCAATTAGTTGGTGACCTTCCTCGGTCAATTCAACCTGACGGGTTTTCTCATCCACCGTGTAGTGACCCCGCGGCTCGACGCCCTCCCCGGCATCTGCGCTCTTCTCCTCTTGCGGCTGCAGTTGCGGAATTAACTTGTTCATCAGCAGGTAAAGCTCGGAGCTGTTCTCGACGGCGCCAGAAATAATTAAAGGCGTGCGGGCCTCGTCGATCAGGATGGAATCCACCTCATCGACCACCGCAAAGTTGAGCGGACGCTGTACCCGGTCCTGCTTGCGAGTAACCATATTGTCGCGCAAGTAATCGAAGCCGAATTCGTTATTGGTGCCGTAAGTGATATCGCAAGCGTATGCCTCGCGCTTTTGATCTTGCGGCTGCTGGGACGCAATAACGCCCACGGTCAGCCCGAGGCTTTCATATAAAGGGCGCATCCAATCGGCATCGCGCCCGGCAAGGTAATCGTTGACGGTGACTATATGAACGCCTTTGCCTGAGATGGCATTCAAATAGGCCGCCAGCGTTGCCATCAAGGTTTTACCTTCGCCGGTTTTCATCTCGGCGATTCGCCCTTCGTGCAGGGTAATACCGCCGATCAACTGCACATCAAAGTGACGCATACCCATCACTCTCCTGCTCGCCTCGCGACACACGGCGAACGCCTCGGGAAGCAATTGATCGAGCGATTCGCCATCCTGATGACGCTGCTTGAACGACTGCGTCTTTGCACTCAGCTGCTCATCGGTCAGCTCTTTCGTGGCCTCCTCCAAGGCGTTGATACGCGCCACCAGTTTGCGCATACGCTTGAGTTCACGATCATTTTTTGATCCAACAACAGATTTAAAAATTTTAGCTATCATGGCGCCGCCAATTATTCATAGGTATTAAAGAGCCGAATACGCGGCTCGAATTCTAAAGAAACAAGATATAGGTGAGAGGAGCTGTTTTAAAGCGTTCGCTTACCGACTGGCGCGATGAATATAGGACGACGGGTCGACTGTGCGACCGTGCTTATAGACCTCAAAATGAACGTGGGGGCCGGTGGAGCGGCCGCTGGAGCCCATCAGAGCAATGATTTGACCTTTTTTAACAACATCGCCAACTTTAACAAGGTTCTCTTTGCAGTGTGCGTATCGGGTAACGAAACCATTGCCGTGGTTGATTTCAACGAGATTGCCATAACCGTAGCGATCGTCCGACCAAGTCACCACGCCCGCGGCCACGGCGACTATATCTGCGCCTTCCTTGCCGGCGAAGTCTACCCCCGAGTGCCATGCGACACGCCCCGTGAAAGGGTCGGTTCTGCGACCGAAGCGGCTGGACATCCAGCCTTTGTTGACGGGACGCCCGGCAATAAACACCTCTCGCTCAAGCTTTCGGTTCGCCATTAAAGCTTCGAGCGTTTCCAGCTGCTGTTGCCGATCTTCAATCTGCGCGGCAAGCTCATCGACAGCCGTCACCACATTCGGCGCGGCAAAAATTTCGTCCAGTTCGTTGCCGGCGAGAAGCTCCGGCCCGCCCATAGCCGGGGTCTGGCCAAAATCGAATTCGCCCTTTTCCAGGTCGGCCATAGTGGTGAGTCTTTCGCCCAACGCGTCCAGGCGAACGAGCCGCGCTTGCAGCTCGGCGAGCCGAAGCGTCATGGCCACGGTCCTGTCGGACTCTTGCTGTCGCATCCGATCCAGCTGCTCGCCCTGCTCGGTGATATTGGCCACCCAGGCCTCTACCACATCGCTCGAGACGAAGTCCGCGTCTTTAATCGAACCCGACTTTAGCCACGCCAAATAGGTCGCCACCGGCACGCCCAGAAGACACGCGAGGCAAACGGTTATGAACGCGCCAGACAACCCGCCTAACTTAAAGGTACGCGAGCCACCAAGACGTTTACTGACAATTATTACTTTCACTTAAAATTCGCTGAATCTGCACTATAGTCGTAAAAAACCCCCCGCTTTGGCGAAACTTCTCTCGCATGCGGAGCCCGAACGGGAAAAGAACAGTTTATATGTAACTCAAACGCATAAGCGTCGGCTTTGCTCGCGCAAACAGGCGCCCGGTGAGTTGCTGCTGCTTATAATAACTAGTACAAAAAACTGGAAAGTGCACAGAAAGGACGCAGCCTGCCCCTTCGAAAGGGGCCGACTATCGCATAGAAAGGCTTAAATGGGCAAATTTTTATTCACTTTAGACTGTTTTTTATACAGCTCCATTGCAAAACAAACTAAACAGCCGCCAGAGGCTGCACATACGAAATGGGCGCCGTTTCACTGTCGTATTCGAAGGTCACCATCTCCCATGCGTCTGTTTGCTTCATCAGTTCACGAATGGATTTATTGTTTAAGCCGTGACCCGATTTATAGGCGGTGTACTCGCCAATCAGCCCGAAGCCGAGAAGATACAGATCGCCTATAGCGTCAAGCACCTTGTGCTTAACAAATTCGTCTTCGTAACGAAGGCCATCTTCATTCAGAATGCGGTAATTATCGATCACAATGGCGTTGTTGACGCTGCCGCCCTTGGCCAGACCTTTCGAGCGCAAATACTCGATTTCATGCATAAAGCCGAAGGTTCTTGCCCGGGAGATTTCCTTCACGAACGATGTACTGGAGAAATCGACGGATACATCAAGCTTGCGGTCTTTGAACACCGGGTGGTCGAAATCTATAGAGAAGCTCACTTTAAAACCGTCAAAGGGTTTAAAGCTCGCCACTTTATCGCCCTCGGTCACCGTCACTTCTTTTTTGATTCTAATGAACCGTTTGGGCGCGTTTTGCTCTTGGATACCCGCCGATTGAATGAGAAACACGAATGGCCCGGCGCTGCCGTCCATAATCGGCACCTCATCCGCGCTGACCTCGACAATAGCGTTGTCAATACCAAGACCCGCCATGGCCGAAAGCAAATGCTCAACGGTGGAAATTCGAACATCGCCAGCCGTCAAAGTTGTGGAGAGCGTGGTGTCGCCCACGTTCTCAGCTTTGGCTTCTATCTCGACCGGAGGGTCCAAATCAACCCGACGAAAGACGATACCGGTATTCACCGGAGCCGGTCGCAGAGTCAAAAATACCTTTCGGCCAGTATGCAAGCCGACGCCGGTCGCTCGAATTTCGTTCTTTAAGGTTCGCTGTTTAATCATGGCTTGCTGTTACTGTCTTCCTTATTGCGCTTAATGGCTCACGCCTAATGGTCCTGTATTGGTGAGCGGAGCCTTAGCGCCGGGCCACCTTTACGGTGTTGCGTTCTGTAAGAATAATTATGCGTGCCATTCTAGCGCGGGCAAATGAACTGAACCTGAACGGACGTTCAGCCCGGCCTCGGGGACACGGGTATAGCGGTCGGACGCCGAGGGGTGAGGCGCTCGACCGCTGTCGGTTCAGTCTGCTTGACGACGCAAAAACGCCGGAATATCGAGATATTCCATATCTTTGTCGTGACCCTCCAGAGCGCGGGCGGTATTGCCTCCCGCCTGAATTTTGCGGGTCACGGTTGGCCTATCCAGTACGGCGTAATTTGGCGTGCCGTCGGGCAAACGGGTGTTGTCGACCACTTTGGTGGGTTGCACCGGTGCGCGCTGTGCCTCGACGCCGCCTAACCCTGTGGCCACCACGGTTACTCGCAACTCGCCGTTCATCTCTGGGTCGATCACAGTACCTACAACAACCGTTGCATCCGCAGACGCGAACTCCTCCACTGTGTCGCCAACCTCGTTAAATTCACCCAAAGACAAGTCCATCCCCGCGGTGATGTTCACCAGAATGCCACGCGC
>CAZING010000127.1:0-8107 GCA_964540505.1 uncultured Cellvibrionaceae bacterium | reverse complement strand
CAGAAGCAATCGAATGAGCGTTAACAGACCTCAATAAAACAAAAAAAGCCTCGATTTAGAGGCCTTTTTTAAGGGCATTGGAACCGCCCAATTACTCGATGATTTTCGCGACGACGCCAGCGCCGACGGTACGACCGCCTTCACGGATCGCAAAACGCAGACCCTCTTCCATCGCGATCGGGTTGATCAAAGTGATGGTCATCTGGATATTGTCGCCTGGCATAACCATTTCCACGCCTTCTGGCAACTCTACCGCGCCCGTCACGTCCGTGGTACGGAAGTAAAACTGGGGACGATAACCTTTGAAAAACGGAGTATGACGACCGCCTTCCTCTTTGCTCAACACGTAAACTTCCGACTGGAATTTGGTGTGTGGCTTGATAGTGCCCGGCTTGCAAAGCACTTGACCGCGCTCGACGTCTTCACGCTTGGTACCGCGCAACAACACGCCCACGTTC
The DNA here is from genome assembly GCA_964540505.1 of uncultured Cellvibrionaceae bacterium. Lineage (GTDB taxonomy): Bacteria > Pseudomonadota > Gammaproteobacteria > Pseudomonadales > Cellvibrionaceae > CAYZQH01. The sequence goes on along the minus strand of CAZING010000127.1, from coordinate 7,649 downwards.
TCACCCGCACGGCCTTCGTCAAGCAGCTTGCGGAACATCTCAACACCGGTACAGGTGGTTTTGGTGGTGTCGCGAATACCGACGATTTCGATCTCTTCGCCCACTTTGACAATACCGCGCTCGACCCGACCGGTGACCACTGTGCCGCGACCTGAAATCGAGAACACGTCTTCGATTGGCATCAAAAACGGACGGTCAATCGCGCGCTCTGGCTGAGGAATGTATGCATCCAAAGTCTCGACCAGCTTGCGCACCGCGCTGCTGCCCATCTCTTTGTCGTCTTGACCGTTCAACGCCATCAGCGCCGAACCGATGATGATTGGCGTATCGTCGCCCGGAAAGTCGTAGTTCGACAGCAGCTCGCGCACTTCCATCTCAACCAACTCCAACAACTCTTCGTCGTCGACCATGTCGGCTTTGTTCAAAAACACCACAATGTAGGGCACGCCCACCTGACGAGACAACAGAATGTGCTCGCGCGTTTGTGGCATCGGGCCGTCTGCGGCCGAACACACCAAAATGGCACCGTCCATCTGCGCCGCACCGGTGATCATGTTCTTCACGTAGTCGGCGTGGCCTGGGCAGTCAACGTGCGCATAGTGCCGCTCAGCGCTCTCGTATTCCACGTGAGAGGTGGAAATGGTAATGCCTCGGGCCTTCTCTTCCGGCGCCGCATCGATACCGTCAAAGGCTACGGATGAACCGCCCCAGGTTTCCGAACACACCCGGGTCAAGGCCGCAGTCAGCGTCGTTTTACCGTGGTCAACGTGACCTATAGTGCCCACGTTGACGTGGGGTTTACTGCGTTCAAACTTTTCTTTTGCCACTGTTAAAGTCCTCTGTCTTTAATTGAATTATGGATTTACGAGGTAACTCCGGGTTGTTTAACCCCCCCCACTTCTTGAAATAATCTCCCGAGCCACGTTAGTGGGCGCCTCGGCATACCGACTGAACTCCATCGCATAGGTCGCGCGCCCTTGGGTTGCCGAGCGAAGGTCGGTTGCATAACCGAACATTTCAGCAAGCGGCACCTCCGCGGTAATCACTTTGCCCGAGGAAATTTCATTCATTCCAAGAATCAGGCCGCGGCGACGATTTAAGTCGCCCACGACATCGCCCATATTCTCCTCCGGGGTGACGACTTCCACTTTCATAACGGGCTCAAGCAACACCGCGCCGCCTTCTTGAGCCAGTTGTTTACACGCCATAGAGCCTGCAATTTTAAAGGCCATTTCCGAGGAGTCGACATCGTGGAATGACCCGTCGAAAAGCGTTGCTTTCAAACCGAGCAATGGGTAACCGGCAACCACGCCGTTGTTCATTTGCTCTTCGATGCCCTTGCTGACCGCAGGAATAAATTCTTTAGGCACCGTGCCGCCGACTATCTGGTTGACGAACTCCAAACCTTCTGCGGTTGCGTCGTCACCCGGCTCGAACCGAACCCAGACATGACCGTACTGGCCCCGCCCGCCGGACTGACGAATAAATTTGCCTTCTATTTCACAGGTGTTGCGGATGGCTTCTCTATAGGCAACCTGAGGCTTGCCTATATTGGCCTCGACGCCGAACTCCCGTTTCATACGCTCAACAAGGATATCCAGGTGCAGCTCGCCCATGCCGGAGATAATCGTTTGGCCCGTCTCTTCATCGGTTTTGACACGAAAGGACGGGTCTTCCTGAGCGAGCTTGCCGAGCGCGACGCCCATTTTATCCTGGTCTGCCTGCGACCTAGGCTCGACTGCGACCGAAATCACAGGCTCAGGGAAATCCATTCGCTCAAGCGTAATTTTGTGGTTGATATCACAGAGCGTCTCACCAGTGGTGACGTCTTTAAGGCCGATAGCGGCTGCTATGTCACCCGCGCGCACCTCTTTGATTTCCTGGCGATCGTTGGCGTGCATCTGCACCATGCGACCGATGCGCTCTTTCTTGCCCTTCACCGGGTTGTATACGGAATCGCCTGTGTTTAACACACCCGAATAAACACGGAAGAAGGTCAAAGTGCCTACGAACGGGTCGGTGGCGATTTTAAACGCCAGTGCAGCGAACGGCGCTTCATCGGTGCTTTCACGCGTCGCAACGGTTTCACCGTCGTCCAGCAGGCCGTCTATCGCCTTGACCTCGTTGGGCGCTGGCAGATATTCGATGACCGCATCGAGCACCGCTTGTACGCCTTTATTTTTAAAGGCCGAACCGCCCAAAACGGGGACGATTTCGCCGGCCAGGGTGCGTGCGCGCACGCCGTGTTTTATCTCGTCTGCCGACAGCTCGCCCTCTTCGAGGTACTTCTCCATAAGTTCGTCATTGGCTTCGGCGGCTGCCTCCACCAATTTCTCGCGCAGCGCTGCGCACTGCTCGCGAAGCTGCTCTGGAATTTCATGGAGTTCATACGACATTCCTTGGTCGGCTTCGCTCCAGATAATCGCTTTGTTAATGACAAGGTCCACCACGCCAGTGAATGACTCCTCGGAACCGACAGTCATTTGAATCGGGACGGGGTTGGCATTCAAGCGCGTTTTCAGCTGTTCGATAACGCGCAAAAAATCGGCGCCGGTGCGGTCCATTTTGTTGACGAACACCACCCGGGGCACTTCGTATTTGTTGGCTTGACGCCAGACGGTTTCGGTTTGCGGTTGCACCCCCGAAGAGCCGCACAAGACCACCACGGCACCGTCGAGCACGCGCAACGACCGCTCGACTTCAACCGTGAAGTCGACGTGTCCCGGGGTATCGATGATATTGATGCGGTGTTGGTCGAACTGCTGGCCCATGCCCTGCCAAAAACAGGTGGTGGCCGCAGAGGTAATGGTGATCCCCCGCTCTTGTTCTTGTGCCATCCAATCCATGGTCGCCGCGCCGTCATGCACTTCGCCGAGCTTGTGAGACACGCCGGTATAGAACAACACGCGCTCGGTCGTAGTCGTCTTGCCGGCGTCCACATGCGCGACAATGCCGATATTGCGATAACGTGCTATTGGCGTCTTACGTGCCACCGTCAAGCTCCCAAAATAGAATGAACTCAAGCAAGAAAGGCAGCGAAACGCTGCCTGGGATAATAATCAGAGAAAAATTAGAAACGGAAGTGAGAGAAGGCTTTGTTGGCTTCAGCCATGCGATGCACGTCTTCGCGTTTTTTCACCGCGCCGCCTTTGTTTTGCGAGGCATCGATCAGCTCTCCGGCCAGGCGAGCGGGCATGGATTTCTCACCGCGTCCGCGCGAGTACTCCACCAACCAACGCATGGCCAATGCGGTACGACGTGAAGGTCGCACTTCTACCGGCACTTGATACGTGGCGCCGCCGACACGACGGGATTTAACTTCGACCATCGGCGAGATATGCTCGAGAGCCTCTTCGAACACTTCCAAGGCGTCTTTTTTCAAACGGTCTGCGACTATATCCAGCGCTCCGTACACGATTTTTTCAGCTACAGATTTCTTGCCGCTGATCATCACGTGGTTCATAAATTTGGCCAGCGTCTGGCTTCCGAATTTGGGATCGGGAAGCACTTCGCGCTTGGCGACAATGCGTCTTCTTGGCATAACTTGTACTCTCTCTATTCAGGGAAACCTGGGATACGAAAGCTTCGAACCCAACCTTACTGACAATGAAGAAATAAAAAAACGAAAAAACGTGGTAACTACCTAACAGGCCCGGTAAAACTTACTTGGGACGCTTGGTACCGTACTTGGAGCGACCTTGTTTACGGTCATTGACACCGGAGGTATCGAGTGAACCGCGCACGGTGTGGTAACGCACACCTGGAAGGTCTTTTACACGACCACCACGAATCAGGACCACGCTGTGTTCCTGCAGGTTATGGCCTTCACCACCGATGTAGGAACTCACCTCAAAGCCATTGGTTAGGCGTACGCGGCAAACCTTACGCAAAGCCGAGTTCGGCTTCTTAGGGGTAGTTGTGTAAACACGGGTACACACGCCTCGGCGTTGCGGACAACGCTGCAATGCGGGTACGTCGCTCTTTTGTACTCTACGTTTTCTCGGCTTACGAACCAACTGGTTGATCGTTGCCATGAAACTGTTACTCCAAAATTGCAAAGCCCATTTGGGCATCATTAAAATTAAACAACCAACAAAAACGCGGGCTAGAGCCTGAAGACAGCCCCTAGCCTAAGCGTTAAACGTCGATTCCCCACCATCCGCGGCGGGCTGCGCATTCTACTGGCAGGTCCGATACGCGTCAAGTCAACCATTGCTATGTCTTTAGCGCCTGGAATAGGCCCAAGATAAGCAAGAAGGAATGGGAAAGCATGGCTTTCCCGTTATCTCCAAAACATTGAAATATTGCTTTAGAGAGGCATTCGGGCCGAATCCGATCCGGTGACGGCCCGACACTGCTTTACTCAGCGCTCGACTTCAACGCTTCAGTCAAGGCCGCTTCGACTTCCTCGGCGCTGACACCGTCGCTTGTGCCAGAGGCTTCGTCGCGCTTGCGTCTGCGCTCGTTGTGATAGGCGAGCCCGGTTCCCGCAGGAATCAAGCGCCCGACCACTACGTTTTCTTTCAAGCCGCGCAACTCATCCAGCTTGCCGGTGACGGCCGCTTCGGTGAGTACCCGAGTGGTCTCTTGGAAAGACGCCGCCGAGATGAACGATTCTGTTGCCAACGACGCTTTGGTAATACCCAACAATTGCCGCTCGAAACGCGCAGGCTGTTTGTCCTCGGCGCGCAGTTTTTCGTTCACTTCAAGCACCCGGTAGTACTCGACCTGCTCGCCTTTGACGAACTCGGAATCGCCCATATCGGTGATTTCAACTTTGCGCAACATCTGGCGAACGATCACCTCGATGTGCTTGTCGTTGATCTTCACACCCTGGAGACGGTACACCTCCTGGATTTCATTGATGATGTAGTGCGCAAGCGCCTCCACACCTTTCAACCGCAAGATATCGTGAGAGTTCGCGGGACCGTCGGAGACCACCTCACCTTGGGCCACCGTTTCACCTTCAAACACCGTGAGTTGCCGATGCTTGGGAATCAGTACTTCATAGTGAGTGGAGCCGTCCGGCAAGGTCTCGCCATTGGTGGGCGTGATCACCAGACGCCGCTTGCCTTTGGTCTCTTTACCGAACGACACGGTGCCGGAGATCTCGGCAAGAATACAGGCTTCTTTTGGCTTGCGCGCTTCGAACAGGTCGGCCACGCGAGGTAGACCACCGGTAATATCGCGAGTCTTAGAACCCTCTTGCGGAATACGCGCTATGACGTCACCGATGTTCACTGTATCGCCGCGGTTCAAGCTCAAAATGGCGCCCGCGGGCAGCATGTAGTGCGCGGGTTGGTTCGAGTTCGCCAGCAACACTTCTTTGCCTTTGTCATCGACAAGGGTCACGGCAGGCTTTAAGTCCTTACCTGCGGCGGGCCGCTCACCCGCGTCCATCACCTCGGTCGAGGACAGCCCGGTGAATTCGTCTGTTTGCCGACGAACCGACAAGCCCTCTTCCATTCCGGTCAAGGCGACCTTACCGCCTACCTCAGTGATGATGGGGTGCGTGTGCGGATCCCATTTGGCGATGACGGTGCCGCCCTCGACTTTGTCGCCTTCTTTAACAGAAATCACGGCGCCGTAAGGCACTTTATAACGCTCGCGCTCGCGTCCGGCGGCGTCGGCCACGGCCAACTCTCCGGAGCGTGACACCGCTACCAGTTTGCCGTCTGCGCGAGTGACGACTTTAATATTGTGCAGTCGGACTTCGCCGTCCTGTTTGGTCTGGATACTGTCGGCCAGTGACGTTCGGCTCGCCGCACCGCCGATATGGAACGTCCGCATGGTCAACTGGGTGCCGGGCTCGCCGATCGACTGAGCGGCAATCACGCCAATGGCCTCGCCGACGTTGGCGCGATGACCGCGCGCAAGGTCGCGACCGTAACACTGGGCGCATATCCCAAAAGTAGTGGTACAGGTGATCGCCGAACGCACGCACACCTCGTCGATACCCATGCTTTCAATGCGCTCGACCCATTTTTCGTCGATCATGGTGCCGGCGGGCAGCAAAATCTCGTCGCTGTCGGGGCGCATCACATCGCGCGCTACCACGCGACCGAGAATGCGATCACCCAGCGATTCGATCACGTCACCGCCTTCGATCACAGGCGCCATAAAGGTGCCTTCGTCGGTGCCGCAATCGACTTCCGTGACCACGACATCCTGGGCAACGTCCACCAAGCGTCGGGTCAGGTAACCCGAGTTGGCAGTTTTCAATGCGGTATCGGCCAGGCCTTTACGCGCGCCGTGAGTCGAGATGAAGTACTGTAATACGTTCAAGCCTTCGCGGAAGTTCGCGGTGATAGGCGTCTCGATGATTGAGCCGTCGGGCCGGGCCATCAAGCCGCGCATACCGGCCAACTGCCGGATCTGAGCCGGTGAACCCCGAGCGCCAGAATCTGCGTACATAAACACCGAGTTGAAAGACGCCTGCTTGGTGTCGCTTCCGTCTTTGGCGCGCACGGCCTCTGTGGAGATGCCTTCCATCATCGACTTGGCCACTAAGTCGTTAGCGCGCGACCAGATATCGATGACCTTGTTGTATTTCTCGCCCTGGGTCACAAGACCTGATGAGAACTGGGTTTCGATTTCTTTAACTTCGTTCTCCGCCGCCTGGATAATGCCGGCTTTTTCGGCCGGGATCTCGAAATCGTTTACGCCAATCGACGAACCGGATTTGGTGGAGAAATCGTAACCCATGTACATCAGTTGGTCGGCGAAAATTACGGTGGCCTTCAAGCCCACTATGCGGTAACAGAAGTTGATCGCCGCCGAGATGGCTTTTTTCACCATGGGCTTGTTGATCAACTCAAACGGCATGCCCGCGGGCACGATCTCCCAAAGCAGGACTCGACCAACGGTGGTCTCGGCCAAAAGTTTGTGGGTTTCTCGTTCGCCGTCCTCTTGCGCCACTGTCTCTTCGATGCGAACTTTAATCCTCGCCTGCAAGTCGACCGAGCGCGAGTAAAACGCGCGCGAGACTTCCTTCGGGTCAGAGAACACCATGCCTTCGCCCTTGGCATTGACGCGTTCACGGGTCATCCAGTACAGGCCCAATACCACGTCTTGCGAGGGTACGATAATTGGCTCGCCCGACGCCGGCGACAGAATATTGTTGGTGGACATCATTAACGCGCGGGCTTCCAATTGCGCCTCGATTGTCAAAGGCACGTGCACCGCCATCTGGTCGCCGTCGAAGTCGGCGTTATAGGCCGCACAGACCAGTGGGTGCAGTTGAATCGCCTTACCTTCGATCAATACGGGTTCGAACGCCTGGATACCTAAGCGGTGCAAGGTGGGCGCTCGGTTGAGCAATACCGGGTGTTCGCGAATGACTTCGTCGAGAATATCCCAAACCACTGGCTCTTCGCGCTCGACCATTTTCTTTGCGGCTTTAATGGTGGTCGCCAAACCGCGCAGTTCGAGCTTGCTGAAGATAAACGGCTTAAACAACTCCAAGGCCATTTTCTTGGGCAGACCGCACTGGTGCAGGCGCAAGGTAGGACCGGTCACAATCACCGACCGACCGGAGTAGTCGACGCGCTTACCGAGCAGGTTCTGACGGAAGCGGCCTTGCTTGCCTTTGAGCATATCGGCGAGCGATTTCAGCGGTCGCTTATTGGAGCCGGTGATGGCGCGGCCGC
>CAZING010000126.1:1183-8201 GCA_964540505.1 uncultured Cellvibrionaceae bacterium | reverse complement strand
TATACCCTAAATAAAGAGTTTTTGGACCCGGCCGAGGCCGGCCACTATGGCATCAGCGAGGCGCAGGAAGGGGAGTTCGCCTGCATTCAAGACAAACTCGAAGCGGCTTATACAAAAGCCCAAAGCCCGCGTGATGTCTTGAAAACCCTAGTGATGTCCGACGCATTTCGTTTCCGTAAATAACATTTGGTTGCGGCGGCGTTTGCCGCCGAGCCACTAGGAACAGGTAATAACGATGAAATTTCCGAGAAATATTCAACAACCTAACGAGAAAGTTGCGGAATCTCAGCGGAAGCAAGTCCACAAGTCTCGTCGACAGTTTTTGGACCTGGTAGGTAAGTCCGGCATTGCCGGCTCAACCTTAAGGTATTCGAGCTTGCTCGGCGGGGTGATGACCGCGCGCTACGCTCATGCCCAGGAAGCGCCCAAGCGGGTGGTCTACTGCTATATTCACAGCGGCGCGCCCGACGACTGGAAGCCCTCCTCGGCGTCCAACATCTCGGGGTCTTCATACCACTATGGCCCGTCGAGCTACAATGTTGCTGGCATCTGCCACTTCCGTGGCGTCGATACCGAAGTCGCCGGGCACGGCGGCGCGCGCCAGGCCCTCGGTGCCGACTATACGCGCAACACAGTCGATATGGATTTGGGTCCTATCCTCGGGCCGCGAAGCTATTACACCACCATCTTTTTGGGGTCTAACGCGGAAGGTACCGGCGGCGGCACCATCATCAGTAAAGCGAGCCTGCCAGAGAACGACCCGCGCGCGGCGCTTGGCAAATTTTTCGGTGCGCTTCCCGAAATGGGCACCGACGACACCTATATGAACTCGTTCTCGGCGCAAAAGCGCGCGATCGACCAAATTAAAAACAAACTGAGTGCTGCCGAATACCAGCGGTTGGAAACGCACTTCGCGGCGCTTGAAAAAATTGAGCAGCGCATCGAAGACCTCGCCAACGCTGAAGCGCCGGACCTCGACGCCTATAGGCCCAACATTCCAGGCGGTTACGACGATTCCACCAACGACGGTATGGTAGAGCACGCGAAGCTGCAGGCGGACGTTCTGATTGCGGCACTGCAGGCGGATTTGACGCGCGTCGGCGTGCTCCAAATTGGCAACCACAACGGCGTGGGCTGGACCTATCGAGGCTTCGATGGCCACAGTGCCGCTCACTCTGGGGGTGCCTCGGTTTGGGACCCAATGATGCGAGAGAAATTCGAAGTGCCCGCGTACTTCATCAAACAATTGACCACAGCCTTGGATTCCGACGGACGACCCTTGATTGAAACCACGGCGTTTTGCCAGGTGACTTGTTTCGGTAACGGCTTGTCTCATGCGTCCACCAACGCGCCATTTTTGCTCGCTACCCAAATGCCGGGTTTCAGGTCTGGCTTCTCATCGAAGGGCACGTCTTCGACCTCTCGAGATTTCCACGCCGAAATTGCCAAGGGCCTGGGTGTCGACCCTGCAGGGATGAGCCTCGCCGGTGCTACCGGCGGCGACGTCGACCTGAGCGCTTAATTTTCGTTACGCTTTATAAAGCCCCGCGGCCTCGGTCGACGGGGCTTTTTTGATGAAAGGCCTGCGAATTCGCGAGACTTTGTGCAGGCTGCATCTTTCATTTTTCATTTCCAAGTTTTGTTATCTCATTTCCAAGTTGAGTGCCAATGTCAGAAGCGACCGCAATCGAGTTCCCGAAAGGGGTGTTGGTGTGCCCAGTCTGTGCGACAGACCTGCAAGAGCTCCGTTGCAGCCGTTGCACAACCGAATATTACAGTCTGGTGGGCATTCCTTGCTTGTTCCCTGCGGGGGTTCAACAAAAGGCGCTTTGGCAGCATCAGATGGCGATTATGGAGGCCCAAGGCGGCGAAGCGCTCGAGCATCTCGATTACATCCTCCAAGGCTATGATCTCAGTGCGCGCACCCGAGATCGCTTAGAGCAGGGCCACGCGGCTATGGCGGAGAGCCTTGATGTGATTCTTGGGTTGCTGAAGGGCGCGGGGCTTGAGAGCCGTCACGACCCTGTGCTGGAACAAGTGCAGGTGGACAACCCAACGGAATATTACCACCACATATTGCGCGACTGGGCCTGGGATAGCGAACCGAGCCAGCACTACGAAACTCACGTGAACGACGCCAACCTAAAGCGCACCCTCGAGGTTTGGCAGACGCAGGTGCCCGGGCGGATGCTGGTGCTTGGCGCCGGTGCGGGTCGACTGAGCTGGGATTTGCACAAGCACCTAAAGCCGGAATTCTCGATCGCATCGGATATCAACCCGTTTCTTTTAACCTGTGCCCATAGGCTGATTCGCGCCCGCCAACCGCTGACATTGCCCGAGCTTTACACCTATCCACAAATTGGCTTTCCGTTCTCGAAGTCCTGGACCATGCAACCGCCCGAAGACCCTGAGGGTTTGCATAAGAGCTGGTTTGCGCTGGGTGCCGATGTCTGGAATATGCCACTGGCGGGTGCGAGCATGGACACCATTGTCACCTCGTGGCTGCTGGATGTGACTGGCGGCGACGTCAAAGACCTGATCTCGGTGATCGCCTATTTGCTAAAGCCCGGCGGACGGTGGCTGAACACAGGGCCGCTGCTTTATTCCGCGCGTATTGGTTTCGATTTGAAATACTCTGCCGAGGAAATTCTGGAATTCGCCGCCATGGCCGGCTTCGACATAGAGCGGCAGAGCGTCGAGGAGGTTGCCCATATGGCCTCGCCGCTCAACGCCCGCTACCACCACGAGCAATTATTCAGCTTCTGTGCTCGTAAACGGCAAGAGGCGAGCGCCTTGCCGGTGCCAGGCAAAACCTCGGCCTGGCTGACACCCGGTTGGCTGGTCATGCACCATCAACCCATTCCAAAGATAGAGTTTAAGTGCCAGATGGGCCACGAGTTTATCGAGCGGGTTTTAGATTTGGTCGACGGCGAGCGCAGTGTTTATCAGATCGCACAAATGGTGCAGTCGGGCCTGCCCGAGGGTGTCGACGCGAAGGATGCGGTGGTTGCGCTGTTCGGTCAGATCCTCGAGCAAATGGCCGACAGCTGACCGCGTTCAGGCCGCACGGCTCGATCCGCGACAGGCAGGGCACGTTTAGCCATCGCGCAGTTTATCTGTGGGGTTTTAGGGCGCGGCTGCGAGCCGCGCCAGCAGAGGAGGCGTTATAAGCCGAGGACATCCTGCATATCGAAAAGTCCGGCTTCCTTCGCGTTTAACCATACAGCTGCTCTGACCGCGCCGCGCGCGAACGCCATACGGCTAGAGGATTTGTGGGTGATCTCCACCCGCTCGCCGTCCGCCATAAAGCTTACCGTATGCTCGCCGACCACATCGCCGCCGCGTACCGTGGCAAAGCCTATGGTGTCGCGGTCGCGAGCGCCGGTCTGGCCTTCGCGACCGTAAACCGCGACCTTTGCCAAGTCCCGACCCAAAGTTTCGGCCACCACTTCACCCATGCGCAGCGCCGTGCCCGAGGGCGAGTCCACTTTGTGGCGGTGGTGGGCCTCGATTATTTCTATGTCTGCATCATCGCCGAGCACCGCCGCCGCGGTTTGCAACAACCGCAGACAAAGGTTGACGCCGGTGCTGAAATTTGCCGCCAAGCACAACGCGGTGTGTTGTTGTTGCTGAGTCAGGGCCGCTTTTTGCGATGCGGTGAAACCTGTGGTGCCGATGACCAAGCCCTTTTTATGTCGGGCGCAGAGCTCAGCGTTGTCGAGGGTTGTGGTGGGCGAAGTGAAGTCGATAAGCACATCAAATTGGTCGATGGCTTCGGCCAGTCCGCCCGTTAAGGGCACGCCTAAGCGCCTGCGCCCTATGAGCTCGCCCGCGTCGGCGCCGACGAGGCTGTTATCAGCCCGTACTACAGCGGCGCCGAGCTCGGTGTTGGGGTTGTCGAGCACCGCTTCCAGCAGCACTTTGCCCATGCGCCCGCTGGCGCCTGTTATCGCGATACGAATGGTCATGATAGTCCTGGTCGGTATTGGCGAGGGGCAACCTTAGCGGGCCGCATGGCTCATGACGCGCTGCTTTTGCCGGCCCCAATCGCGCTCTTTTTCGGTGTCGCGCTTGTCGTGTTGTTTTTTGCCTTTGGCAAGCGCCACTTCGCATTTAACCATGTGTTGCTTCCAGTAAAGCGCCGTGACCACAACCGTGTAGCCTTTTTGCTCTAACGCATCTTGAAGCTTGGTTAATTGTTTGCGATGTAAAAGCAGTTTGCGGGTGCGTGCGGGGTCTGTGACGAAATGGGTGGATACTGTGCCTAAAGGTTGGATCAGGGCGCCCACAAGCCAGGCTTCGGAGTTTTTGAAAATCACGTAGCTGTCGGTCAACTGCCCCCGGCCTTCGCGCAGGGCTTTTACCTCCCAACCGTTGAGCACCAGCCCAGCTTCGATTCGATCCTCGATGAAATAGTCAAATTTCGCGCGCTTATTAAGGGCGATGGTATTGCTTTTGGGTTTCGGTTTTTTTCCTGCCATAAGCCGCGCATTATAGCGATCTATCGGGCGCGCGCCAGTAGCAGCTTGGGGCGACTTTGAAAACACGGTTACAATGGCACGGTTTTCGTGGCTCGTCAGGCGCCACGGTCGCGTTTGTCGAGCATCCAGCTGCTCCACAACACATAAAAAAATGCCATATTTTTATCGATACAAAATCCGAGGCGGCCTATGACTCAAAAGCGGATACACGGTGTATGGACAAACCGCTGGACGTTTATTCTCGCGGCAACCGGTTCGGCCGTCGGTCTGGGCAATATTTGGAAGTTTCCGTATATCACCGGCGAAAACGGTGGCGGTGCGTTTGTGCTGGTGTATCTGTTGTGCATTTTGCTGATCGGTCTGCCCGTGATGATGGCGGAGGTGTTGATTGGGCGCCGCGGCCGTCAAAGCCCGATTAACTCCATGAAATTCGTCACCCAAGAGGCGGGCCTGCACGGCATTTGGACCGGTGTCGGCTGGATGGGGGTGGTCGCGGGGCTGATGATAATGGCGTTCTACAGCGTCGTGGCCGGCTGGGTATTGAAATACATTTTCGCCACCGCAGCGGGCGATTTCGCGCAAGCGGACGGAATTCTCGCCGACGGCGCTTTCGGCGCGCTGCTCGCCCGCCAAGGCGAGCAATTACTTTGGCAGAGCATTTTCGTGGTCATGACCGCCGCCGTGGTGGCCGCCGGGGTGACCAGAGGGCTCGGCATGGTGGCCCGGGTTATGATGCCGTTTTTGTTTGTACTTTTGATTCTGCTTTTGATCTATGGCATGGTGAAGGGCGATTTCGCGCGGGGGTTTCTGTTCCTTTTTGATTTTAAATTCGACGCGCTCACCTGGGACGCCGTGCTCGTGGCTATGGGGCACTCGTTTTTCACGTTGAGCCTTGGCATGGGCGCGATTATGGCGTACGGCGCCTATATGCCCGACCACGCTTCTATTGGCCGCACCATCGTAACGGTGGGCGCGCTCGACACGTTGGTCGCTCTGGCCGCCGGCTTGGCGCTTTTCCCGATTGTTTTTGCCATTCCCGCATTAGAGCCCACCGCCGGGCCCGGTTTAATGTTTGTGAGCCTGCCCGTGGCTTTTGGCAATATGCCGTTCGGCGCGCTGTTTGGGGCTTTGTTTTTTATCCTGGTGGCTTTGGCCGCTTGGAGTTCCGCCGTGTCCTTGATTGAACCGGGCGTGGCCTGGATGGTCGAGTCTTGTAAATTGACGCGCGTGGCCGCCACCGCGCTTTTATCGTTTATCGCTTGGCTTGGTGGCATCGCTTGTATTTACGTCGGCCGAGTATTCGATATTCTGGACGCTTTGACCTCCCAGATTATACTGCCGCTTGGCGGTTTGTTTATCGCGCTCTTTGTCGGTTGGGGCATGCGCAAAGCGGTGGTGCGCAGCGAAATGGACGGCGAAGGCCACCCTCTGTTTGATATCTGGCTGGTTGTTTTAAAATACGTCTCGCCGCTGCTCGTGGCCCTGGTGATGATCGCCACGCTGGTGCAAAAGTGGTTGTGACCCGAGCGCATCGTGCACAGGTTGCGGCTGTATAAAACACAAAGACAATAAGGTTAAGTGCGTGAAGAAACTTGAACGCAGCGCCTTGGTGCCGTTTAGCGCCGAGCAAATGTTCGCGCTGGTGAACGATATCGAAGCCTACCCTCAATACATGCACGGCTGCAGAAGCGCGACCGTCTTGCGTCGCGAAGAGTTCGAGGTAACGGCTAGGCTGGAGTTGGAGCAGGCCGGTTTGCGTCACGCCTTTACCACCCGCAATGAACTTGTGCCGGGCAAGCGTATGGTGATGCATTTGGTCGACGGGCCGTTCAAGCACTTTAAAGGCCTTTGGACATTCGAAAGCTTGGGCGACGCCGCCTGCAAATTGACCTTCGCGCTGGAATACCAGTTCTCCAACCCCTTGATCGGTTTTGCCGCGGGTAAGCTGATGAGTCATTTGGCCAACGACCAGGTCGATGCAATTTGTGCACGGGCAAAAGTGGTGTACCCAAAAAGCTGACGCCTTACATCGGCAAGTCGCGGCGCTCCAAATCTAGCAAATACCGCTTTCGCGACACCCCTGCGGCATAGCCGCTAAGAGCGCCGCCCTCTGCCAGCACCCGGTGGCAGGGCACCAATATCGCCAATCGGTTGCTTGCATTGGCACGGGCGACCGCGCGCACGGCGCCGGCGTTACCCAGGCGCCTGGCTTGTTGGCTGTAGCTCAGAGTGCTGCCGTAACCGATCTTGCCCAATTCGCGCCATACCCGCTTTTGGAAATCCGTACCGTCGAGCTCGATCGGCACGCTGAACTGCTGAAGGCTGCCGATAAAATAGTCTTCCAGCTCTTCGCCGAGTTTTGCCAGCAGAGGCGAAAACTCCGCAACCAGTTCGGCTTTGCGAACCGAGACCAATCGCGTGAGGCCCTGCGCTAAATTTTTGCGACCGGCAAACTCTAGCAACAACAGCGCCTGGCCGCTGGCGATTGCCACTAAAGGCCCGAGAGGTGAATCGAACCAGGCGATATTCAGGCGCAG
>CAZING010000126.1:0-1083 GCA_964540505.1 uncultured Cellvibrionaceae bacterium | reverse complement strand
AGGCGGACATAATCGAACCACACCACCGTTTCTGGGGAATCCAATGCGTGCCAGGAAAGCGCAGTGACATGTTCGGCGTTAAAAGGTGAAAAGCCGTGCAGTGGCAATGCAATTTTATTGGCACCGGGCTGCAAGTGTACAGCCGTGACGCCAAGCAGTCTTTGCTTATTGAGCTTGCTGTATAAGTTGACACCGAATTTGACCGCTTCATCGGCCTCGGACCAAGCGTTAAATGCGAGGGTGCTGTAGCCGCGCCAATTGCGCGGCATTTCCACCAAGCCCCAGCCGGCCAAAGGCGCGTCGGCGGGCAGGTAAACCGCCACCGCTCGACCCGCACCCGCTTGCCAAGCGCTCGGCGCCTGCGCCAAGCGCACACGGCCCGTGCGAAGCCCCCTGACACGCGGGTCTTTGCGGAACTCGGCGTCCATCAATACCGGAAACGCCTGCTTGGCCCGTGAGGTCGCTTGGAACCAGACGACGGCGGGGTAGACGGTTATAGCCAAACCGACAAAGACGATTATGCCGCAGCCAATCAAAGACCACGGTTTGCGGAGTCCGCGGTAACAGGTGTAAACCCCCAGCGCGATGGCGATGCCGAGGGCGTCTAGCCCAAGGTCTCTCAAGCTGGCGCTTCGGTTGATGAACGACTGCACAAACTCAATGGCGCCTCCCAATAAAAACATTAAAAAGGCGCTGACCAGCACCAGTAACACGATTGGCAAGCGGGGGTGCTTGAGCCTATGGAGCCACCAGATGGCAAGCCCCTGCAGAAGCGCAAAAAGCGGCACGTGACCGGCATCGTGCAGCTGCCTCACCCAGGCTTCATTGGTGGGGTTTGGCAACTGCCAAAGCAGAGGTAAAGCAGCGAGCGTTGCAAACACTAAGATAATGAGGACGGTAAACGGTCGAACCATTGCACTACTCCAAAGCGGCCCGGCAGTTTAGCACCGCCGGAAGAGGCGGGCGCCACCGGTAACCGTCGAGCCAAGATAGCGATTGCTCGGCGACGCTAATCGAGCCGCGCTCCAAAACCTCATGCGCGCCGCTCGAACCAGTGAACTTGCCGAACGTCCCCTTGTCATA
>CAZING010000125.1:6242-8227 GCA_964540505.1 uncultured Cellvibrionaceae bacterium | reverse complement strand
AGATTACCGTGGTAACCGCGGGCGGTAACGGTCTTGAAAACGACGACACTCGAAAGGTTCAAGCGCTTTTAGACGACCCCAAGCCCAAGCGGCAAGCCAAGCAGCTGGTTAAGGACATTACCGATTACAACGAATCGGCGGCGGCGCTGATCAACAATCGGCTTTTGATGCAAACTGTCAGCGGCGCCAAGAACCGCTACCTGCCCAAAGAGATGAGCGTGAATCAGATAATGGAAGGCATGAATTATTCAAACACGGAAAGTTCGCCACATTTATACAGCAAATGGGTAGGGATAGTAGCCCAAGCGAATGAGAAGTATCACGTGGCGCTGGAAGATGGCAGTCATCTAGAGCACGCCTACAAAGATACGCCAGGGCTGCTGGCGCTTACCAAACTTAGGGCGGCCAATGCAAGCAACTCTAAACTATTGCGCCCACCCATAGGACGTTAAACGGCGTCTCGCTCTGCGCGTTTTTGCGGCAAGTAAAAAAGTCATCCCGCTCCGGTGGAATTTCGCCTTCAACCCCATCGCCTGTCGAATAGATTGGGTCGGCTTGCTTTTGGCTCGCTGGCTTTTTTCTCGATAACGAAAATTGACTCGCGCAGGCGAGCTTCGACAAGCCGAGCTATCTGAGCCACACCGCCGCCCGGGCCGCCGGCGCGACAATATGTCGCACTGACTTTGCCAACGCCACCGCCTAGAATTTCCTAGCTTAATGAACCGGTCTCTGTTTGGAGAGATAGGGTGGGAAATTGATCAGGTGGAAACTGCTGGCAGCCGTCGTGGCTGCAGCCGTAAGCGGGCCACTGCAGGCGAAGGAAGCGACTGTCGCGCATTTGTCGCCTTCGGCCACAACCTTGGAGGAGGTAAAAGTTTGGGGCAATGGCGTCGAGCACAGCACGGCGCCATTCAGCGGTCCGACGAGCCTGCTCAGCCAGCGCGACCTGGGTGCCATCAATATGACCACCACCGAGGATGCGGTGAAATTCGAGCCCGGGGTGATTGTGCGTCGGCGGTTTATAGGCGATGCCAACGGCGTGCTCGGCATGCGCTCGTCGCACATGATGCAAAACGCGCGGACCATGGTGTTCGCCGACGGCGTGCCGCTGCATTATTTTCTGCAAAGTCGCTGGCACGGCGCGCCGCGCTGGACTTTGGTATCGGCCGACGAAATCGCCCAAGTGGAGGTGATCTATGGGCCTTTCTCGGCGCTGTACAGCGGCAACGCGATGGGCGGGGTGATCAATATTGAAACCGCCATCCCCGAGCGGCGGACGTTCAGTTTTGACAGCGCCTATTTCAGCCAGAGTTTCGACGCCTACGGTTTTGATGACCGGCTGGAGGGCTACAAGAGTTTTGTAGCTTTCGGCGATACGCTGGGCAAGCTCAGTTATTACCTGAGCTACAACCGCCTGGAGAACCAAGCCCAACCGCAATCCTTTTATTACGCCGGCGACGGCTCGCTTGAGCTCGACAACGCCACCGGCAGCATCGTCAGGCGGGATACCACCGGCAAGCCCGTGCACCATCACTCGGATTCCGGCGTGGAAGAGGCCACCACCAACAACTATAAAGTGAAGCTCGGTTATGAAATCGGCGCCTGGCAGGCGCTGTTAAACCTCGCCTATGAAGACCGCGCCCGCCTGCAAGACAGCGCCAACACGTACCTGCGCAATGCCAGTGGCGAGCCTATCTGGAGCGGTGTTATCGAACAGAGCGACGGCAGCAGCTTCAATCTTCCGGCCGCGCGCCTCGGTGTTATTACGCTCGACCGAGAAAGCCTGAACGCGGGGTTGCGGGTGCGCGGTCCGCTGGCCGACAACCTGGAATTTGAGGGCAATTTCAGCCGCTTTGAAGTGCTTCGCGATAACCAGCGCACTTCCGCATTCAATCCGCAAGACCCGGCATTCACCGCCGGCGGCGAGGTGCAAGACTTTGGCGATACCGGCTGGGACACCGCCGACCTAAGCCTCACCTTTGATA
>CAZING010000125.1:0-6142 GCA_964540505.1 uncultured Cellvibrionaceae bacterium | reverse complement strand
GGCCTGGCGCTGGTGGCGGTGCCCGGTCGCGAACTTGCCAAAACCTCGCCCAAACTGGCATTGGGCTATCACGGTTTCGCCGGCTGGACGCTGCGCTATTCGCTTGCCAAGGCCCATCGCTTTCCAATTGTGGAGGAGCTGTACAGCCAGTACAGCGCGTACAATTCGGCCAGCATTCCCAACCCGAACCTTCGCCCCGAAGACGGCCTACACCAAAATTTTATGATCGACCGCGAAGTCGACGGCGGCTACCTTCGCGTTAATCTTTTCCACGACCGGATAAACGATCAGATCGAATCTTTCACCGACCTCAACACAGGCCTTCGCACGTTTCACTCGATGGCCGAGGTAGCTGCCACCGGCCTTGAGTTCATCGCCAATCTCGAGGGCATTGCCCAGGCGCTGGATATCCGCTTTAACGTCACCCATATGCTGAACGCCGAGGTGGTGAGTAACCCCGGCGACCCCCAGCTCGAAGGCAAAGACACCACACAAATGCCGAAGTGGCGCGGCAAGCTTTTGGCCACCTACCGAATCGGCCGCCAATGGGATGCGAGCCTAAACCTGCAATATTCAAGTAAGGCCTGGAGCACCCTTGAGAACTCGGAAGTGCAGTGGGGTGTGTTCGGCGCCCAGGACGCCTACGCCCGCGTTGGTCTGAAAACCGACTATCGCTTTGCCAACGGCATCACCCTGGGGCTTGGCGTGGACAACCTCACCAATGAGGTGACCTACGTCTACCACCCTTGGCCCGGGCGAACTTTTTACGCCAATTTTGGTTACCGGTATTAGGGCCTGTTAACGCCCATTCGATTGCTCCTGTTGCGGCTGCAACCCGAAGGGCCGGGACCATTTTCCCGCCCGACGGCGTTAGAGCTCGCTTATTTGGAACGACCAAATCGCGCTCACTCTGCCTTGCCGGACGAAAAAATGGCCTCAGGCAGGAACAATCGAATGAACGTTAACAGGCCCTGGCCAAAACGCCATTCGATTGCTCCTGTTGCGGCTGAAAGACGCCAATCAGGAAGCGTGGCAAACCGAATGAACGACGAACAATGCGGAGGGACTGTCTTTCAGCCGCAACCCGAAGGGCCGGGACCATTTTCCCGCCCGACGGCGTTAGAGCTCGCTTATTTGGAACAACCAAACCGCGCTCACTCTGCCTTGCCGGACGAAAAAATGGCCGCCGGCAGGAACAATCGAATGAACGTTAACAGGCCCTGGCCGAAACGCCGCAATAGGCGCGACCGCGTGGTATTAACCGCACCTAACCGGAGATAACAGATGCGCCAGAATTCAGACAAAGCCAGCGCTCCGCTCTACCGGGCGGTTTGGCGGTGGCATTTTTATGCGAGCTTGTTCGTTGTGCCTTTTTTGCTTGCGCTGGCGTTGAGTGGCTTGTTGATGCTGCTGGCCAAGCCCGTCGATTACCTGCTGCAACGGCCCTACGCGCAGATTGCACCCCCAGCGAGCGCGCTGACGCAAATGCCCGAAGCACTTGCGCCGCAAACCCTTAAACAGATGGTGTTGCGCGCCTACCCAGAACACCAGGTGCAGC
Organism: uncultured Cellvibrionaceae bacterium; assembly: GCA_964540505.1. GTDB lineage: Bacteria > Pseudomonadota > Gammaproteobacteria > Pseudomonadales > Cellvibrionaceae > CAYZQH01. The sequence goes on along the minus strand of CAZING010000125.1, from coordinate 4,584 downwards.
TTTACATGCCGCCAAAGCAGCAACGCGACGCGGCCAGGTTTTCGCTTATAAACCGGGCCGACGCCGCCAACGCGAGCTTTGCCACGCCGAGCATCACCCTGTTTGTAAACCCCTATAGCGGTGAGATTCTCGGCAGCCACTACCCCGCCGCCACCTTCTATACGCGCGTCAAACTGTTCCACGGTTCGCTCTATATGGGCACATTGGGCGACCGTCTGCTGGAGGCGGCGAGCGGGCTTGCGGTGCTGATGGTGATCACCGGGCTGTACCTGGCGCTCGCAAAGCGCGGCGGCGACAGTCGGGCGAAAGGCGCGGGTCGCGCGGTGCCAAACCGGGCAATGCCGCGCAAGCTCTGGCGCTACCTGCATAAGACAGTTGGCTTAGTCGTCGCGCTGCCGCTGTTGTTTTTCTTGTTTTCCGGTCTCGCTTGGACGGGCGTTTGGGGCGGCAAGCTGGTGCAGCCGTGGCAAGCGATTCCAGTGCCCGAGTTCGCAGCGCAAAGCCATCACTCCGAGGCCGCCGCAACGGCCGACGCGGGCGATAACCACGAGGACAACCCGGAAACGGCAAGCCATCGAGCGTTGAATCGCCAAGGTGTGCATCAAGTGCCTTGGGTGATGGAGGCCACGCCGCTGCCCGAGCCCCATCAGCACGTTCACCCAGGCGACGCCGCCATCGGTTTAAACGAAGTCGATGCAATCGCCGAAACGCTGGGCTTTGGCATTTATCGGGTGAGCCTACCGGTTGGAGGAAGCAAGACCTGGGTTATTTCGACCAGTACCTCTGCGGGTGATACCCAAAACCCCTGGGCGGAGCGCACCGTGCACCTGGACCCCGCGAGCGGCGACATCCTTGCGGATATTGGCTTTGCCGACTATCCGCTGCTCGGCAAGGCCATGGCCGCGGGCATTCCGCTGCACGAGGCCGAACTCGGCCTTTGGAATTGGTTCGCGAATTTTATTCTGGTCGGCCTTGTGGTGTTTATTGCGCTGAGCGGCCTTATGCTTTGGTGGAAACGCCGTCCGGCAAACACTCACACGCTGGTGCCACCGGCTGCGTCGCCGGGGTTCAGCCGTTTGGTGGTTGTCGCGGCGCTTTTGGTGTCGCTTTTGTTTCCGCTGTCGGCGGCGCTGCTGCTCGCGGCGATGGTGCTCGACTGGCTGTTGATTTCGCGCGTGCGACCACTGAAGACGGCGCTGAAGTAACCGCCCTGCAGAAGCCGCCCGGCCTTCGTCTTCAACCCGGGCGGGCGCGGAGGCCCACCTCTTCTGTCCTCTGTAGCAGCCGCTACGATCGGGCTATTAGCGGGCGTTTAGACTGGTTACTCGGGTGTCACCCGCCAGATCACATTTGCCAGGTCGTCGGCAACAATCAGCGCCCCACGCGGGTCGACGGTCACACCCACGGGTCGACCGCGAGTCTTGCCTTCGCTTCGAAACCCTGTGACGAAATCGATCGCCGGGGCGACCGGGCGGCCATTGCGAAACGGAACGAATATAACTTTGTAACCGACCGGGTCTTTGCGGTTCCAACTGCCGTGCTCGCCGACAAACACACCCTCTGCGAATTCAGCGCCCATCGCCGGCACAGAGAAATCCACACCGAGGGCTGCAACGTGTGCCCCAAGGGCGTAATCGGGGGTGATAGCCGAGGCCACTTTTTCGGGGTCTTGCGGGCGAACGCGGTCGTCCACGTTTTGCCCCCAATAGCTGTAGGGCCAGCCATAGAAGCCGCCTTCGACCACTGAGGTCAGATAGTCGGGCACCAGGTTCGCGCCGATTTCATCGCGCTCGTTCACCACCGCCCATAAGGTTCCGGTATCGGGCTGAACGGTGAGCGCGGTGGGGTTGCGCAGACCGGTTGCGTAGGGGCGATGGGCGCCGGTCTGGGCGTCCACTTCCCAGACCACGGCGCGGTCCACTTCGGCGACCATGCCGCGCTCGGTAATATTGCTGTTCGAACCTATGCCGACATAGAGGAAACGCCCATCCAGGCTTGCCGCTAAGGCCTTCGTCCAATGGTGGTTGATCTGCGAGGGCAGCTCCGCGATGACCTCGGGGGCGCGCTCGGCCTCGGTCTGGCCGTCGCGGTAATCGAAACGCACCAGCGCATCTTGATTGGCGACATAGAGGTTCTGGTCGACCAGCGCGAGGCCGTAGGGTGCGTTGAGATTATCCGCGAACACCTTTTGCAGCTCGTAAACGCCATCGCCGTCGGCATCGCGCAGCAACGTCAGACGGTCGCCACTTTTAACCTTAGTGGTCCCCTTGGCCTTGAAATAGCCGGCGATCACATCTTTTGGCTTCAAGGCTGGTGCGCTGCCACCTTTGCCCTCGGCCACCAGGATATCGCCATTGGGCAGCACCAATGTCTGGCGCGGCACTTTAAGGTCAGTGGCTATGGCAGAGACCTTATAACCCGCGGGCACGCTCGGTTTCGCCTCGCCCCAAGGGGTGGGCTCGGCGATTTTCATAACCGGCAGCAAGCCGCGTTGGGGTTTGGGCAAATCCGGTGTTGGGCCTAGCTGTATGGGCTCTTCGGGTTGTTCACTGCAGCCGCCGAGCAAACCCCCGAGCGCTAAAATCACAAAAAGTCGTGTCGCTATGCCGCTCATTTCGCACCCCCAACGCCGAACTTGGCAAAGCCGATCCAGCTCGCCACTAAGGCCATTGCGAACACAATGGCGGAAAGCGCAAAGCCCGTCGGCATGCCGGCCCAAGCGTCCCGGGCGTGCACCAGCGCATTGACAAAGCCCAGCACCCAGGTCGCCACCAGTACCAACGGATACACAATCGCGTAACCGACGCGGCGGTCGGTACGCACCAGCTGAATCACCGCGCAGAGCAAGGCCAAACCCCCGAACACCAAGCCCCCCGCGATCAGCCAAGAGGCGAAGTTGTTCCACTGAATTTGATAGCTGCTCGCGTAGGCCGCGTCGCTCAGCAAAGCGCCGAGATACAGCGACAAAGAGCCCCCGAGCAACAGCCCGTGAAGCGGGTGCAGTCTGAGCAGATGGTGGTGTGGGTCGGTATTCGCCATAGTGAGTCTCCTGTTGGCGTTCTTGTTTTTCCTGTGGCGATGGGCGCCGGTGTCAATTCTGTTTGATACCGGCGCCTGCTGGGCGCGTGCCAAATGTCGCGCAAACGTACCCGTGCCGCCTTTAATTAACCCGTTAGATTTATCGCCGTGCTGTTTAAATTTAGGTCCGTGGATACCAAAGATGGTGAAAGCGCGAAAGCCGCTTGGGCAAGGCGTGTGGTAGGTCTATCGCGTAGCAAGTTCTCTGCCACGGAATTAGTTTGCTCGGGCGTTCAGCGCTGTGGCTTCGGCTTTGCCTGAAGCAGAGCCCATCAATAAGCGAATGGGCAAGTTCGGTAATGCCAATGAAAATAAGCCCGAGCTACGCGCGCGCTTCGCTTGATGGTCTTTGCAATATTTGCAGCGAAAATGGCCTTTTTACGAAACCTTGAGGCCCGAGCGCTTTAGTTAACGCCTGCGGCACTTGTTTACCATACGCACCGCCGCGAAAAACGTCGCCGAACGCGTTGTGTGGGTCGTCACTACGCATTTAATGTTGCAATCAATTACTGACGCCTCATTAAACGTATTGGGCTACACTATTGACCGTAACTTTAAGGAGTTTTATGAAATTTCGTAACCGTCCTAACAAAATGGTGGTCTCGGAAGACGGACGTGAAATCTGGCTCGCCCGTCATATTGCGGTGGCGGTCACCGCCCTTGCAATCCACGACGACGAGCCTTACGTGCTGGTCAACCAACGCGGCCCTGGCGTGCCGAATTACCAAGGTTACTGGAACTTACCTTGCGGGTATCTCGACTACGATGAAACCACTCAGGAGGCCGGTATTCGAGAGGTTTGGGAGGAGTGCGGCGTCGATATCCAGCCGCTGCTGGATAGGGCTCATATCCGTTTTTTCGACCAGCCTTGGGATGTCAATTCGAGGCCCGGCGGCACCAAGCAAAACGTCACGATTCACCACGGTTTTGCGGTGAGTGTGTCGAGCTTGCCCCGCACCAGCAACCTGTACAATGAGCCCAACGAGACCCTCGATATAAAGTGGCTGGCGCTTCGCGAAGTGAATGAGTTTGAGTTTGCGTTCGATCACAAAAGCCGCATTGCCCAGTTCGTTCAACGCATCAGCGAGCCCACCGGCTTGGACTATACCCGCTACATTAATTGGCGTTAGCCAACGCTACCTTTTGCACAGACACCGACGGGCGAGTAAAGCTCGTCTGAAGATTGCCACGAGGCGCCGTTTTGCCACTCGAACCACCCGACAATAAAACCAATTCGCTCGAATGGGTTCTGAGAAAGACTTTCAACTTCTAGAAGGGGACATCATGACCGTTGATCTTATTCGCCGCCGGTTGCTGGCGGGCTCCACTGCACTGCCTTTACTCTCCGGGCGAGTGTTTGCCGCCAAACCCAAGCGCAAATTGGGCGTGGCCTTGGTAGGACTTGGCCTATACAGCCGCGACTTGTTGGCGCCGGCACTGCAATTGACCGAACACTGCGAGTTGCGCGGTTTGGTTTCGGGCAGCCCAGAAAAGCTTGCGCAATGG
>CAZING010000124.1:0-8408 GCA_964540505.1 uncultured Cellvibrionaceae bacterium | reverse complement strand
GTCTCTTTGGCATACAACCTGGGAAAGCAGTTATGCTTACTATAGAACGAAGCTCACTTCGTTGCTGGTCATTTTTGGTCGGCGCCGCCATCGCTTTGATCGGCTGCGGAGGCGGCGAACCTTCGCAAACCTCCAACAGCTCTTCTTCGTCCAGCAGTTCGTCCTCGTCCAGCAGTTCATCCAGCAGCTCCAGTTCTTCATCCAGCAGCGCCAGTTCATCGGGCGCCGCTGTTGACGATCTTGCCTTGGTGGTGGCTATTAATTCCGGCAGTAACACGAGCGTCACACTCAATGGTGTGGCGTACCAAGCTGATAAATATGCAACCGGCGGAACGCTCAATAGCACCGAGGACTTTGTCACCGGCGGGGCCTTGTATCAAACAGAACGGTACGGCGCCTTTCGATACGAAATTCCCGTGACTGCCAACGGTACTTATGCGGTTGAATTGCATTTCGCTGAAATATTTCAAACCAGTGCCGGTGTGCGCAGCTTTGATGTGGCCATTGAGGGCAACCCGGTTATTAGCGGTTTGGATCTCTTTTCTGAAGCCGGTCACGACAACGGTTACAGCGAACGATTCACAGACATTGAGGTGAGCGATCTCAGCGTCACAATTGAATTGATTGCAGACCGAGAGAACCCGACCATCGCGGGCTTTGCGGTTTATTCCAATGATGGCGAGTTGGACACCACTGTGGTGGTCGAGCCGACGCCGGATTTATCCAAATTCTCGGCCTATACCCAAAAGTACACCGACGAAACTGTAATCACCTCAAACCACGCTACCGGTCATGTTGGCGATTTCTTCTTTACGCATTGGAAAGACGGCGGTTCGACTTCCCTGACTATGGACCCAAATGGCGAGTTCAGCGTCAGCTGGCAGGGCGGCGGCTACAATTATGTCGGCGGTCCTGGCTGGCACTTTGGGGATGTGAACCGCGTTATAGGTTACCGCTTTAACAGCGACAGCGGCGCGAGTTACATCACCCTGTACGGTTGGGGGTACGACAAAAATATGCCAGCCTCTAACCCGGCCCATTTGGTCGAGTATTACATCTTGCAACGATGGTCCTACGACCCAAGCCAAGGCGCCACTTACGGCAAAACTTTTATGAGTAATGGCGTCGAGTACTCCACCTACCGTTCTGTAAGACAACAGCAGCCGTCTATTAATAGCCGCTCGACTTTCTATCAATATTGGAGCAAGCCCGCCCAGCAGCGCCCTTTAGGCCAGGACCACGAAATTATCTTTGCAGATCACGTTCAGGCATGGGCCGACACCGGTTGGATTATTCCGAATATGGATAACCTAGACGCGAGCGACGACCCTACTTATCAAGTGATGGCGGTAGAGGTGTTCAACCCCGGCGCAAACGGTACGGCTTCAGGTAAAGTATGGGATGCGGCGCGCCAGTAGTTTGGCCGCCTTAGCGGTTCGCCGCAGATATCGCCGCCTTCTTTGCTGTGCGTCTGCCTCTGCGCAGTGCTCGTAAACGACGCGACCGAACGCAAGGGCGCGAACCGTTCAAAGCGGTGTAAGCGATGTTGACAATCGATTTACAGAATTTACGGTGACGTGCCCTTGGCTTCTAAACTTCGGATCTTGCCGTCGCTAAGCCGTGCCGCGCAGGCGGTCGGGACCTTCGTTCTGTAGATTGGAGTTAACGGCTATTAAAACAATGGCCATTCGGCGCGGTTCGTTATTATCGTCTGAGCGTCTGTTGAATCAATTCACGCCGCTATTTTGACGTTCCTTTATTAGCTTGCGCACTCGATTGGGTTCCGGCATGCCTTTTGTTTCAATTTCAGGCAGGTCACCGGAGGTGTATATTTTAATAGCGCCTACGCCGAAAATTCGGTCGAAAAAGCTCTGATTGACGCGAATCGAGCGCACGCTTGAGATACTGAGTTCCGCACGGCTTTTGCTGAGCAGCCCCTTCTCATAGAGGATATCCCGCGTCTTGATGGTGAGCTTCGAGCCTTTGCATTGCAGGTACCACCAGAGCAAAATCAATAACCCAAGCCCGAACACAGGCACAAGCAGCAGACACGCTATAAAGCCGATGGGGTGGTTTTTGAACATTGCAGGATGCTCAGAGTACAAAGGTCCGCTCATTTAGGGCTCCGGTCACACTTTAGGCGCTGAAATCGACGCGATGATACCACTACTCAACTTATAGTCGTGACGATTATCCTGTGTGAATGCGGTGCTTTTAGCATGGGAATCCGTACCCACACATAATGCAACTGCCTGGTGCTTTAAGAGGTTGGGAGCGCGGACCGGGCATAACAGGATTCATATAAGTTGACATTCAAATTTTACTAAATGTCTGGTATGGCCCTGTTTAAAAATGTAACCTGTGTCTTAATTTGAGCGCGGGACCGGTCGTCACAGGCAACGCCTTTCTGATGAGACAGGCGTTGACGCCAGCCACGAAAGTGCGAAAGTGTGAGACTGGTGCCGCATTGGGCTGCGTATGATTGGCCCTCGGGTATTCAGTGTTGTGCGGTTGCTTTAAGATGCACCAAAACCGAGCTCGCGATGGTGATAGCGACTCGGGTAACCCTTAGTTCACCATAGAAGAGAGTTCAGAATGGCTAAAGGTACAGTGAAGTGGTTTAACGCAGACAAAGGTTTTGGCTTTATTACCCCAGCGGACGGTGGCAAAGATTTGTTCGTTCACCACTCGGAAATTCAATCCGGCGGCAAGTTCGCGACCTTGAATGACGGCCAAGAGGTGGAGTTTGAAGTCGGCCAAGGCCAGAAAGGCCCTTGTGCGAATAAGGTACAACCGCTCTAATCAGAGCGCTCTAATCAAAGCCTGGCTTCGTCTGACGGCGAGCTTGTTGTGTCGGCGGAGCCAAGCTCCGCCTTCTGCCCCAGTCTGTCGCCCCTCAGTCGTCTGCTGTCGGCGTCTCAAGCGCGGCGTTCCAGCGGCAGTACAGGCCGTTTAATCCGCGTATCTCGTTCGGGGCCGTGCCTTCGAAGCGCGCCGCCGGCAGAGTCACAGCCCCGCACTTCCCCCAAATTAACCGTCCTTCGCCTATGAAACCGCGTCCAGGAATCTCGAAAGGCGAAAATGTTGACCCAGTTCCTCGGTAAGCCAATCGTCGTGAGTGGGCAATTTCTTTAAGCCCAAGGCCCTTTCTTTAGCGACATACTGAGCCCTTGGACAAGAGGCTGGCAGGTGTTGGCGGGCATTTCTGGCAAAAGGGTAGTCAAAGCCCATGCCGTACAAAATATACTCGTAATTCATATGACCGAACACCTGGGCGGCGTCGTGAAAATCCGTATAAGAGCAGGGCTTGGTTTGCCAAAGGTCTAAGTGGCGGGTGAGACCCGGAGGAATTCTTTCAGCGCGGGCGACTTCTCGCCAAAATGGCGAATCGGTGCGCCTGGTAAGGCAGTAGTGCAAAGCGATGAAATCCAGGATTTCATCGTAACGCTGGTTGAGCATGCCGTTGAACTTCTCCGCGACCGCGGTAGTATCGGGGCCAAGCGGAAGATATTCGCAAAGCATCGCCGACGCAAACTCAATCAGGTATATGCCGGTACTTTCCAGCGGTTCGAGAAAGCCCGAGGCCAAACCTATGGCGATGCAATTGTTCTTCCAGCTGACGCGGCGACGGCCAGAGCGAAACCGCAACTGTCGACAGTCTATGGCTTGTGCGTGGGCGCCCTCCAAGTGTCTAAGCTCGGCTTCGGCTTGGTCATCCGTAATAAACCCGCTGGCGTACACATAACCCACACCGCGCCGCTCGCACAAAGGAATGTCCCATGCCCAGCCAGACGATAGGGCCGTGCATTGGGTGAAAGGCGCACGTTGTTTCGGAGCTTTAAGCGTGTAGGGTATCTGCATGGTCACGGCGCGGTCGCACAGTAACCACGGTGAGTAGTCGATAAAATCGGCGTTTAAGGTCTCGCCAATCAGTTTGGCCGAGAAACCGGTGCAGTCGACGAACAAATCCGCTGACACCGATTGGCCGTCATCAAGCGTAACGCTGGCAATATCGCCGCGCTCGTTCTGTTGAACCGATAGCACTTTGCCGTAGATTCTCTGGACGCCGCCGGCCAGCACTTTTTTAGTGAGAAAAGCCGCGAATTTTTCGGCATCGAAGTGGTAGGCATAAGCCATGGGCGATTCGTAGTCGGCTTGACCTATGCCTTTTGGTGCCAAGGCCAAATCACAAAAGCTGGCCTGGGCCGATACGGTTTCGGCGAAGCTCTGCGTTCGCGCGCCCACAGCCCAGTGCAGCCCCGCGTTGTCGCGGGCCCCGCTTGGGCGCCGGTCAAACACATGGTAGTAGTGGCTGTCTAAGCTTTTCCAATTCTTAAATTTTATACCTTGTTTGAAGGTGGCGTCGGTGCTTGCCATAAACTCGCGCTCTTGAATGCCAAGCGTCTTTAGTGTCTTCAATAAGGTCGGAATGGTGGCCTCGCCCACACCGATGCGTTGTGGGATGTGCGGCTCCACCAGAGTGATCTGAACCCTGGTGCCGTTTCTGTGTTGGTTCAACTGAGCGTTTAGGTAACCCGCGACCATCCAGCCCGCGGTGCCTCCGCCAACAATGAGAATATCTTTCATTTTATAAGGGATTAAATACAAACGGTTGGCTTGCAAACCCACACGGGTGAATGCGGTTTACTGCCTGAATCAAATAAAAAAAGCGACGCCAAGGCGTCGCAACCGAGGAAAATACAATCTTCGACGACCTGTCTGCTCGCTTGGCCGGCGTATTAAGCCAAGCCTTTACCGAGTGTTTGATCTTGTCGAGCTTCAAGCGATCACCCGCTGAAGACAAGCCCAAATAAAAGACACGGAGCTGGAATTTGCTAACCGTGTCTTTTCCAAGGCTTAAACCGTTAAAAACGGCCTCTGATACCCAGCGCGACACGGGTGCCGGTTTGTTGGAGCGTAAGAAAGCGGTTCTGATAAATCGAGTACTCTTGGATGGCCTCATCCAGAAGGTTGATGCCCTCGAGAAACACCGAAAAATTGTCTGAAAAATCGTAGGTCGCGGTCATATCCAACTGTCCATAGGCTTCGCGATGCCGGGGTTGCCCCTGATCGGATGACAGTGCCCGCAGATAATCGTCCCGCCAATTGTACGCGAGACGCACCCCGTAATTTTCCTGCTCGTAGAAGCCGACAATGTTGTAGGAAGAGGGCGACAGACCTTCCAGGGCGAAGGACTCGTCGGTGTTGCTGTACTCGGCGTCGCTGTCGACATAGGTGTAGTTGAACTGCGCACCTAAGCCGTTATCGAAAGTGTGGACAAGCGCCAATTCAATACCGGTGGCCGTTGCGGATTCCTGGTTTGCCGGCTGGGTCATATTGAACACCAATTCCTGCGCCGGCTCTTCCGTTGCCGGGTCTTGGCTCGATGTATATTGCGGCACGGGAATGCGAGTGGTTTGCTTGGTGATCCACTCGTCTATGTCTTTGTAGAACAAGGTCGCCCCAGCAAAGCTGCTATCCGAGTAATACCACTCAAACGCTACGTCAAAATTGACCGACAAATAAGGTTCAAGATTGGGGTTGCCGCCAATCATCTCGGCGTTGTTCTCGCGGGCGCTGATGGTTATCGCCGGATACATATCGGCGATAGTGGGGCGGGTTAACGTTTGCGCCGCGGCAAATTTCAGTTTCATGTCGGGGTTTAATTCCAGTGCCAGGTTCACCGACGGCAGCAGGTTGGTGTAGGAGCTGGACACCGATATGGGCATCATATCCGCGTATTCAACCAACAGTGTGTCGTCGCCTTCCTGGGATTGGACAGAGAGCAATTGGCGATCGGTGCCCGAAGCTGTGACATCGGTCGACACATAGCGCAAACCGAGGTTGGCCGTCCACGGCATGCGGCCCCAGTCGCCCATAAAATTGGCTTCGATATAAGCGCCGAAGACTTCTTCCTCTACGATTGCCGAGTTGGAGGCGAGAAAGCTCGGGGCGTGCCCGCCGTTGTCGCGGTATTCCTGGGCAATGGCTTCGGCTTTAGCTCGAGCGACCTCTTCGGTGTCGCCAGCGGCCATGTTTTGTTCGGTTTTAACCTCTATGGCGTAGGCGATGGCCTCGTCGGAGGCGTAGTAATCGAGTAGCGTCGCCGGGTCCATCACCAGCCATTCGCGAGGAATGTCACCGCTGTAATCGGTTAACAAATCCGGAGCGCTGAAGGTCCGCAACATATCGAGGCCGGGTTGAAGATCCAGCGGCAGCTCGTAGCCGCAGTGAAAGCATACGAACTCTTCTCTGGGTGTTTCTATCGCGCGTTTTTCTTTTTCGCGGTTCGAGTAAATAAAACCGGATTGAACCGACGCGAGGGTGCCCTCGAATTCCCATTTGGCGTCGAGCTTTGCTTCGAGCACATCGTCATCAATATCGTCGCCGAGAATTTTGCCCCAGTGACCGCGGTAACGCTCGGCATCCAAAAGATCGCCGTAGTTAGTGTAAGAGGGCATGTCCGCACCCGGCGCCATGTGGAATATGGGGTCGGCGGTATTGTCGTTTAAAGGATCTTCGCTGTCTTTGGCGATGCCGGAGAAGATGCGCAAACTGTTACCGCCGCCGCTGTTCTCGGCATGCCCTACGGATAAATCCCCAACCAGGGTCAGGCGGTCGTTGACGCGCCAGTCCATATTAAGACCCAACTGTTGCGACTTGGTCGGGCGCACCATGTAAGTGGAGGCGCCGTCCATCTGCTGAGGCATGGAGTTAATCGCCAAGCCGTCATCGATCGAGGCGAGAGTGGAGTGGCCCATGCGTTGGAATTGGACCAAGGTGCCGTTGCCGTCGACGACGAAATCGTCGCTGCCTAAGAATGTATCACCATCAAACTCGGGGTTATCACCTATAAGAAAATTGTCCCCCGGAAACCAAGGCTGGAAGATTTGCGCGTCCTGGGCGACATCGAAGTCGGAGTAGAAGCCGTCGACCGTGATCAAAAGGTCGTCGTTTGCTTGAAACTGCAAAGCGCCAATGAAAGACAGCCGCTCTCGGCTATCTTCCGAACTCGACAAATAATAATTGCGTGGCGCGTAAATTTCGTTGGTCTGATAAATCGCGTCTTCACCTGGTATGTCGCTTGGCGACACGACGGTCACTGGGCTTGGAATCCAGCCCAGTATGTCGAGCGAATCGACCCGGGATTCTCGGTCGGAATAGTTCACCGACAGCAATGCGCCGAAGTTGCCAGCGTCGTTGGTTTTACTGATCAAGCCCGAAAGACTTGGCGACCAGCCTTCTGACAAGGTGTTGTACTCGTTCTTTACCGAACCGGCCATGACAAAACTGTCTAGGTCGAACGGGCGTGCGGTTTGAATATTAACGGTGCCACCGATGCTGCCCTCTTGCATATGCGCGAGCGGGCTTTTGTGCAACTCGACGCCGCGCACCAGTTCGGACGGCACCACGTCAAAGGAAAATTCACGCCCTGGGTTATCCGTGGGCATAGTGCGGCCGTTGACCAGAACCGTATTAAACTCGGGTCCGAAACCGCGAACGGTTATAAACTGACCCTCGCCACCGTTGCGCTCAATTGCGACCCCGGTAATGCGCTGTAAGGACTCGGCGATATTGTTATCGGGGAACTTGCCGATATCTTCCGAACTGATCGCGTCGGTCATATTGACGCTTTCGCGTTTGATATCGATCGAGCGCATAAGACTGCCGCGTATCCCCGTGACGAAAACCTCTTCGACGACTTGGTCGCCCTCTTGGGCGAATACGGCTGGTGTTTGAGTTGTTACAGCGAGTGCGGCAGCGATAGCCACCGACAGTTTATGACGTTTCTCCATCGTGAATCCCTTGTTTGAATTTTTATTGCTTTAGCGTGTGTCCCCTGAAAAGTCGAGATGCCCGATTCGTAGACAAGTAGCTTAGTCGGCCGCATGATATACGAACGAATACGAAAGTGAATAAAGCTAACGTGTTTAACGCGTTAATTGGCATCGAACTTTCTACTGCTGACACCCTCGATTATGTTGTTATCTGTTTCCACTTATTGAAATGTGAAATTTTAATGTGAGTAATCGGGTTTTAACACGCACAAAAGCTGCGCGTTCGAACAGCGGCGGAATCGTATTATAATAATGAGATAAGCGATAGAGGAAATTAACAATTTCTAAACCTACTTAACAAGTTTTTTAATTTTCGAACTCGAGCTGCGGATCATTTGATCGAGTTGGTTAAAATTTAACTCACCATCGATCATTATTAACACAATGAGGACGGGCGTTTAAAAAAATCGTTTAATTGGTTTGAGTTGAGCTAGGCCTTTGGGCGACGCGGGCGAGCGGTCAAAGGTTTGGGTGTCATGCGCGGTGAAAGCCGGTATCGAGCTTAACGCCGGTTGTAAATGGCATTTGGGTCTGCGCGTCGAAACCAGCAGGCCCAAGACATTGCGGTTT
>CAZING010000123.1:0-8410 GCA_964540505.1 uncultured Cellvibrionaceae bacterium | reverse complement strand
AATGGCAGGCGTTTCGCAACAACAAGAACAACGAAGCCTTTATCGACCGGGTCTATATCGTCAAAGTGCCCTATTGTCTGCGGGTGAGCGAAGAGGTCTCAATCTACAGAAAACTGCTGCAGCACAGCTCGCTAAGCGAGTCGCCTTGCGCGCCGGACACCTTAAAAATGCTGGCGCAGTTTACCGTGCTGTCGCGCCTTAAGATGCCCGAGAACTCCAACCTGTTTTCCAAAATGCGCGTCTACGACGGCGAGAACCTTAAAGACACCGACCCGAAAGCAAAATCGCTGCAGGAATACAGGGACGCTGCGGGTGTGGACGAAGGCATGACCGGGTTGTCCACCCGGTTTGCGTTTAAAATTCTCTCTAAGGTGTTTAATTTCGACCCGACCGAAGTGGCGGCCAACCCGGTTCATTTGCTCTATGTGCTAGAGCAGCAAATTGAGCAGGAGCAGTTCCCCGAAGAACTTCAAACGCGCTACTTGGCGTTCATTAAAGAGTACCTGGCACCGCGCTACGTCGAGTTCATAGGTAAAGAGCTGCAAACGGCTTACCTGGAATCCTATGCCGAGTACGGCCAGAACATCTTCGACCGCTACGTGACCTACGCCGACTTCTGGATTCAAGACCAGGAATACCGCGACCCCGAAACGGGCGATATTCTCGATCGCGCATCGCTGAACGAAGAGCTCGAAAAAATCGAAAAGCCCGCCGGCATATCCAACCCCAAGGATTTTCGAAACGAGATCGTCAACTTCGTGCTGCGGGCACGGGCCAACAACCAAGGCAAGAACCCCGTCTGGAACAGCTATGAGAAGCTGCGAGTCGTTATCGAGAAGAAAATGTTCTCGAATACAGAGGATTTGCTGCCGGTCATTTCATTCAACACCAAATCGTCCAAAGACGATCAAAAGAAACACGAGGATTTTGTCGCGCGCATGACCGACCGCGGGTACACCGAGAAACAAGTTCGTCTGTTGTCCGAGTGGTATCTGCGGGTCAGAAAATCTCAATAGGCGACAACTATCCTGACACGGGGGGCAAGCGTCGTCGGGCTTCTCCGGCGGCGCTTTAAGCACAAGTACAGTTGCGGTTCAGTTGGTGCAGATAGCATCTATTATCGAAACATCGGTGGCGGCCCACAGGTTTTTGAGGCGACTTATCCGGTGCAAAACCAAAGGAGCCATGTGTGAGTTACATCTTAGACAGACGACTCAACGCAAGAAATAAAAGCACTGTGAACCGACAGCGCTTTCTAGAGCGTTATCGCCAACACATAAAAAAGGCGGTGGCGGACTCCATCGATAGGCGCTCGATCAAAGATGTGGACAACGGCGAACAGATCAGCATTCCCGCGAAGGACATCAGCGAGCCTGTGTTTCATCACGGTCGCGGCGGCCACAATCAACGGGTATTGCCCGGCAACAAAGAATTTGTTGCCGGCGATCGCATTAAGCGGCCGGAAGGCGGCGGCGGTGCTGGCTCGGGCGGTGCTGGCAACTCCGGTGAAGGCGTCGACGATTTTGTGTTTAATATCACACAGGATGAATTTCTCAATTTCATGTTCGAAGACTTGGCGCTGCCGAATCTGGTTAAGCGCCAGCTGCTTGGCGATGACGAGTTTAAATACCATCGAGCGGGTATATCCAACGAAGGCAACCCCGGAAAAATTAATATTGTCCGCTCGTTGCGCGCGGCTAACGCTCGCCGCATTGCTTTGTCGGGCTCCAAGCGGCGTCGACTCAAAGAGCTCGAAGCGCAATTGTTAACGTTGGAAGACGCGGCCACCCCAGAAGCGCTTAAACAACGCGCACTTATAGAAGATGAAATCAATCAAATAAAAGCCAAGATCGGCCGCTTACCTTGGATCGATGACTTCGATCTTAAATACAACCTCCATGTCAAAACGCCTGTACCGCGCTCTCGTGCGGTGATGTTCTGCGTCATGGATGTTTCGGGCTCTATGGACCAAGCTACCAAAGACGTCGCCAAGCGCTTTTTCATGCTGCTTTACTTGTTTTTGCAGCGCAATTACGAGAAAACCGAGGTGGTGTTCATCCGTCACCACACCAGCGCCAAGGAGGTTGACGAACAGGAGTTTTTCTACAGCAGAGAAACCGGCGGCACGATTGTCTCGAGCGCGCTAAAGATGACCGACGATATCATCGATCAGCGCTTCCCGCCCAGCCAGTGGAACATCTATGTGGCGCAAGCCTCCGACGGCGACAACTGGAACGACGACTCGGCGATTTGCTACAAAATCTTACAAGAACGACTGATGCCCAAGCTTCAGTATTTCTCCTACATTGAAATTACCGCTCGCGACCACCAGGCACTTTGGGAGTCTTATGAGAAAGTGGGCGAAGCATTCCAGGACACCTTCGCGATGCGCCAACTGCAAAGCGCCGCCGACATCTATCCGGTATTTCGGCAGCTATTTAAGAAAAAGGTGGCGTAATGAACCTAGAGAAAACGCCACTTTCAACGACTTCTGAGTGGAGTTTTGAGCTAATCGAGGCCTACGATCGCTCGATCAGCGCCATCGCAAAAGAGTTTGGCCTCGATACCTACCCCAATCAGATCGAGGTGATCAGCTCCGAGCAAATGATGGACGCCTACGCGTCAGTGGGCATGCCCTTGGGTTACAACCACTGGTCTTATGGTAAACAGTTTTTAAACGTGCAACAGTCCTATCAACGCGGTCAGATGGGACTTGCTTATGAGATAGTGATCAACTCGAACCCCTGCATCGCCTACCTGATGGAAGAGAACACCATGACCATGCAGGCGCTGGTGATCGCCCACGCCTGCTACGGTCACAATTCCTTTTTCAAGGGCAACTACCTTTTTCGCACCTGGACCGATGCCTCGTCCATTATCGACTATCTGGTTTTTGCCAAACGGTACGTGTCGCAATGCGAAGAAAAGTACGGTGTCGAGACGGTTGAGGCCATTTTGGATTCTTGCCACGCGCTTATGAATTACGGCGTGGACCGCTATAAGCGGCCGCACCCTGTGTCGGCGCACGAAGAGCAAGCGCGCCAAGCCGAGCGAGAGGAATACCTGCAACGTCAGGTCAATGACTTGTGGCGCACCATACCAACGCTCGAAACCGACCGCAAAGAGGCCAGAACTGCGCGGTTTCCGGAAGAGCCGCAAGAGAATTTATTGTACTTTTTCGAAAAGCGCGCGCCTTTGCTTGAACCTTGGCAAAGAGAGCTGGTTCGTATCGTGCGTAAAATCGCCCAGTATTTTTACCCACAGCGTCAAACGCAGGTAATGAACGAGGGTTGGGCGACCTTCTGGCACCACACTCTGCTAAACGAAATGTACGATCGCAACCTGGTAACCGACGGCTTTATTATGGAGTTCCTGCAGTCGCACACCAGCGTCGTCTATCAGCCCTCGTACGACAGCCCCTATTTCAATGGCATCAACCCCTACGCGCTCGGCTTTAGTATGTTTGTCGATTTGCGCCGAATTTGCGAGCAACCCACCGAAGAAGATAAACGCTGGTTTCCAGACATTGCCGGGTCCAATTGGATCGAGACTTTGGATTTTGCGATGCGCAACTTCAAAGACGAAAGCTTCATCATGCAGTTTCTGTCGCCAAAGGTGATGAGAGACATGAAGTTGTTTTGCATAGTGGATGACGACCAGAGCCCGACCATCGGGGTCAGCGCGATTCATGACGACTCGGGGTATCTGGCCGTGCGCGAGGCGCTTTCCGCGCAGTACAACCTCGGCAACCGAGAACCCAACATACAGGTTTACGAGGTGGATATTCGCGGCGACCGCGCCTTGACGCTGCACCACCAACAATTCAACCGCCAGCCTTTGGAGCCCCAGTCCACCAATGAGGTGTTAAAGCACATCCACAGACTATGGGGCTTTGATGTTCGCCTGCATTCGATAAACGACGACCGAATCACCCAGACTTTTCACTGCCCGCCGAAAACTTTGAATAAAAACGAGTAACACACAGCACCCGTCTTTCGGGCGCGCGTGCCCGCGCCTAGGGCCGTCAAACGGGGCCGTGCTCAGTGCGCAAAGCCCAATTGCAGCGCGGCCTGATGGTCGTCGCTACCGGCAGCGAATGCCAAATCGAGCGACAGAAAAGACCAAGAGAAGCCCGCGCCCAAGGTGAGCGCGTCGCCGAAGTTGCCGTTGAGGTCGGCACGATACCCCGCCCGAAGCTTGAGCTGCTTAAACGCTGCGTACTGAACACCAACACTCACCTCGTGCTGGCGCTCGCCGGCAAGAAACGCGCGGTTGGCGTAGAGATCAAGATCCAAACCGACCAGCCATTTATCTTGCGTGTAGCTGATACCCAAACGCGAACGCGGCTCAAGGCGAAACTCATAACCGAACTCCGACACGCGCGACATAGGCACAATATCTTTTACCGTCAGCCCCACCAACAAGGATTCGCGCGGCGCCCATATAGCGCCCAAGTCTGCGTTAAACCGCCAAAAAGCCTGTTCGTTGTCTGCGGTGCTTTGGTATTCGCCGTCATTGAAAAGCCACTCATCATCGTACAAGCGCACATTGACGGCTTTCGGAGACACACCGAATGAGAACACTTGGCCGCGCCATTTTTTAACGCGCGCGGCGCTGACACCTATCTCGGTGATCACCCCCACCTGGCCTCGGGCGCGCGAGATAATGTCTTCCTCTGGGTCGATCAACCGACCGCTTTCGTTGAATAACTGTGGGTGCGCAGCGCCGCTTACGCCCGCCGTGCGAACAAATTCTAACGCCTCGATATAATCTTCCAGTAACTCTAGGTCGTCTTGATCGATGATGGCCTCGCCACCGCCTACGCCCCGCGAGCCGATAAAAAAGGCGCCGCCTTCTTTATGGCCGGGCTCGGTCACCGAATAGCCGACAAATAGATCCGCGAGTATCGGCTCGCCGCGCACCCCGGACATCGCCTCTTCGAGGTTTCTCGCGGCGGCCTCCCCGGCTTGTGCAGTTGCGGCCCCAGGGTTCTCGTTGTACGCCTGCACGGCCGCACTCAGCTCGCCCTCTAAGTCGTCGTGCACGGCCTGCCACGCGATTTTCGCGGCATCGGAATATTGGGCGCTTACCATGGGAAGCGTGTGCCGGCCTTCGCCGGTTTTATCTTCGTCGCCCGAGTGCAGCGCGAGCAATGCGGGGTTGTAAAATTGGCCCGTGGCGAGATTGGGCACAGCCACCCCCGCGCCGCCCATGCTCATCGCCCGCGCGTCGAACGAGCCAAAACTGAGCGCGTAAACCTGCGAGGTCAATGCCGAGAGCCCAAGCAATGCCCCGCCTATCTGGCAGATGCGGTTCAAACTCGCCCCTCCTGTTGGGTTTTTTTTGCTGGTCGTTCGCATACTACCGAACCCTTTACAAAATTAAATCGGTTTGGGTAACACTTGAGCCTGGCAACCGGCGCCAAGATCAAACAAATGCCAAACCTAGGATACAGGCGCTCAAATACTCGAGAATAACGACAAGCCTAAAATCTGTCGTTACACTTGATCGAGCAGGCACACGAACAGCCTCTAGATAACCGACAGTCTCAGCAAGAGTCGAGCCCACTGTCTCAAAAATAAGGGTGAGTAAGCGTTGCGCACCGAGGCCGAGAAGCAAGCGATCCGTCTTAAGAATACCCTGCTCGCCGCAGCGGGCGGCGCGGTGCTGACCGGCATGCTATCCCTATCTTATGCCAACCACCAAGTGGTTGTGACCGGTCCTGTGCTGGTGTTTGCCCTCGGCGTCTTTTGGCTGGTCAATCTCGGCTTTATAACAACGATTTTCTCGGGTTTTAACCTAAGGTTCAAAGACCCCGGTTTAAGTCTCCCGCAGATGTACTGGGCTTCAAGCTGCACCATGGTCGCGATCGCGATCTCGCAAAACCTCGAGCAAGCCGCCTACCCACTGATCTTATTGACCATGGTGTTCGGTGTCTTCCGCGTCAGTGTCCGGGCTTTTAACCTTTTTTGTGTGTATGTCGGTGTGGGCATCTTTTTGACCCAAGCCATTCGAGTATGGCTATTGGGTACAGCCGAAAACACCGCAGCGCTTTGGGCGGGCGGGTCTTCGTTTGTGTTCTGCGCCATAGGTTTAACGCTGCTGTGCGACTCTTTTGTCACCTTGCGCAACCGCTTGCGCCGACAAAACGACCAGTTAAAGCACGCCCTGGCCGCGAAAAGTTACTTTCTCGCCAATATGAGCCATGAGATTCGCACCCCCATGAACGGCGTTCTCGGGATGTTGGACGTGGCCTTGGCGGAACCGATTACAGACGAACAGAAGCAGTACCTGAGTGTCGCATACAGCAGCGCAAAGTCGTTGCTCGATATTATCAACGACATTTTAGATTTCTCGAAAATGGAAACGGGCAAAGTGATACTACAGCCCTCGCCCGTGTCTGTAGAGCGCGAAATTGCGGATGTCTTGATGTCATTTAAAGCCCAGGCATCGAAAAAAAATATCGCACTTTTAATGAGTGTCGAACCGCAACTGGCCGCGCCTTTGCTGCTCGACCCTTCGCGTTTTCGCCAAATTCTGAATAATCTAATCGGCAATGCGTTGAAATTTACCAACTCCGGCGAAATTAAGGTCAGCGCCCGTATGTCCGATGAGCAGACCTTATGGTTGAGTGTGCTCGACACAGGCGTGGGCATTGCGCCGGAGAAACACAGTGAACTGTTCGACGCATTCACCCAGGTGGATACCTCCAGCACTCGCAGCCACAGCGGCACCGGCCTTGGACTTGCAATCACCCGTCAACTGGCGCAGCTGATGGGCGGCGATGTGTCGGTCAACTCGCGTCTGGGCGAAGGCAGCGAGTTCAGCGTATCTTTAAAAGTGTGCGGTGTCGTCGACGAGCCACAAACCGACAGACCCGATCTCGGCAGCCGCAATATTCTGGTCGTTAACGACAGCGAACCCTCGGGCCTGGCGGTAACCCGGCAATTGGCGCAGTTCGGCGCCAACGTCAGCTTTTGTCGCGGCGCTGAACAAGCGCTTAACCTGCTTTTAACAGACGATAAACGATTCGACCTCGCCCTTTTGGACGCCGACCTAGCAACCTTAAACGGCATGGATTTAACGCGACACCTGCATGCCCGCCTGCCGGAATTGTCGCCAAAATTGGTCATATTCAACCAATCGTTCACCGACTCCGACCGTCGAGCTTCGGCCCACTTGGGCGTCAGCGCCTGGCTCAACCAGCCTCTCGGCGGGCTCGAGCTCGCGCGCAAGGTTCACGCGATTTTATCCGACCAGGGAAGCCTAGAAAGCGGACACTCTGCTGCAACAGACGATGACTGCCGACCCAAAATACTGTTGGTGGAAGACAACCACACCAACCAAAAGGTTGCCCAAGTCACCATAGAAGCCCTCGGTTTCAGCGTCGACGTCGCCAATGACGGCCAACAAGCACTTGCGATGATTAACGAATCCATCGAACTGAAACGCCCTTACGCGTTAATTCTTATGGATTGCCAAATGCCGGTGATGGATGGCTTTGAAGCCACGCGCCATATTCGAAAGTCCAGCAATAGCCGAATGACCAATATCCCCATCATTGCGATGACCGCCAACGCCCAAACCGGCGACCGCGAAAAATGCCTGAGCGCCGGCATGAATGACTACCTCGCCAAACCCATCAACGCGGAACTGCTGGAGCACACGCTGAATTACTGGCTGAATGACAGGCCGCCGTTAATCTACGCTCAAGACCGGTGGGCGAGCTTTGTGCAACCGCCCACACTCTGTTGGGACCGCCGCGCGTTGTTTACTCTGGTGCGCTACAAACTCGACAGAATGACGCACCTGATCGAGGTGTTTCTTCGCGATTCCGAGGGCATCCGCGAGCGTTTGGACGATGCCTTCCAGCGCGAAGATTTGACCGCCATAAGCAAAGCGGCACACGGTTTAAAAGGCGCATCGGCAAACCTCGGCGCCTGCGCTTTGCCCGCGCTACTCGAGCGACTGGAAGACGCCATTGCCCTTAACCGAAGCGAAGAACTCGATGAGCTCCGCGCAGACATTACTTTAGAGCTAGAACGCCTGCACGCCCAGATGCGGCACTTTCTTGAAGACCCACAAATGGGCTACTGAGTGGCACCTAGTGGTGCCATGCGGTTTGGTTTATTTTCGGGCGCTGCTTAACGCGTTATCCAGGGAGCCAATGGCGGGAAGCGACCAAACCTTCTTCTGTAAACGGCTTTGTCGCAGAAAGCCCGTTACGCAGAAATTTCCATCGGCCAAAAGAAATTGTCAAAAGCCCGGACAATCGCGGTTACTTTTGCGCTTTAAAGTGATTATCATCGCACCCACTTGAAACATCGCGACCTCTCAATTTCTCAATTAGCCATTACCAGCGCGTTTTTTAACGAAGGCTTTATTACTGGCGCGAAACACGCCATTTCGT
>CAZING010000122.1:5827-8447 GCA_964540505.1 uncultured Cellvibrionaceae bacterium | reverse complement strand
CTGCGGGCATTGGGTGCCCAGACACAAAAGCGCGTCCCGCGAATGCCGTCGACTTCCCACAAGTGCGCGCCCATCCAGTCGTAGAGGCGCTCATGGGTGCCTTCGCTGAACAGGTACACGTCGGTCTCGTCTAAGGTGCTGGCAAAGCGATAAGGGTCTTCGCGCACTTCTTGCCAATCGTCGTAGCAGACGCGAAATTTGTAGGCGAAAGCCTCTTCAACGTCTACCCAGGCGGCAAACACGCCATCTCGAATTAAACCGAGCTTAACAATATCGCGCGTTTCGTCCGAGCTGACCGCCACCACCTCTGTGGCTCCCGGGAAATAGGCTCGGAGCACGAAACCGTCTTGGTTTTCGCCCGCCCCCCATGCGTGCATACCCAAAAGAGCAAACACATCATCACAATCGGCGTTGACGAGCGCATCGACTTGAGCTCGGCTAATTAACGAGAATTCTTCAGTCACTTCGAGTTCCTATTGTTCCGGTTACGAACGTTCCATAGCGATGGCATTCAGCAAAGCTTGAACGCGGTCTTCGGCAAACAGCATTTCCAGCGGAACCGCCAATTTGCGTTGCCAGTTGGGGTATTGGTAGCTGGTGCCGGGCACGTTCACCGGCTCATCCAGCAACTCAAGGTCTTCGAGTTGAACAACGAAAATTTGCGAGGCGCACTGACTGACGCCGCGGAGAATCGCAAAGGCGAGCTCGTGAGTCAAAGGCTCGCTGGTCAGTTTGGCAAAATCCTCGCGCTTTACCAGATCCAGCTTTTCCAACCACTCGAGCAGATGCACCTTCTCGCGGTCGCGGCTGACCAGCACCTCCTCGTAATCGGCGCCGTCTACCAGCAAATTGAGCGACTGACGAAGCTGAAGGTCGGAGCCCCGCCACCAGCTCGCAAGCGTCGGCACATCGTGGTTGGTCAACATAGCCAAAGAGTGGGCTTCATATTCGCCGGGGGCTTTGAAGCTTTCGTCCTGGTTTTTTTCAAAATAAAACAACTTATTGGTGAATATATGACCGCGGTAAAGCGCCTCGCGAAACTCGGGCGGCACCACACCCATATCTTCGCCTATCACCATACATCGGTTGCGCACACTCTCGAGTTTCAGCAAGCCGAGCAATTCCCGGAAAGGATAAAAAACATAAGCGCCAAAGTCGGCGGTGTGCCCGGGCGGACACCACCACAAGCGCATCAGACTCATCGCGTGATCGATCCGAAGCGCCCCGCAGTGGCTCATGTTGGCGCGCAACAGCGTAATAAAATGCTCGAAATTGGTGAGCCGAAGCGTTGCCGGATCCATCGGCGGCAACCCCCAGTTTTGGCCTTTTTCGGCAAGTGGGTCGGGCGGTGCGCCCACTGCAGCATCGCGACAAAAGAGCGCCATATTTGTGGAGACTTCGGCGCCGCCGCCGTCGGCTCCAACGGCGAGGTCTCGCATCAAACCGATGCGCATCCCCAGCTCTTTGGCATAGCGCTGACAGGCTTCGAGCTGTTCAGTGGCGAGCCACTGTAAGTAAGCCTCGTACTGAACACGCTCGGCGTAACGCGCGAGCGCATCTTGTCTCTGGGCCTCGTCGAGTTGTTCAATCTGCTGGCCGGTGACCTCTTGCAGCACCTGATAGAGGCAAAAATCGGTTAACGCCTGACCGCAATCCTGCACGAAATTCAGAAACTTTTTGGCGCGCGAGGTGTGGTGTTCGAGCTCGTTGTTGACAAAGACCGCGTACATCTCGCGAAACACCGTGGTTTTCACCCTTGCCACCGCCGCGTAGGGGACTTTATCGGCGGCGCGCAAACGCACCAGAAAAGGCAAAAGCGTTTTCGGGTTGTGATTAAATTCGGGTTCAATTTCCGGGTCGATATAAAGCGGGTTGAGAAACCGCCGGTCGGACGGGCTGTAGGGGCTGCAGTGGTGCTCGACCGGTGCGCGCAGTGCGTGCAGAGGGTTGAGGCCGACCATATCGGCGCCGGCGCTGGCGGCCTCTTCAATCAAAAGTTTCAGATCGGTGAAATCGCCAATGCCCCAGTTGCGCGCCGAGCGCAAAGTATAAAGCTGAACAATAACTCCCCAAGGGCGCTTTTTATCCAGCACCCAATTTGGCGTGTAAGCCTGCTCTGGGACCACCACCAGGCGACTCGTTTGCGTCTCGATAACACCGTCGCGCGTACCAGTGACAGACAACTCGTGATAACCCGCGGGCAATCTTTCCATCGCCACCACACGCCGGCTGTAACGCTCGCCCTGGTACTGATAGTCACCGATTTCGGGGCACTCCGCGGCCGAGAAACGACCGGATTTGGTGGCGCCGGTTTCCAGCTGAACGGTGTACCGAAAGTCGCCATTCAGCTCACCCGGGCGCAGGTTAATGTGAAACCCCGCGCCTTCGACCGCATCGACCAGCGACATAGGCGCCAGCCACTTTAACCAAGGTGCTACATCGAGCGTGTAGGCCTGTTGCGCGACCTCTTCCGGCGATTCGGTGTCCACCCCCATCGCCCGCAACAGTCGCAGGCGGTTTTCCAGACTGACGCCAACCTTCTCTCCCCGATAATTAAAATAGGTATCGGCAATACCACGCCAATAGAGAAGATGCTCTAGGTTCTCCATAAACTCATGCC
>CAZING010000122.1:0-5727 GCA_964540505.1 uncultured Cellvibrionaceae bacterium | reverse complement strand
CTTTACCACCGCTTGAGAGAGTACCAAATTACAGATGGTCCGGGGGTGACTTTTTATTCTAATATTCGGCCCGCGACGATTATTGGGCTGAAGCGTATTGGGGCGCTGCGGTTAAGGCGCAGCCGATTAACCCGTTAACTTGTTTCGAAGACGGCGCAAACCGCCGCTAATTGAAGTTGTTGCGCAGGTATTCCTGGGCCAAGCGAGCCGCAGAGCTGCTTGTCGCGGCGACATCCATCAGAAGTGTTTTCGCCTCGGCGTTGTCGCCGAGTTTGTGCAGCACCGTGGCGAGTTTGTATTTTGCTTCGGGTGCCTTTTGGCTGGCGGGGTTCACCCGCAACAATTCGGAAAACCACGTCTTCGCCGTTTCCAGGTTGCCCTGAATATAAGCGACCTGTCCGATCCAATACTGGGCGTTGCTCAGGTAGACGCCGTTTGGAAACTGGTCGATATAGGCCTGCATCGCTTCGCTGCCCTGATCGAGCTCTTTCTCTTTAATAATCAGGCGAACGGCTTTGTCGTAAGTGGTGAGTTCATCTTCCGGAGAAGCTCCGCCGGCTGCGGAGGGCAGTGTCTGCGTGCTATTGGCGTCTGAGCGCGCGTTGGCCCGCGTTACGGGGCTGGACGGAACGGGTAAGCTCGCCGCAGGCTTGGCGTTATTGAGCTCGCTCAGCCTTCGGTCCAAATCCACATAATCTTCCAGCTGTCGCTGTTTAAGATTTCGGATTTCATGGGCTTGTTCTTCCATCAATCCGCGCAATAGTTGCACTTCCTGTTGCAACATTTGCAACTGAAAGTACAGCTCCGTGTTATCGGCCGCAGGCGCGGAGCTGGGCGAAGGCGCTGAAACCACACCCGGCGAACGGCCGATCGGTTTCGAGTCTACGATTTCCGCTTGAGAGTAACAAAGTGAACTGGCCGCCATAGCGGCTATGGCGACCAGTGTTGTTCTGAAATTCAGCATTCTTGCCCGATATCAGTTATTTGGCTAATTCAACGCGACGGTTTTTAGACCAAGCGTATGCGCTGCTACCGGTTTCGATTGGACGCTCTTCGCCATAGCTGACGGTTTCAAGCTGTGAGCGGCTGACACCTTGGAGCACCAGGAAATCGCGAACCGCGTTGGCACGACGCTCACCCAAGGCCATGTTGTATTCGCGGCTGCCGCGCTCATCCGCATGACCTTCAAGACGCACAGATTCGCCAGAGTTTTTCAGGTCTTGCGCGTGCAGCAACAAAGCCGAGCGCGCTTCAGATGACAGCACCGCCGAGTCAAACTCGAAGTAAAAAACAGTGGGGACGTTAGCCATCACGTTGTCATCTTCCATTTCTACGCTGGTGTCTTCAATCGCAACACCGCTGCTGCCAGACGTGTCCATAGTATCGGACATGTCGTCTGAGGCTTTATTACTGGAACAGCCGGACATCAACCCCAAAACAACTGCCAAAACAGCAAACTTTTTTAACGCATTTAACATTGTTATCACTCCTAGGTGAGCATTTAGAGAACAGCAACTGAGTTTAGAAAACCATATTTCAGGTGTCTACCCGAACAATTAACCCGGGGCAACTCGAAGCCTTTATATTGCAAGAAAGGCGCCGTCTTAGCCGATGTTGGTCGATTAAGTAAGCGCCTTCTGGCAGCCAAAGCCAACGCATGGCCCCGAAAGAACGTGCGCCAGGTTTTTTAGTTGATGAACGGCGACCAGGCTGGCTCGCGAACATCCCCTTGTTTCGACGGCAACCGAAACTTCACACCAGCGTCCATGGATACCGCTGCGAGCACGCCTTTGTTAAGGTGCTTGGTCGCGTATAGTAGCATAGCTCCGTTGGGAGCGATGCTAGGCGATTCGTCCAAATGCGTCTCGGTGAGAATTCTAAGATCACCGGTTTTTAAATACTGTAACGCAATGTGGAATACGCCGTCGCGTCTATGCACCATCACCAGACTTTCACCGTCTGGCGACACTCTGGATCGCGCGTTGTAGTCACCCTCGAAGGTTAAACGCTCGACCTGTCCACTGGCAACCGTCACCCGATAAATCTGGGGGCTGCCGCCGCGGTTGGAGGTAAATATAATGGATCGCCCATCGGCGCTCCAGTTAGGCTCGGTATCGATCGCAAAATGGTTGGTGATGCGCTGCATTCGACGGGACTGAATGTCCATTGTGTAAATTTCCGGATTGCCATCTTTCGACAAGACCATGGCCAAGGTCTTGTCATCCGGCGACCAAGCGGGCGCGCCATTGAGCCCTTTAAAATCGGTCATTTGTGTTCGCTGTCCGGTTTTAAGGTCTTGGATGAACACCGCCGGGCGCGACGTTTCAAATGAAACGTAAGCAACTTTGCTCATATCGTTAGACCAAGTAGGCGACAACAGCGGCTCGCTCGATTGAAACAAGACCCGATCGCGAGCGCCGTCGGCATCGGCATAAACCAAGCGGTATCGGCCGGGGCCCGGTTTATTCAAATCTTCGACGTAAATAATTTTCGTTGAGAACGCGCCACGGATACCGGTCACGGCTTCGAATATGGCGTCGCTGACCCCGTGGGCCATGTCGCGCAACTGACCGACACCGCCGGCGACGCGTTTCTCGAACACTTTACGCTGCGAAATCACATCGTAAAGTTCAAACTGAAGCGTGTAGCGACCCGCCGCCTGACTCATTTGGCCTATGACAAGATAAGAGGCCCCCAACATTCGCCAATCTCGGTAGAACACTTCCGCCTGGGACTTCGGGTGCGCCAGCATGTCGGTTTTCGGAATGGACCTGAATAAACCGCTTAGCGTCAAATCTGCAGACACAACGGCTTGAATGTCTTCGGGCAAGCCGTTGGTACCGGCAAAAGGCACCACGGCAATCGGCGTTGGGTTATCGACCCCCGAGGTGATTTCAATCGTTAAACCTGCGTGCGCTTTGCCGATAAGACTCACGCAAAATAGTACACACAATAGAGCTTGTTTCACTGCCTTAAATCCTGTGGGTT
Organism: uncultured Cellvibrionaceae bacterium; assembly: GCA_964540505.1. Lineage (GTDB taxonomy): Bacteria > Pseudomonadota > Gammaproteobacteria > Pseudomonadales > Cellvibrionaceae > CAYZQH01. Next base: position 2,739 of record CAZING010000122.1, on the reverse strand, counting down.
GAAAACCAAAGTGAGTTCCCGGTAGTAGCGTTCAAACACTTCGCTGGGCATGCCTTGAATCTCTGGGAACTGCTCGACCCGGCGCACGGCTTGCACGGCCGAGCGGTCAAACTGTTCGTTGCCACTGCTTTTAATCACGTCTACGTTGATCACCCGACCGGTGGGCACGAGCTTAATAAGCAGCTCGCACTGCATGTTGTTTCGTGCCGAAGGCGGGCGGTTCCAATTTCGTTCAATACGCTCGGCAATCGCGGCCATATAGCTTTGCGCGGTGGTCTTGTAACTCTGTTCCAACTGCGCTGCGCGCTCTTCGGCAAGCGCCTGCTCCTTCTGTTGCTGTTCGCGTTGTTGTTGTTCGCGTTGTTGCTGTTCGCGCTGTTGTTGCAAACGTTTGCGTTCGGCCTCGGCTTCGGCTTGCTTTTTTCGCTCGGCCTCTTCGCGCTTGCGTTGTTGTTCAGCTTTTTGTTTGGCTTCGCGCTCTTGCTGCTCTTTTAATTTGCGCTGCTGCGCCTGTTTCTTTTTTTGTTCTTCGGCAACACGCAGACGCTCTTGTTGTTCGCGCTTTTTGGTTAAGTCCACCACGTTTGGCTTATTCTCAACCGGCACTTTGGCTGCTGTTTGGGGTGTCGCTTGCACCAGTTTGGCTTGCACGAAATTGGGTTTGACGATTTGTTTTTTCTCGGGGGTCGCCTCCCAGCCGAGAAACAACACCGACAGCAACATAGCGTGCAGGCAGACGCTTAGTGCAACAGAACTTTTTGACAGGCCGCAGTAAGTCCGACGCATCAGAACTCCGGCGGATCCGTCACCAGCCCAACCGATTCGGCGCCCGCCGTTTGCAGTTGTGTCATTAAGCTGACCACCACACCATAAGGTACAGTCGTATCGCCCCAAACCAACACCTGAGTTTGCGGCTTCTGACGCAAAATTTTACCGACTGTGTCGGTGATTTCGGCGAGCGGCTTGGCCGTCTCTTGCTGCTGCCCCAGATTCAAATAGTAACTGCCATCGGGTTTGACCGATACGATCAAGGGCTCTTCGTCGTTTTCAACCGGTGCCGACGGCGCTTGAGGCAGGTCCACCCTCACCCCTTGCATCAGCAAAGGCGCGGTGACCATAAAAACCACCAGCAACACCAGCATCACGTCTATATATGGAACGACGTTGATCTCTGCCATGGGTTTGCGTTTTTTACCGGCCATACTCGCTTACCCAACGACCTTAAGTTTGATTGGTGGTGACGTGCATCTGGCGATGCAAAATAGATGAGAACTCTTCCGAAAACGTGACAAAGTTGCCCGCCAGCAGTTCGGCGGTTGCCGCAAAGCGGTTATAGGCGAGCACCGCGGGAATTGCCGCAAATAACCCCATGGCAGTAGCCACAAGCGCCTCGGAAATACCCGGCGCCACAGTCGCAAGGGTCGCCTGGTGGACGTTGGCGAGCCCGCGAAACGAATTCATAATTCCCCAGACCGTGCCGAATAAACCCACATAAGGGCTGACAGAGGCGACGCTGGCAAGAAACGGCAGGTTGGCCTCGAGCTTTTCTTCCTCGCGTGCGCGCGCCACGCGCATTGCCCGCTCGGTACCCTCCATGACAGATTCTTTATCGGTGTGGGCTTGCTGACGAAGGCGGGAGAACTCTTTAAAACCGGCTCTAAAAATACTTTCGATACCTTCGGTTTCGCCGTTGTTGGCTTGATTATTCCCCTGCTTGTACAGCTGGGTGAGGTCAATTCCCGACCAGAATTTGCGCTCAAACTCTTTAAACCGTTTGCGCACCCGAGCCTGATACAGGCCTCGCTGAACAATCATCGCCCAGGAGACCACCGACGCCAAAAGCAACAGCAACATCACCAACTGCACCAGCAAACTGGCGTTGGCGATCAAATGCAAAATAGAAAGAGGTTCTGCTTGATTCATTTTTTATTAGGAATCCTTATACAACGGGAGTTGGGCGGGAAATCATTGGGCAAGCAACAACTTTCAAACAGGTTTGCTGCGGGTTTTAAAGGCCTGCGGATCATAACATTCTTTATATAAGAAGACGCAAGCTTCGAGTCAGATCTCGCTTTGAGGTTCCCGACCGCCCGACTTTCACACGGCAAGCTTTGCCGGTGTCGGCAATAGGGTTGTTAACGCGTTTCAGAGCCCGCGCCAACGGCCATAACGAGGCATCAGTCGGAGAACAGGTCCCCGCTTGGGCGCGCGCCCAGCGCCGCGCCGCTCGGAAGACCGAAATGGTCGTAGGCGAGCTGCGTTGCCGCGCGCCCTCGCGGCGTGCGAAGCAGGTAGCCTTGTTGAATCAGATAGGGCTCGATCACATCTTCAATGGTATCGCGCTCTTCGCTGATCGCGGCCGCGAGGCTGTCGACCCCCACCGGTCCGCCGGCGAACTTCTCAATCAACGCCAACAGCAACCTGCGGTCCATATGGTCGAAGCCTAAGGCATCCACATTCAGCATATTCAACGCCGCGTCCGCCACTTCGTGGCTGACCGCACCGTCGCTTTTTACCTCGGCATAATCGCGCACCCGGCGCAATAAACGGTTGGCGATTCGGGGGGTGCCGCGCGAACGCTGAGCGATTTCGCTCGCGCCACCCCGGTCGATTGTCACACCCGAAATCGCCGCCGAGCGCATAACGATCTGGGTGAGGTCTTCGACTCGATAAAATTCCAAGCGCTGAACTATGCCGAAACGATCGCGAAGCGGTGAGGTTAAAAGGCCCGCCCGCGTG
>CAZING010000121.1:0-8486 GCA_964540505.1 uncultured Cellvibrionaceae bacterium | reverse complement strand
AAATCGGTCCGTATTCGTATTTGCCTGGGCAGACAAAACTGCACAATGCCAGATCCTCTTCATCCAACTCCAATGCGCCTAACTTCTGGGCAGTGTCGGAGTCGCCCACAATGAGCGAACGCAACAATTGCGTGGGCAGTATGTCGAGCGGCATGATTTTCTCGTAGGAACCCACCGGTACCATTGCTCGCTCGCCGCCATTGGTGGATGTGGTGAATGCGAATTGCTTATTCATCAGTTTGGAGATAAAAATCGGCAACACCGAAAAATTGTTGGTGCCCGGGCGCAAGTAATGCAGAAATTCCCGCTCGCGGCCTTCGGCCAAGACACTCACCTGAGTGTGGTAGCGACCGAGGTAGCGCACGGCCGTAGTGCCCGATCGTCCGCCAAAGACCGAGCCGGAAATGACACGGCTTTCGCCTGGCTTGAGTTGACCGGCAGTTAACTCGTCGAGGCTCGCCCCTAAGCGAGTACGAACCAGTCGAGGGCTCGAAACCTGCGGCCCTGCGAGCGATACCACCCGCTCGGTGTGCAGACGCCCGGTGGTGAACAACTTGCCCATGGCGATCACATCTTGGTAGCCGATTGTCCAGACGGTTTTACGCGCGCTGACCGGGTCCAAGAAATGGATATGGGTGCCGGCATTGCCCGCAGGGTGCACACCGCCGAAGGATTGCACGCTGACGGCGCTGTTGGAGCCGCTTGGAATGCTCGCGCCTTGCGCCTGACACACGTATATCTTACCGTCGGTCAAGCGCGTGAGCAGGGTCAGACCCTGCTCGAATGAACTGGCGTCGGCATCGATGATTATCGCGGGGTCAGCCGCCAGCGGGTTGGTGTCCATCGCGGTGACAAAAATCGAGTGCGGGACCGTCTCAACCGCGGGAACTTTGCTGAAAGGCCTGGTTCGAAAAGCTGTCCACATACCGGAAGCTACCAGATCTTTTTGTACCGTCTCGCGCGATAATGTGGCGAGTGCATCGGCCCCGTACTGGTTGAAGGAGACCGACTCATTACCTTCGATATCGATCACCACAGACTGAAAAACGCGCTGGGCGCCCCGGTGAATCGCCGAAACCGTACCTGCGGCAGGCGCGGTGTAGATCACCCCGGGGTTTTTCTTGTCTGCGAACAATTCCTGCCCTAACTTGACCTTTTCGCCCTCTACCACTGCCATAGTCGGTTTCATACCGTGGTAGTCGAAACCGACCAGGGCAACCGAGCGAATTTTCGGACCCTCCTCGACGGCTTGCCTGGGCTCGCCTGTGATGGGCAAATCCAACCCTTTGCGGATATTAATCATACTTCTATGCCTAGTACTGTAGTTATAAAGCGATCTACCCAGCTCAGTGCCCGGCGGCTAGTGACCTGACCGGCGCAATGAGCTGTGGGAATTTTGCAATTTCACAACTCAAAATACATCCGCTTTGCGAACACGTTCGGCCCAGCAGAAAATGTTGAGTGATTTGTTTGGGCAGATGGGACTGGCAAAAACACACACATCTGAAAGTTGCAGTACGGTATGGGTCGGGGCTAACGCGATCGGGCCCATTGTCGCCAAGAAAACTAAATAAAAGCCCCTTTATATCGCCCGAGGCCCTCTTTAAAACTCGCACCTGAAAAACGGCGTAATTATAGAGATCGCTGACCGATAACTCCAGAGGCGCGGAAAACTTTCTTTCCCTAACACTCGCCGCGCGGACGCCGGTCGCATTGAAAAGCGCGCCTTATGGTCGAAACCGGCTCCGAGGGTCGCCACAAAACGAGGACGTACCCCCGATTAGCGGTCGCCAAGCGCCGATTCGCTGGTTAGAATAGCCCGCCTTTTCATTCCGTTGCCCGCAGCGTAAAAAGCGATCCAGCATGTCCGACACTCTTGTTCAATTCGATTGTTCTATTCTCGAACCTCCACTGCCTACCCGTATTGGCGATAAGATCGTTTGGGCGAACCTACCGGGCAGCAGCGCGGCTATGGCGATTGTCGAGGCAGCGCGTCACCTGCCCTCTTCGGCGCTCGTGGTGTGCGGCTCGACCGTGGAGGCGGATCAGCTCGAGCGCGACATGGCGCTTTATGCCGCAGGCAAAGACGATATGCCGCCGGTCTTGCATTTTCCCGACTGGGAAACCCTGCCCTACGATACCTTTTCGCCGCACCAGGACATTATCTCGGCCCGAATGCGCACGCTCTATCAGCTCTCCCAGGGCCAAAGATGCATAGTGGTCATAAGCGCCGCGACGCTCGCCCAACGAATAGCGCCAGCCTACTACATTCGCCAGAACAGCTTATTGGTTAAGGTGGGTGACACTTTAGGGACTCAATCGTTTACGGCCCAGCTGGTCAGCGCCGGCTACCGGAATGTGGATACCGTCATTCAACATGGGGAGTTTGCGGTGCGCGGGGCGCTGGTGGATGTCTTCCCTATGGGCGGCGAACACGCCTTTCGTATTGAATTGTTTGATGACGAAGTCGATACTCTGCGCACGTTCGACACCGAAACCCAAAGAACCATCGCCCAGGTTGAGAGCATAGATTTACTGCCCGCCAAGGAATGCCCGAACGATGCCCGTTCAATCGCGCGCTTTAAAGCGACCTGGTACGAGCGCTTTGAAGGCGATGCGCGCGGCTGTCCGGTATTCGAAGACGTCGCGGCCGGGCTATCGCCCGCCGGTGTCGAGTACTACCTACCTTTATTCTTTGACCAAACCGCCAGTCTCTTGGATTACCTGAACGAGCGGACCACGGTGTTTGTCGCCGGTGAACTTGAAACCAACATTGAGAAATTTTGGCGCGAGGCCACCGAAAGGTACGAAAGCCGCCGCGGCGATCTGCGCAGGCCAATTCTCGCGCCTCAGGAGCTGTTTTTGTCTGTGGTCGAGCTTTTTACCGCGCTTAAACCGCTTGCGCGCATCACTCTTGTGGCCGGCCAAGTGGAACCCGCCAAGGGCAAATCCAACTTCGCTTGCAAACCACCGACTGAACTCAATATCGATGCGAAAGCGCCCCAGCCCTTGGCCAAGCTTGAAACCTACCTAATGACCAGCGACCGCCGAGTGCTGTTCTGCGCGGAGTCATCGGGACGACGGGAGACATTGCTGGAGCAGTTGGCAAATATTGGTGTCACGCCCGAGCCGCTTGCCAACATCGACGATTTCGTTCGTGGGGGGTCTAGGATTGCGATTACTGTCGCCCCCCTAGAAGCGGGCTTTGAAGCCCCCGACGACGGTTTCGCGATCATCGCTGAAGCGCAACTTTACGGCACCCGGGTCCGCCAGGTTCGTCGACGCCGCAGCACGCCCGACGACCAGGAAAATGTCATTAAAAACCTCACGGAACTGAAAATCGGCGCACCGGTGGTTCACCTCGACCACGGTGTTGGCCGCTATCGCGGCCTGACAACGCTGACGGTCGGCGATCAGGTCGATGAGTTTCTCGTGCTGGAATACGCCAATGCATCCACGCTCTATGTGCCCGTGGCCAACCTGCATTTGATCAGCCGTTACACTGGCGGCGATGAGCAGAGCGCGCCTTTGCATCGTTTAGGTTCCGACCAATGGCAGAAGGCCAAGCGTAAAGCCGCCGAGAAGATACGCGACGTGGCTGCGGAGTTGCTGGAAATCTACGCCCGACGCAAGGCAAAAAAAGGCTTCAGCTACCGGGACGCCGACAGTTACCAGCAGTTCGCGGCGAGCTTTCCGTATGAGGAAACCCCCGATCAACACGAAGCCATTGAAGCTGTACGCCGCGACATGCGCAGCGATCGCCCGATGGACCGCCTGATCTGCGGCGATGTGGGTTTCGGCAAAACCGAAGTTGCCCTGCGCGCGGCTTTCATCGCGGTGCAAAACAACCGCCAAGTAGTGGTTTTGGTGCCTACGACTCTGTTGGCCCAGCAACATTACGAAAACTTTAAAGACCGCTTCTCCGACTGGCCCGTGACCGTAGATGTGGTATCCAGGTTTCGATCCGCAAAAGACACAACGGCCATTCAAAAACGTGTCGCCGAGGGCAAAGTCGACATTCTCATCGGCACCCATCGCCTCCTCCAGGGCGATTTGAAATTCCCCGATTTGGGCTTGGTCATTATCGATGAGGAGCACCGCTTTGGCGTGCGACAAAAAGAGGCGCTGAAGGCGATGCGCGCTGAAGTGGACATACTGACGATGACCGCAACGCCCATCCCGCGCACATTGAATATGGCGATGCACGCGATACGGGACCTTTCGATCATAGCCACGCCCCCGGCCAAGCGGTTGTCGGTTAAAACCTTTGTGCGCGAGTTCGACAAAGCCACGGTCAAAGAGGCGCTGCTTCGCGAGATCATGCGCGGCGGGCAGGTCTACTACTTGCACAATGAAGTGCAAACCATCGAGAGGACCGCCCGAGAACTGTCCGAAATGATCCCAGAGGCGCGTGTGCGTGTGGGTCATGGGCAGATGCGTGAACGCGACTTGGAAGCGGTCATGGGCGATTTTTACCACAAGCGCTTTAACGTGTTGGTGTGTTCGACAATTATTGAAACCGGTATAGACGTGCCAACCGCCAACACTATAGTGATCGAGCGCGCCGACAAATTCGGGCTCGCGCAACTGCACCAGTTGCGCGGCCGCGTGGGGCGCTCTCACCACCAGGCATACGCTTATTTGCTTACGCCCAACGCCAAAGCCATGACCGACGACGCCCACAAACGCCTAAAAGCCATAGAGGAGTCGCAAGATCTCGGTGCCGGCTTTATGCTGGCCTCCCACGACTTGGAAATTCGCGGCGCCGGGGAACTGCTCGGTGAAGACCAGAGCGGGCAAATTCACGCGGTTGGTTTTTCGTTGTACATGGAAATGCTCGACCGGGCGGTAAAAGCGATTCAAAGCGGCAAAATCGTCGACCTTAACGAAAACCCGGTCTCAGGCGTCGACATTAATTTGCGCATTCCGGCGCTGATCCCAGACGATTACCTACCCGATGTGAACACCCGCTTAATACTTTATAAACGCTTGGCCAACGTCGCCGACGAGGCAGAGCTAGAAGCGCTTCAAGTGGAGATGATCGACCGGTTCGGTCTTTTGCCAGACGCCACTAAAAACCTGATTCGGGTCACACGCTTGAAACTGCTGGCAAACGAGCTCGGCATAGTTAAACTGGAAGCCACCAAAGATCATGGGCGTATCGAGTTTGCCGAGAAAACCTCTGTCGATCCGCTGAAAATCGTGGCGCTGGTGCAATCGCAACCACAAAAGTACCGTCTGGAAGGCGCCACTTTATTTAAATTTCGACACGAGATGGCAACTACCGATGCCCGCATTAAAGCAACCCATCAACTGCTGCTATCCTTAGTGGCCTAATGACTCCGCGGGCCACCTGCGCTTTGGGCAGGCGACTACGAAAAAGGCTGTTAACGATTGAGCAAGAACCCAACGAGAATTTGCCTAAATGCGCCAGTCGTTACGGCGCACGACAAAAGCGGTGACGCGCGCGCAATGCAGAAAATGAACACAAAAATAGTGTTCGACCGCTGACATCGACGAAGCGAACCTTTTATAACAACAAGGCCTCAGCAACATGTTTAGAAAACTCGTTTCGAGCCTGTTTTGTTTGTATCTGACGAGCGCGGCCACGGCTGCGGCCCAAAACAGCCAGAATAACACCCAAAAACTCTACGAAGTTGAACTGATTATCTTCGAGCGCCTCGAGCAGGCGAGCCAGAACGACCCCGAGCGCTGGCCGAAAGATGTCGCTTTGGCCTACCCATACCCTTGGCAGCGGCTGGTCGACGCCGAGCAATTGGCGGAAATGATGCAGCAAAGCCCCGCAGGCGATGAGGCCGAGCGTTGGCGGCTTTCCGATGAATTGCTCGAGCGCTATGGCGCGGGTGCTGCGGCCGAACCACCGATTGAAGCCCCGAGCAAACCGGCATCTGAACGCTCACCTAGCGACCTTTCGTCAGACCCGGCGCCAAGCGACGCGCCCGCTGAGTTTGTGTATCTGCCCGACAAACAACGGAAACTGACCGCGATCGCCCGAGCACTCAACCGCGCCTCCGAATTGCGGGTGTTATACCACCGCCATTGGCACCAGGCGCTGACACCGCAAAACGAAGCGCCGGCGCTGATTATAAGCGGAGGTAACCTTTACGGCGAACATCACGAACTGGAAGGATCCCTAACGCTTTATCTTAGCCGCTACATTCATTTGCGCACCAATTTATGGCTAACGCAATTTGTACCCAACTACGGCCAGCCGTCTGAACATTGGCCTGCCCTGCCGACCCCGCCTGTCGAATTCTCGTCGCATCATGCTTCGATCAAACCCGATATCAAAGACCTGCCGTTGGCCGCGCGCGACATTCAGGCCCCAAGCGACACCAGCCTCTACGGCGCCGCTGTAGCGGGCCAAACACTTAACGGCGGGTTTAACAGTTCGCAAACGATGTGGCCAGAGGCCGCGCCTGCGCCTTATCGGGTCAACCAGATCGTCACACTAAAACAAGCGCGACGCATGCGCAGCACCGAGCTTCATTACCTAGACCACCCAAGATTGGGCTTACTGATTCGGGTGACGCCGGTCGAAGCACCGGATGCGTAAACGCGCCGACAGGCCCCAAAAAATGGCTGGTCGGCGCGCCCATCTAAGGCCTGTCGGCCCGCGTCTTTTACACTGAGAGACGGCGCGAATTACACGCAGGCGACGTCTTCGGCCTGGAGGCCTTTTTCACCTTCTTGCAGGCTGAATTCCACTTCCTGGCCTTCGGCCAACGAGCGATACCCTTCACCACGGATGTTGCGAAAATGTACAAAAATATCGCCGGGCTGGTTTTCACCGCGGGTGATAAACCCGTAACCCCGCGCGTTATTGAACCACTTGACTGTACCGATTTCGCGACTCAAAGAAGACATACTACCCCCTGTTTACCGTTCAATGTTTCAACCGACTGTCCGTTGGTTAAAGATTTGTCAATGTTATTATCCCTGCCCCATTGGGCATAGCTCGGCCAAAATAAGGGAATCAGTGTGGAGTGTCTAGGTGATTACGCGTAAAACTTTATCATTACGCGCCAGTTTAACGTCCACCTCATCGCCTAGCACTAATTCATTACTCAGCACACAAATCGCGCAGGAGATACTTATTGGCAAAATGTGTTGCAAACCTGGTTGAACGGCGTCCATTTCGGGTCAGAAGACTTACGAAAGAAAAATGGGTAATGCTTAACTGTGACGACTTTTTATACGGTGTCGCAGCGCGTGCACTGTGCCGAAATTAAGTCGAAATCCGGCCCTTAGGATTGCGACTGAGAGAAAGCCGCCTCACGTAGTTCGCGGCTTTTTTGAATGACCCAACTTCCCTCTTCGATTGTCGAATGGCTTACTTTCAGCTGAAATAAGAGCAAACGAATGCGTATTTAGAGGTTTGACTCACCCTTAAAATAACCTAAGATGCTCGACTTCTTTCTAATGATGTCGTCTCGTTCATGCCGCACAACTTTTTAAAAGGCAGATCTTTCGCCACCATCTTTCGCACAGTAATTTCGATCTTCCAGGGCGCAATTGCCTTTGTGTTGATGTCGGTCAACTCCTACGCCTCACCCTGGGTAGATCCCGGTGATGAGCGGGTAAAACACCATTTAAACTTGTTGAACGATTCGGGCGTAGCCCGCATCCTAACGACCTCCTGGCCGCTCAATTGGAGCGACATCAAAGCTTCGCTTGACGCCGTCGACCCAAGGCAACTCGACGAGCAATCTCTGTGGTCTTATCGGTTTTTGCTGCACGAAGTCCGCAAAGCAACGAAAACGAGCATCAGCCGCCACTCGCTGTCTTTGAGCAGCGCGCCTTCGGGTATAGGTTACTTCGGTACCGATTTTCGAGACAGCATTGAAGCCTCCGGCGGCTTGGAATTCGTCGGCGAAAGACTCGCGTTCAACATAAAAGGCACCTATGCGCACGACCCCATCGATGACAGAGAGAGTCGCGCCGATGGCTCATTTATCAGTTATTTAGCCGGCAACTGGGCATTGGGCTTTGGTCTTGTCGACCGGTGGTGGGGGCCGGGCTGGGAATCAAGCCTGATACTTTCCAACAACGCACGCCCGGTCCCGGCACTGTTTCTTCAAAGACATCACGCTAAACCGTTCGAATCTCGTTGGCTCAGTTGGCTCGGCCCCTGGCAATTGACCACTTTCATGGGCGAATTAGAGGAAAATCGCCACGTCCCCGACGCCAACCTCTGGGGGCTTCGAGTCAACTTCAAACCACTGCCACAACTCGAAATCGGGCTTTCTCGCACCGCTCAATGGGGCGGCGACGGACGGCCTCGCGATGCCAACACATTCTTTAACCTGTTAATCGGCAAGGATAATCGCGGTGACAGCTTGGCGATAGACGACGAGCCCGGCAACCAACTCGCAGGTTTCGATGCGCGCTGGGGCTTCAGCACCGGCGGCCTAAAAAGCGCCGTTTACGCTCAGCTGATTGGTGAAGACGAGGCCGGCGGCTTG
>CAZING010000120.1:5785-8629 GCA_964540505.1 uncultured Cellvibrionaceae bacterium | reverse complement strand
GCGTTAGCCACTCTGAGGAGCCATATAGTGCGGTACCAAGGAAAAATCACAAATTGGAATGATGAAAAAGGTTACGGTTTTGTCGAGCCAAATGGTGGAGGAGACCGGGCGTTTGTTCATGTGAAATCGTTCGAAAGGCGTGCACGTAGACCCATAAATGGTGATCTAATAGTTTATCGGGTGGCTAAAGAGAAAGACGGTAGGTTGAGGGCTGCCAATATTACTTATCCTCAATCCAAGGCAGTCAGAGGTAAGCCTAATGGTAATCGAAGAATTCTTGGCTCAATTTTTACTTTAAGTTTTTGTATTTTCATGGTGTTGGCAACGGCATTCGGTAGATTGCCGATTCAGTTGCTTGTCATATATGTTATCGCAAGCCTATTAACCTTTTTAACTTATGCAATGGATAAGTCCGCCGCAAAAAACGATAATTGGCGTACGAGAGAAAGCACGCTTCATTTATTTGCTTTGATCGGAGGCTGGCCTGGAGCGTTCTACGCTCAAAATAAATTGCGGCACAAATCTCGAAAAAATGAATTCCAATCCGTATTTTGGGTTACGGTTGCGTTAAATGTTGGGGCAATCCTATATCTGTTTACTGATAGCGGCGCCAAATATACCGCAATCATTTCAAATATTTGGTGAGTTGACTAACAAAGCAATGCACTCCGAACCCAGGAGCTACGCGGTTTAAGTCGCTATTCCGCAGACGTTCTATTATAAACTGACCACTCCACTTTCGGGTCGAGTGATTACGGCGTTCCGGCTGTAGAAAAAGTCCCTAAATGGGGGGAAATATCGGGGTCAGATTGGAACTTGAACCGCTTATACCCAATTTCATTCCTTACGACCCCAGCCAGTCTGAAATGGTGGTGATCAATTACCTGGGTCAGCTCCAGCCGGGTACATTGCCTTCTGCTGACTTCACTGGACCAAACTGCTCGAACAAATCCCCTCAATTACACATGCGCGGATCTCGGTAATAGGGGTAGATCCACTTTAGGCCGATTGCTTGGTGGGCTCGGCACTTTACGTAGCCGTGGTCGGCGATTTTTTGCCAGGTTATTATCTCCGTATAAAGGAGGCCCCCAAGAGCTGGAATGGCGTAAGCGTAGAAAACGGCGAGTTTAAAGCGGTAGGAGCGGTTTCGGAACAACATTTTGTGCTCTACCAGGCTGAACACATTGCCTATAGGTGAGAGTACGCCCAACGCGACAACCCATGTCCGCGCGCTGTGATTAAACGACGCTGCGGATGTCTCTATGGCGTGCCAAACGTGTTGTTTATCGTTAATGTAAAACCAAGCGGATGCAAAGCAGACGGTGTGGATTAGTAGCCAGATCCAGAACAGTTTTACAGGAGTCATTTCTTTCATTTAATAAAAGACTCCTTTGCCGACCCGTAAGCCGTTTTTGGCTTGCCAAATTAATATGCGCTCTATTTCAACCATTTTCCGTGCGGCTCTGCCGAATGTGTTATCAATAATTTTGGTGCCGAGATCGTCTATGAATTTTATTAACCTTTGCGTCAATTGGTGTTCGGAATCCAAAGACTCTAAATAGATAGAAGCCCCTACGCCGATGACTATAGCCGCGATCAAGGGGCCTACGGCAACGCATGTAAATGCGGCAAGACCCGTGGCGACCAAGCCCGCAATCGCGGAGGCGATACCTATCTTTATTAAATCGGCAGCGACACTGCCAACAACTGAACTCAGCGTCGGTTCGTCGGCCATTAGTGCTTGAATCACAGAAATTGGCGCAGTTAAGAGAAAGGTGAGTTTCGCGCCGGAAAGAATGGAATTGCCGATGCCGGTTCGGCCAATCGCCAGGGCGACTACTTTGGGGTTGTTGGCCAAATATCGGGTGCCGCGCAAAACGGTTCGCAGTTTTGCGTTTCCTTTAAAAATTAAGTAGCGCCTGCCGGCCACCGTTTTTTCGTGTACTTTGCCCCAGAATCCGAGTTCGCGTATTTGTTTTATAGCGGTACCGGTGTCCGCTATTGGCGCCACATAGCCCAGAGCGGTTTTTAGGCGGTCGAGCGGAGTTTTCAATTCGCGATTGAGGTCTTCATACTCTTCGGGCGTTAATATGTAGATATCTTGCTGATTCTCTTCGAGCTCGCGTTTGAGTTTGTATTGGTTGGCTTGATCCATGCCGTTTATCCTTCTTAAAAAATTGTGTGGTGAGTTGGTGCCATCCGCTGTGTTTTCCGGGCGAGTGAGTTGATCCGAAAGACCAAGAAACGGATGGCAGACATATCAAGTTCAGCAGTTCGCGGTACTTTTAAGTGGACCGGTTAGGGTGCAACGCGCGGCCTCTTTAAAGGCGGTCCCTGTCCACTGCGGCCTCCGATAAGATGTGCGGGCCTCGGGTCGCACCAATGGCCGTCGCCCGTCCAGCCGACACACCGTTGCTCGTGAGGCTGTCGGCGTCGTTGGGTCTGCGGCTGCGGTCTTAGAAGAACCTTGCGTAGGTAACGCCGAGGCCTAGGCCACTGCTTACGCGGGTGAGTTTACCGGCGCAGAGCGCAAGCACGCAGTGGCGAATGGCGGCGCGTCTTGTGAGAGATTGTAGGCGGGCGAGTGGCGAGGCCGTGTTACCGCCCGGGCGAAGCTGCGGGTAACTTTAAGTCCGGCGACAAGTTGATGTGTGCTCTGCAAGTGCGGGCGCTTTAGAAAGTTCGACGGTTTGTTTAAAGGGTGTGCTGTGTGTAACTGAACTCGGAAGGGCTGGCGATTACAATCGGCAAGCTGGAACCATCTGTCGTCAAACCGCTCGCTGCGAGGCATTTTTGCATGGCGTTTTTTTACAAATTACAGGGCCGCCGGCCAAGCGCTTTGCC
>CAZING010000120.1:0-5685 GCA_964540505.1 uncultured Cellvibrionaceae bacterium | reverse complement strand
TCCGGTGAGTCTAGCCACGCGTGCCCCGGCGCCGTCGCTGACGCTTGGCAAGGCGGCCCCGTTGCGCTGCCTGGGCGGGTTGAAGCCGAAGATTTTGACTTGGAAGGTTTTAAAGACGGAACGCCGCAGAACGAAGGCGGCGCCTATCGGGATTCGGCGGTGGATGTTGCGCCAATCGACCAAGGTTATGCGCTGGTTGCAACGACCGCGGGCGAGTACTTGGAGTACACGGTAGACGTTCAGGTGGCGGGCGAATACGAGGTCACCGCCAGAGTCGGCGCCTCGGGTGCGAGCCGGACGCTGGCACTAAGTCAGTGCGACACGCATCTGTTAACGATACAGGTGCCCTTTACGGGCGATGAGGCCGCCTTTAGAACGGTTGCGGTGGGCGCTGTTCATCTACAGCCCGGTTTGCAGGTTATTCGTCTTAGCGTTGGCGAACTGCCCGGTGCGAAGCTCGATTGGCTGCATTTTGGCGATTATAACGGTGAGCTTAGCGCGGCCACGCCGGTGGCATTCGGTACCGCGCTGGACGCCGCCACGCAAATTCAGGCCTCCCGTGCGTTCGCCCAGAACACTTTGAACCCCGAAGCGGCCGATTGGCGAGCCAAGGGCGATCAAAGACGCAGCTATTACCTGCCGGAGGCCAACGCGCAAGTCGGTTATCGCTTGGTGGTGCCGAACAGTTGGGACGGCGTCAGCGCCTTGCCTTTGGTGGTGTTCTTGCACGGTGCTGGCAACGATGAAAACTCTTATGTCGATCAGAATAACCAGCAAATGGCGAGGCTTGCGGACCAACACGGATTTGTTTTGGTGTCGGCGCTCGGTTACGGCGGTGCTTTCGGCACGGTGATTCGGCTGCCAGCGGTGTTTGGCCAGCCCGAGGAGGCCGCGAAGATGCTCGCCGGCGTTACGCCAGAGCGGTTGGCGACCGAAGCCATCAGCGAACGGGACGTGATTAATGTGATAGAGCTGGTGCGCGGCGAATACCCCATTAATGACGAGGCCATGTTCCTTACTGGGCATTCCATGGGCAGCGGCGGCACTTGGTACATTGGCGGTAAATATTCAGGCTATTGGGCGGGTCTGGCGCCTATGTCTGGTCCCTTTGTGCAGGCGCTTGGTTACCCTTGGGAAAACCTAAGCACCATGCCGTTACTGGTCACCGAAGGCACCGGCGCCACGCCCTCGTTGGCCGGCAGCAGGGTGTTGCATGACTGGCTAAAAGCGCGCGACTTCGATGTCACTTATAAAGAAGTCAACGCCGACCACGGCGGCATGGTGCCCTTGGTGCTGCCGGACGTGTTTAGATTTTTCGATAACTTGGTGCGTTAATTAAGGCTCGAGCGCAAAAAGGGGGGCTGCCAGAATAGTAGACCCCCGGTTTATGCTTGATGAGGCTATTTCCGAAATAGGTAGGCGCGCTTGAGTGGCCGCTTTGGTGCATTCGTTCTCTACCAAGCGCGGCCTATCCGTCTTTCTTTTGACGTAGGTCGCCTGCGCCGGCCGGGCGGTCTGCCAAAATCTGGGTGCGCAACTTGGGGTCACTTAGCGCTCGCGCAATGGTGAGGCCACCGACCATCAGCACGGAGATTCGCCGCGCTTTGATGGCATCCGCCCGGCTTTGTGGCCCGCCGTCGATAACCGCTAAATGACCCGCTGTTCGGGCAGTGGTCGCTAGCCCTAACGCGAGTTGTGCGACAGGCCGATTTCTGAGTTCGCCGCGATTGGCGACAATGTCTTACACACCTATTAGCAATATCCTCTGCCCGCAACGATTGTGTGAGGTTACGCTTCAACTTTCGAATCCGATCATCAAGGAAGGTGATATGGCAGAGGGGCGACCGTTAACGGTTGGCGAAATTGCGCTGGCGCGGAAGGTTTATAAGTTCTCGATCAATTTCGCTGAAGTTAAAATACACGATCGCAAACTGGTCGCGTTTCAGCCGTGGTACAGCGGTATGACGCCAACCTCGAAAATTTTCGTAAACGGCTTGTATCGAGAGGATTACGCGGTCGGGCGTGCGGATTCGAAAAGTTTTTTAATTCACGAATTGGCCCATGTTTATCAGTACCAATTAAAAATCCTGAACCCTGTGCTGAGCGCTATTGCGCAAAGTATTAAGCACCGATTTGACTACAATCGCGCTTACTATTACCGGCTAGAGGGCGATAAAGACCTAATGGATTATGCGATGGAGCAGCAGGCACAAATTTTAGAAGATTATTTCCGCGTCGTTTTTTTAAAGGTGGAACCGAGAGACGACTTTTTGCTTAACACCGAGACCGGTGCGCGGCGCGACGGTTTGTACAAAAGCGTGCTGCGACGCTTTCTGAAAGACCCGAGCTACCCAACGCGCGTCACTGTGTGCGCCAGGCCCAAGCACGGCAAGCCCCAAGGCATTGTGTGTAAAAGGAGGCGGGCTGGATGAAGTGGATAACGGGCGCGTTCGGGCTGTCGGTTTTGTTGTTGTTAACGGGGTGCTACTTTTGGTCGCCTATTAGACCCTATGTGATGCTACCGGTAAAACCTTACGTCGACAGCGGTGAGCTTTATTTCTCGTTTGAGCAAGAGCCCGGTGCCCGGGTCACGCTTTATAGCATAGGCTTGTCTAAAAACGATTGTGAAAGCGACTGCGATTACTGGCAAACAGAGCGAAAGGTGGATGAAAACGGCCTGCGCACCTCTGTGCTGCTTGCCGGTGACAAAGTGCGCTACGGTGCAACCTTACCTGAGCTTGAGACCTTGATACCGGCCAAACCTCTAACCCCTGGGCGCTATTCGGCTTCGGGTATCGCACGGTTGGAAGACGATATCGGCAAAACCTTTATAAGCGAACTTGAAATAGTGCCAGGAGACGAGCTGATAGTGATCGATTTAACCCACGATTTTTAGCGCGCCGCGCGTAAAATCCAATCGCAACCCAATTTAAGATCGCGCCGCTTTTGACTGTCCGTTCGCGTGGACCCGGGTGACGTTTTCCATTGCGCAACGCCGGGCGCGGGCGGGCTTATTCGCCGATGCACTGCTGAATAACCTGTTCCAGTTGGTCGAGGCGCACAGGTTTGGTGAGGTGGAAATCGAAACCGGCTTCGCTGGCGCGCTTTTGGTCTTCGGCAGATCCGTAGCCCGTTAACGCAATCAGTCGGGTCGCACTTGAATGGGTACGAAACATTCGGGCAAGCTCGTAGCCGTCAAGCTCGGGCAGGCCGATATCCAAAAGGGCCACCTCCGGGGTAAACCGTGTCAGTTGGTCTATCGCCTCTGAGGGTGTATGTACCGCAACGGTGTTGTGCTCGTTGAAGCTCAAAAGTTGCGAGAGCGACTGCGCGGCGTCCACATTGTCGTCGACAATTAAGATCCGCGCCTTTCGACAAATTCGCTCTGTTGGTGCGGTATTCGAGTGCGCCGGTGGTTCGATCAATGGCAGGCTGATGGAAAATTGAGACCCTTTATTCAGGCCTGCGCTTGTTGCGTTAATGGTGCCCCCGTGCATATGAATCAGTTGGCGCACCACCGATAAGCCAATGCCGAGACCGCCGTGCGACCGGTCAATGGTGGTGGCGGCTTGGCTGAAGAGCTCAAACACACTGGACAGAACGTCCGGGGCGATGCCAACGCCATTATCGCTGATGGTGACCGACGCGTTGGTGGTATCGGCAGCGACCAATATTTTAATGTCACCTTCGGCGGGCGTGTATTTGATGGCATTGGTTAACAGGTTAGAAATGCATTGTACCAATCGCGACATGTCGGCGTTCACAAAAACCTCGTCGCCGGCCTGGTTGAGCACCTCCAGGCGATGGTGTTTTTCTTTGATGAGAGGCTGCGCCGCTTCGATGGCCATTTGCACCGTGTGGTGAATATTGACCGGTGCTTTATCCAGCTCGATTGTCGCTCGGGTGATGCGCGATACATCCAGCAGGTCGTCTACCAAGTGCGTGAGTTGCGTGCATTGGCGAACAATAATATCCCCAGCCTGGCTAACAGCCGGTGCATCCCGGTTGTGCTTGGCGAGCCACTCGCCAAGGTTCATTATGGGCGCGAGGGGGTTGCGAAGTTCGTGGGCGAGCATCGCCAGAAACTCGTCTTTGCGCCGGCTATGGTCCTGTAATGTGGTGTTCGCGAGAACGTGTTCGGTGACATCGTAACCGGCAACAAAAATGCCTTGCACGTCATTGCGCTTGTCGACTATGGGCTGGAATATGTAGTCGACGAAAAGCCGGGTCGGCTCGCCGGCTTCTTGCTGCACTAAATCCAGCGCTTTGGCTTCACCGCGGTGGGATGTGCCGGTTTGATAAACATTGTCCAGAAGTTTTAAAAACCATTGCTCGGCAACCTCCGGCAGCGCTATTGCCACGGGTTTGCCGATTATGTCGCGGCGGCCCACCATTTTAATGTATTCGAGATTCGCGTATTCGAACCTGTGGTCGGCTCCGGCGAGTGCGCACATAAACACCGGTGCGTGATCAAACAGCCGGCGCCACCGGGCTTCGGCCGCCTGCCATTGGTGTTGTACGGAAATTTGCTCCGTGGTCTCTGTGCACACCATCAGCACACCACCGACCCCGTGCTCGGATTCGGGGTCGTCAATCGGACTGTAACTGTAGGTCCAATACACGTCCTCTTTCTTGCCATGGCGGGTAATCGGCATCAAGTGGTTTTCGTTCCAGGTGTGACCGCGTCCAGACATCACCTGCTCAATTTGAGGCCCGATGATCGGCCAGATTTCCTGCCAGCAATCGCGCCCGGGTTGGCCTAAGGCGCGCGGGTGTCGCTCGGGACCGATCGAGCGGCTGTAAGCATCGTTGTACAGCTGAATCAAACCCGGTCCCCACCAGATTGCCATGGGGTGGCCGCACGACAGCAGCAACCGCACAGTGACCTTTAAGGCCTGCGGCCAGGCCTCTGGCGGGCCGAGCGGGCTTGCCGCCCAATGGTGTTGTCGGATTAAAGCTCCCATTTCGCCGCCACCGGCCAAGAAGCTGGGTTCTGCAACGGGTGTATGCGTCATGAAGCGAGAACCTGCTAAATAAGTACGGGCTGCGCGCTAAGGGTGGGTGCCCCAACGAGCCGCTTAAAAAAGGGCGCGCGCGTTAGCCTTTCGAGCTCTGCTGGGATTTACAGTGAATGGTAATTTAACACTTGCAACATGGCTTCTCAATCGCGTATCGCTGGCTGGCAGGGCCGGGGTATCGCCTTTTTGAGTATTCGCACCGCTTTCTGGCGCGCATAGCACATCTCGCGAATCCGAGGTCGGCGTCACAAATTTCCGCACGCCTTCGAGGCTTCGGGTGAGCAACGATTGCATGACACGAAAATGAATAATAAAGACGAGAGTATCGGAGCGCAGGGCGCAACAATTTCATAGGCAATAGGGGCCACATTAATTTCAGAGCGGAATAATTCGGAACTCTAGGGCACCCATTAATGCCGTTGGACAGTTCGCTTGAGTGGTGAGGCAGTGGCTTCGGTAAAGACAGCTTGGCGACGATCAATTTTAGCTGTGAAGAAGCTCCGATCCTTGGGGTGTGCCACTTGGAGTGAAACATCATAGTCAGAATCAATTGGGATTTGCTGGGCGCAGGCCAGTATACGCATCATACTTCGCCGCTGCGCTATCAGCGCGCGCAACTCTTTGAATAACAAGCAATTACCTTATGAAACCCGCTGATTCCGGCTCA
>CAZING010000119.1:0-8633 GCA_964540505.1 uncultured Cellvibrionaceae bacterium | reverse complement strand
GTAGCGCGCGCGCCACCAGCTCTTTGCCGGTACCCGATTCGCCGTTGATCAGTACCGTTATGTTCGATTGCGATAAGCGCCCTATGGCCCGAAACACCTCCTGCATTGCCGGCGCTTCGCCGATGATTTCCGCGGTTTCCTCAGGCTCGGCGAGAATAGCGTCGCTCGCCTGCTCGTGGGCGAACGCGAGCGCCCGTTGGGTGACTGCAACGGCTTCGTCGACATCGAAAGGTTTTGGCAGGTATTCAAACGCGCCGCCTTGGTAGGCCGACACCGCGCTTTCGAGATCGGAATGCGCAGTCATAATAATGCAGGGCAATTGCGGGTGGTCTCTGTGCAGAAGACTTAAAAGCGTCAGCCCGTCCGTGCCAGGCATGCGCACATCGCTGATAATCGCGTCGGGCCTTTTGCTGGGCAGGCGTGCCAGCGCCTTGTCGCCGGTATCAAAGCTCTCGGTTTCGATACCGGATTGCTGCAGTGCCTTTTCCAATACCCAGCGGATGGAACGGTCGTCATCAATGATCCATACGAGGTTCGGTTTCTGCATAGTGTCATTCCAATGGCAAAAAAATTGAGAACTCAGTACTGCCGGGCGTGCTTTCGCATTCGATAGTACCGTGATGCTGGCTGATTAAGTTCTGCGCGATGGCAAGGCCAAGGCCGGTGCCTTCGGCCCGGCCTGTGATCATTGGCAGAAAAATATCCTCGATGATCTTGGGTGGAATACCGGGACCGTTGTCGGAGATGGACATTCGTGCCACCAAAGGGTGTTGCTTGCGTCCGATCGTAATACGCCGTTGCACGCGCGTTGAGAAGGTGATGGCGCCCGCGTCCGGGCCGTCGCCTTCGGTCAAAACCTGTACCGCGTTGCGGGCGATATTCAAGGCGGCCTGAATGAGCATTTCTTTGTCCGCCGGAACCTCCGGAATGCTCGGGTCGTAATCTCTTAGAATTGTGATCGATTTGCCGGTCTCGGCGTTAATAACCGCAATGACGTGTTCCAATACCTCGTGCAAGTTAATGGACGCCTCGACAGGCGCTTTGTGAGGGCCGAGCATGCGGTCGACAAGATTGCGCAGCCGGTCGGTCTCATCAATAATGATGCCCGTGTATTCTTCATAGCCGTCGTTGTCGGTCAGGCTCAGTTCTCGGGCGAGCAGTTGCGCGGCACCACGAATGCCGCCGAGCGGGTTTTTAATTTCGTGGGCCATGCTGCGAATTAGATGCCGCGACGTCTCTTGGGCCGACAACATCGCTTCTTCTTTGCTGATCCGCAACAGTCGGTCGAGCGGTTGCACTTCGACAATCACCGTGCGGCTCTCGAGGTTTGGTGTCACAGAGTAATCCACGGTCATTTCGATTTGGTTGTGCAGCCGCCAGCGCGTACGCCGCATGGTGAATTGGCGGTTCTCGGTCAGCGCCTCGCGGAAATATTCGGGTGTAGTTTCGCCTTCGGCAAAGCAATACGCGATGGGTTTGCCAATCGCGTGTTCGCCGCTGATCCCCAATAGAATCTCTGCGGAATTATTGATGTAGTAAAGATTGAGCTCATCGTCCAAAGCCAAAACCGCGGTCAGCAAACCGTCGAGTATCTGTTTAAAGTGCGCGGAGTCCACCATGTTGTTTTCCTGCCGTATCGAGAGTACCAAAGCAACTTGTTAAACGGGGTGAGGTAAAGCCGTTCGAGACTTGGCTATCCCTCTTTTGGCACTGATATTGGACAACTACTTCTTCTAAAAACTGTGCGCTGACTGTTTGCTGAAATCACGCTCGTGGGTCGTATAACGAGAATATTTCAATGAAATTTTGCCGATAAGATGTAAGAGGGCGCCTTTTTTTGGGTGCGAATAAATGAAGACGATGTGTAGCTCTTGGGCAAGTGGCCCGCCGGGTGGCGGGCCCCGCAGCGTTTAGCAACTGTAGTACAGCTCGAACTCTTTAGGGTGGGTGGTCATATTGACGGACTGAATCTCCGCGAGTTTCAGCGCGATATAAGCGTCAATGGCGTCATCGGTGAAGACCCCACCCGCGGTTAAAAAGGCGCGGTCGGCGTCGAGTGCTGTCAGAGCCTCGGTTAAAGAGGCGCACACAGTTGGGTACTCGGCAAGCTCTTCGGGCTCAAGGTCGTACAGGTCTTTATCGGCGGCATCTCCGGGGTGGATCTTGTTTTTAATGCCATCAAGGCCCGCCATCAAAAGCGCCGCAAATGCCAAATACGGGTTGGCCGTTGGGTCTGGGAAGCGGGTTTCGATACGCTTGGCTTTCGGGCTTGTGACGTATGGAATACGAATAGACGCCGAACGGTTGCGCGCGGAGTAGGCCAGAATAACCGGCGCTTCAAAGCCGGGTATCAAGCGCTTATAGGAGTTGGTGGAGGCGTTGCAAATGGCGTTGAGCGCTTTGGCGTGTTTGATAATGCCGCCTATATAAAACAGGGCGAGTTCGCTCATGCCGGCGTAGGCTTCGCCTGCGAATTGGTTGACGCCATCTTTGGTGAACGACTGATGCACATGCATGCCCGAGCCGTTATCCCCGACCAAGGGTTTGGGCATGAAGGTCGCGGTCTTGCCATAGGCGTGCGCCACATTGTGTACGCAATATTTTAAAATCTGAACTTCATCGGCCTTCTTAACCAGGGTGTTGGCGCCAACGCCAATCTCGCACTGGCCGGCTGTCGCAACTTCGTGGTGGTGAACTTCCACGTCCAAGCCCATTTCGGTCATGGCGTTGCACATAGCCGAGCGAATATCGTGTAAAGAGTCGACCGGCGGCACAGGGAAATATCCGCCTTTGACACCGGGGCGGTGACCGAGGTTGCCGCCATCGAACGCATCGCCGCTGGACCAAGCCGCCTCTTCGGAGCTGATTTTGTGGAACGCTGCACCCATTGAGCAGCCCCACTTCACGTCGTCAAAAATAAAGAACTCGGGCTCGGGGCCGAATATTGCGATATCGCCGAGGCCCGTGGATTTCAGGTAATCTTCGGCACGCTTGGCGATGGAGCGGGGGTCGCGCTCATAGCCGAGCCCGGTGGAGGGCTCGACAATGTTGCAGCGCACGATCACCGTGGGTTCTTCTGCGAAAGGGTCCATAACAGAGACTTCGTCATCGGGCATCAGGATCATGTCGGATTCGTTGATGCCCTTCCAGCCCGCGATTGACGAGCCGTCAAACATTTTACCTTCGGTGAAGAAGTTGTCGCCTACGTGGTGAACGGGTATGGTAACGTGCTGTTCCTTTCCTTTGGTATCGGTAAAGCGCATATCCACCCAGCGCGCTTCATTGTCTTTAATAAGTTTCAGAGTCTTCTCTGACATGAGGATGCCTCCAGAAATGGCCCAGGCCATGTATTGTTATAGGTAATGGGTTTGTGAGAGATGCGTTGCATCCGAAACACCGCGCGCAATCTAAGAGTTTCGCGGTTGCAGCGCAAGGACAACGAATTGTGAAATCCCTTTGGCAAGTAATATGCCATAATTCAAAGTCCTCTGCGCGCCGCTCGGCGCCTTGGCAGTACCCTCGGATAAACGAGAAGGCGCACCCAATCGGCGGTTCAACTTGGTGCGCCCAATGAAGTCATGCACCAAAATGGTGCATGTCGGTCGGCAAATGAAGGTTTCATGAAGTTTATAGTCAAATTTTTCCCCGAGATAACCGTTAAGAGCGGCCCGGTGCGCAAGCGCATGGCCCGTCAGCTCAAAGAGAATTTGCGCATCCTGTTGCGAAAAGTCGACAGGTCCGCTCGGGTAAGCGCAAGTTGGGACAAACTGGAGATATCGGTCGAAGGCGAGGACCCACGCATCGCCACAGCGGTTGCGGAGGTCCTCGGCTGTGTGCCCGGCATCGCAAACTTCGCCCGGGTCAGAACCTATTCGGTTGAAACGCTTGAAGATATCTACCAGCACACCTTTAACGCCTGGCAGGGGCGGCTGGAGGGCAAAACCTTCTGCGTGCGGGTCAAACGCAACGGCAAACACCCATTCCGCTCTATAGACGTAGAGCGCTATGTCGGTGGCGGCTTGTGTCAACACACCGCCACCGGCGGAGTTAAGCTCGTGAACCCAGACGAGACGGTCGCACTGGAGGTGCGCGACAGCACGCTCTATCTGATAGATCGATTCTACCCAGGCTTGGGCGGCTATCCGATCGGGTCCCAAGGCGCGGTTTTATCGTTGATCTCCGGCGGTTTCGACTCAACCGTGGCCAGTTACCAAACTATGCGGCGCGGGCTTCGTACCCATTTTCTGTTTTTTAACCTCGGCGGGCGCGATCACGAGCTTGGAGTTAAGGAAATCGCGTATTACCTCTGGTCGCGGTACGCGGCCTCGCACAGGGTGAAATTTATTACGGTGCCCTTCGAGGGCGTGGTCGCGGAAATACTCGAACACGTCGATCCGTCCTGTATGGGCGTTATTCTAAAACGCCAGATGCTGCGCGCGGCCGAGGCGGTTGCCGAGCGCGCCGACATACCGGCACTGGTGACCGGCGAGGCCGTGGCGCAAGTGTCCAGCCAAACCTTGGACAATCTCAGTGTCATAGACGAGACCATCCAGAAGCTTGTATTGCGACCGCTGGCGCTGATGGATAAAGGCGCCATCATCGACATCTGCAGGGCCATCGGCGCCGAGGAGCTTGCCGCCGCGATGCCCGAGTACTGCGGGGTGATTTCGGTGCGACCTTCGGCGAGCGTGCGCCGAGCCAAAGTCGAGGAGCAAGAGGCGGCCATGCCCGGGCAGGCGTTGGCGAGCGCGTTGGCGCGCGCGCAGGTGCAGATCATCGACGAACTGGCCAACGAATTGACGCATGGTGCGCGCAAGGCCGCCGAAGTGCGCGAGCATGCCGACGGCGCCACCGTAATCGACATCCGTCACCCCAACGAGCAATCGCTGGCGCCACTGGCTCTGGACGGCGCCAGCGTGTTGGCTATTCCTTTCTATACTCTAAGTAACCGGTTTGCGAGCCTCGCCGAAAGTCAGCACTATTTGCTGTATTGCGAAAAAGGCGTTATGAGTCAGTTGCATGCGAACCACCTCCTCGACGCCGGCTTTACCAATGTGGGGGTGTACCGCCCGCGCGGCTAAGCCTCTACGCGTAACTCCGTCGAGGCGCCTCGTTCCCGAAGGAGGGTGCCATGAGCAAGAAAACCAAGCTGACGAGACAGGAAGTTTGGGTGGTCGCCGGGGCAATAGCGGTGATTCTCACGGCGGTGTTCACCACCTGGTACTTCTCTGATGCGTTGCTTGAGACCTTGAATGGTGAGGGCTACAAGAATGTGACTTTCGCCGACGCGGTGGTCCAGTGCCAGCAAAAAGCCCAAGCCGAATTCCCAAAGGGTTTAACTCAAGCCACTCTCGACGACCACTCGAGCCGCTTCGACTCGCTCGGCAAACGTTATCGGTTGTTCTTTACGGTCGCCATTGGCGGCGGCAGCGAGGCGAAGCTCTATTTGCGGTGCACGGTGAACACACGCGGGCGTATTCTGAATTTTACCGTCGACTCAAAACAACCCGCACCAACCGAAGCCGGTCGCAAAGACAATGGTGGCGTGTTTGGCTGGCCTTGAGCTGACGGGCCCTAGCTAGTGAGCCGTGCGCAATTTAGGTAGCCGCTCGCGGCGCTCGCGCGTTCATCTGGGCGTTGCCAAAGCTTGCATTAGGCCCACTAGCGGCCGACGGCTTTCGCTATTGCCTGTTCGAGGTCGGATTCAAGGGGCTTGGTCCGGCTGCCGAAATGGCTCACCTCTTGGTCGGTTAGCAGGTATTTATTGAAGTTCCAGCTCGGCTTTTGGGTCTGCCCGGCAAGCCAAGCGAAGATCGGGTGCGCCGCTTTGCCTTTGACGTCCACTTCGGTAAACATCGCAAAGGTGACACCGTAATTTTTGTAACAGACGTTGGCGATGCCTTCCTCGGTCGCTTCCTCCTGGTTAAAGCTGTTCGATGGAAACCCCAAAATCACCAGACCCGCGTCTTGGTACTTCTGATGCAGCGCTTCAAGCCCTGCAAATTGATCGGTAAAGCCGCAATGGCTCGCAGTATTGACCACCAGTACCGCGCGGGCATCGTCGAACAGCTGGCACGGGTTCTGGGTCTGTGCGCTGTGCAGGCGCGCCAAGTCGCTATCGAACTCTTCGGGGCAAGTTAGCGCCGACGCCTGCACCGCGTGGCCACATGCCAGGGCAAGCGCCCAGGTTAAAAATGCACGTAATTTCATAATCAGTCCCTTCCGTGTGTAAGGCTACCGCGTAGAATGCGTCAATTTGGTTTGGCGAACAATCGCTCTGACCGCGGATGACAGGCGAAGCTCCCCAACAAAGCGGATAATTAGCATCGCGTGCTCGTCTCGCATAGGCGGGGCGGGCGAAAGCTTGAAGACCGTCTGGTTTGGCAGGCGTGCGGCGGTCGATGATACAAAAAAGCCGGGGCTTGTGGGCTCCGGCTTTATCGATGCGACGGCGTCTGTTGTTAGACGGCGCCGTTCTTAATAGGTGTAAAGGAAACCGAGCGAACCGCCGCGAATATCGAAGTCGTCGGCATTGATCAGGCGTCGCCACTCTGCGGTCAGCACCGCGTTTTCCCATAAATTGAAGCTCGCGCCGATGCCGTAGGATACGTCGCCTTCACTGTCATCGAACAGGTAGATGCTATCTGCGCCCGCGGCTCGAGAGGTGAAGCTTACGGAGTGCTCGAGCTCGACGGTGGTGTACCCGAGTAAACCGTAAAGCGATGCTCTTTCATTGCCAATCATAGGTTTTAGGTAAACGCTGCCGTAAAAGTTCATTTCCGCTTCTTGCGAGAAGGTCACATCCTCTGCCAGGAACACAGGGTCACCGAACTCATCAGCCTCTTGAACATCGTCAGATGGGTCATCCGGCGTGCCACTGTCGTTCATTACCGGAATGTCGGTCTGCAGGGTCAAATTGAATTGGTCGCGCGCGGTGTTAAACGAGCCGCCGATGCGCGCTTCTATAGCCAAGTTTTCGATCAGTTGTAAGCCCGCGACGCCTTCGATCATGTGAAAGGTCATTGAGCCTGGAGTGGCGTTGTTTTTCATGTTCATTGAGGCGGCATTCGCGCCGACATAAACATCGGGTTCCCAAGCATGCGCTGAGAGAGTAATAGTGGATAGAGCAATCAAGACGAGGTTTTTCATACCAAACGGTCTCCAGGACAATGCGGCTTCTTTATTGGTGTTAATTATTGTGATCCTCTGAATCCCACAGGGCAAATCCTTTGGATCTGTGCACGCCCACGAGCACATAGGCAGAGGGTTACCAACAACATCGTGTCGTTTAAGTCCATGCAAGTATTCTGCGAAAAAGGCCGAAAGTCAAACCACACGCGGCTGTCACGCTAACTAATGATAACTGTAGCACCTCTGGCTGCTATCGCTGGCGAAATTCACTCGTTATAATGCGCGCCGTTCAAACGTCTTGGGTGTTTTTTAGCCGTTTGCCCTTCTTTTCCTACTCCTGCCCCTACTAGAGGTTCTCTTAGTGATCAGTAAACTGCGCAACATAGCCATAATTGCCCACGTCGACCACGGTAAAACCACCCTGGTAGACAAGTTGCTTCAGCAATCCGGCACATTGGATCGGCGAGATCAGGCGGCTGAGCGGGTTATGGATTCGAACGATCAGGAGCGCGAACGGGGCATTACGATACTGGCCAAGAACACCGCAATCCGCTGGCGCGACTATCACATCAATATAGTCGACACCCCGGGACACGCCGATTTCGGCGGTGAAGTCGAGCGGGTGCTGTCGATGGTCGACAGCGTCTGTCTGCTGGTCGACGCCGTCGACGGCCCCATGCCCCAGACACGCTTCGTTACCAGTAAGGCGTTCGAGCGGGGGTTAAAGCCGATCGTGGTCATCAATAAGGTCGATCGCCACGGCGCGCGACCCCACTGGGTGATTGACCAAGTCTTCGATCTGTTCGATCGCTTAGGTGCCACCGATGAACAGCTCGACTTTCCGGTCGTATATGCCTCGGCGTTGAACGGCATTGCGGGGCTCGAGACCGACCAACTGGCCGAGGACATGACGCCGCTGTTCAAAATGATCGTCGATAAAGTGCCGCCGCCACAAGTGGACTTGGACGGACCCTTTCAGATGCAAATCTCCGCACTCGACTACAACTCCTATGTGGGTGTGATAGGTGTCGGCCGGATAACGCGCGGCAACTTAAAGCCCAATCAACAGGTGGTGGTTGTCGACCGACACGGCAATAAACGCAAGGGCAAGGTTTTGCAGGTGATGGGTTACCACGGTCTTGAGCGCGTCGACACCTCGGAGTCATCGGCGGGCGATATTGTCTGCATTACCGGGATCGATAAGCTCGGCATTTCCGATACCCTCTGTGACCCCGGCCGCGTAGAGGCCCTGCCGGCGCTGACCGTCGATGAACCCACAGTCAGCATGACCTTCCAAGTTAACGACTCGCCTTTTGCCGGCCAAGACGGCAAATTTGTCACCTCCCGCAATATCAAAGAGCGGCTCGAGCAAGAGCTGATTCACAACGTCGCGCTTCGCGTGACCCAGGGCGATACCCCGGATAAATTCGTGGTTTCCGGTCGCGGCGAACTGCACCTTTCGGTACTTATCGAGAGCATGCGCCGCGAAGGGTTTGAGCTAG
>CAZING010000118.1:0-8710 GCA_964540505.1 uncultured Cellvibrionaceae bacterium | reverse complement strand
AAAGTGGCGGTTCTGCTATCGGGTGAATAACGCGTGCATGTCTTCTGCTGTAGCGGCAGAGCACGGGCCCCACTCCACGGTTTACGTTCACCCCTTCTTCGCGCAACCTTCAGGCATCGTTGTCCTGTCGCCTGTCACGACAGCGTGAACCAGCGGCCGCGAAAGCTTTTTTTGCTGGGATCCTTGAGGTCTTTGCAGGGTTCGTCATCGATTAGGCGAGCGCCGTCGTCGCTGATCAGCAGAAATTCCGAGCGTTCATCCGGTGTAAAAAACGCTTCCGGATTAAACTTCTGAGCGTCGAAGTCCAGTTGTCGCGAGGTCAATTGGGTGCGCGGATCCCAGGTATAAAGCGCCGAATTGCCGCCGCCGTCGCTGCTACCACTTATAACCAGAAATCGATTCTGCCAAAAGGACAAACCCCGCACACCCTGGCCACCGAGATCGAGCAGAACCGGGTCGCCAATTTCGGGGGGCTCGCCCTTAACAACGCTTTCGGGGTTATCCAAACTGAAAAGCAGCGCTTTGCCGTCGTAGATGGGATTGCGAAGCCCGATCCAAACACCACCCTCGGTGCGCGCGGTCATGCCCTCGATGTTTAGGCCGCCGGGCGCTTTCGGTGGCAGTTGCGCGGCTTCACCCAGCTTAAACTGGGCAAACCTTGGATCGTTTTGCAAATAGTCAACCAAATCCACAAAAGCCTCGCCCACCATATGGAAATCGCCGGATTCGTCAGGCAAAGTGGTGGCAAAGAAATGAAATCTCTCCGGTTTGTGCTTGCCGGATTTATTGCGGCCGTGCGAACTTAGCCAATAGGCGAGCCCTTCGGACGCTGTGGCGGCCTCTATATCCAACTCCTCCGGCGATTTTTTTGATCGAGTTGCACCGTTTTTGGTGGGCGCGGAAAGCCCAAGATCCGGCGAAACATCGTAACGCCGGAGCGCGGCGCCGCCTTTTGCCAGATCGTACATGCGCAGTATATTATCTTCGTCGTCCGCTATGACAAAACGCGTTTTACCGACCGCGACCGCGCCCGAGGCATCGCACATGCCCTCGAACACGACCTCCGCGCGAGAGGAGTTTACGATTTGCCCGGCTTTGGTGCGCTCGAACCTGTGCTCACCCTCACTCGCTGCACACGCAACCAGTGCCACTGTCAACAATAAACCGGCGGTTTTAATCATAGTTAACCTTTGCAAATCTTTTACGGGTCTGGCGAAAGTCATTCAAGTCAGTTTGGGCGTCAGTCGCAACATTAAAACCCAAGGGCACGTCAGCCGGAATGAATGAAATGAGATAAACGGTATCGCCTCGGCTGAATGTTTATTTTCGAGCCGACAGATAAACGGTCTGTCCCGTTGATAAACACCCTCTTAGAGACGTCACCGTTTGGCGTTCGCCTTATGCGTTGGAGATGATTTTATCTGGAACTCTAGGAGAAGTGCGTTACAGTTTCGTAATGTCTTATCATCAGTCGAAACTGGTGAGTCGAACGCTCAGCGGGGTAAACGCAATAAATTCCGGCCGTAGCGATGTCAACCCATATGTTGCGTACCAGGCGCCAAGCTATCGAAGCACATAACGGCATCCTCGGGCAACATGGGCTTGCCGTACAGATACCCCTGGCCGAAATCGCAACCGTAATGCTGTAAAAACTCGCTTTGGTCGCGGGTTTCCACGCCTTCGGCCACCACTTGCAACTCTAGGTTATGAGCCAGATTTATGATCGATCGGGTGATGATCTCGCTGTTGTTGTTGCGAAACAGATCTTTGATAAAGGATTGGTCGATTTTAAGTATATGAATGGGTAGAATTTTTAAATAATTCAGCGAGGAGTAGCCCGTACCAAAATCGTCTACTGAAATCGTCATCCCCATTTCGCTCAACACCCGTAAAAGTGGCACTATTGTGTTGGGATTCGACATTAAGGTCGTCTCGGTAATTTCTATATCAATATGAGAAGGATCGACCTCGGATTCTTTTAGTATTCTATCAAAACGCATTAAAAACTCGGGGTTGTTCAATTGTTTGAAAGAAAAATTCACCGATAGACGAAACCCGTCGTTTATCACACCCGACTGCGACCATTGCAAAAGTTGACTGTTTGCATGCGAAAGCACCCAATCGCCAATGTCATCTATGCGACCGCTGTCTTCGGCGATTGGAATGAACGCGGCGGGCGATACCACGCCAAGCAAAGACGAGTTCCATCGAAGCAGCGCTTCGAAACCTGTGAGCCCGCCACTTTGCAACTCTACTTTCGGCTGATAAACCAAATGAAACTCATCTTCAAGCAGCGCTTTCTGCAATTGGCTCTCCACCTGATATTTAAATGAAACCTGGCGCGCACGATTGGGATCAAAGAACTGATAGTTGTTTCGGCCTTGATGCTTGGCAGAGAAAGTGGCAGTGTCGGCGGCTTTGATCAACTCGTTTGCGTCGTCAGTAGCATCCGGTGCTACCGCTATACCAATGCTTACCGTACAGTGCACAGACTGGCCGTTAAGGTCGAACGGCTGGGCGACATTATGAATAATTGTACGGGCGAGTTTGCTCAGAAATTCATCGTCGCGCTGCCCCTCAACAACCACTACGAATTCGTCACCGCTTAGCCGTACCACCAGATCACCGTCGCGCAGGCACAATTTAAGCCGCGCGGCAAATTGGCTCAGAAGTAAATCGCCCACCGCGTGGCCGTGAGTCTCATTCACCGATTTAAAGTGGTCTATATCGATAGAGAGCAACGCCACCTTGTGATTAAAGCGATGGGCCTTACTCAAGATGTTCGGCAGCAGACGGTGAAAAAGACGGCGGTTGGCAAGCCCGGTCAACGGGTCGTACTCTGCCATCTGCTCGAGCTGTCGCTCCGCTTTCATCTGGGCGCTGATGTCGTTGAACACCAGCACGAAACCCTCGAGGGCGCCTTTATCACCAACCATGGGAGTAACTGAGTACTCTGCATCGAAGTATTCTTTGCGCCCGAAAGTCATCATGCCGCGATCGCGTGCATAGAAACTTCGGCCGTGCGAACACTCGATATACATATCCGTTTCACGCCAAGCAATGCCTTGGTCTTCTTGAAGAAACTCCTGAGCGCTCTTACCGTCCAAAGCGGCTTTATCGCTGTTTAACATGAGCGCGGCCGCCGGATTGCAAAAGATTATTTCGCCTGCAATATTGAGCCCTAGAACGCCTTCTTTGACCGAATCTAGAATCAATTGATTTTTGTAGGCCAAGGCCGCGGATTCCCAGCGCTGGGTGAACAGGTCCGTAAACACACTCACTTTGTAGCGCAGAATTTCGGGGTCGAACGGTTTGAATAAATAATCCACTGCTCCTAGCTTATAACCCTGGTGAAGGTAGCGTTTTTCTTTGTTAATGGCGGTGACAAAAATAATGGGCAGAGTGCTTGTGTCTTCGTTACCGCGAATCAACTCAGCGGTTTCAAAGCCGTTCATCTCCGGCATCTGAACATCCATTAGAACAACCGCAAATTCCTGACGCAGAAGACTCTTCAAAGCTTCGTTACCGCTGTTGGCGCATACCACTTCGCCGTCGACTTTACCCAGAATATGGCGCATTGCGATCAAGTTTTCCGGCCTATCGTCCACTACCAATATTTTGGGCTTTGAATGACTGTGCATGGTTCACCTAAGAGTTTAAAACTGCTTTTGATAAATTCTTTGCCGTCTATCCTTTGTCTTAAACGCGGCCTTTTCGTCGAGCGCAGTTATGGATTCGCTATCGCCAAGGCAGAGAAAGCCCTGATGACTCAGGCTACGATAAAAGAGCTTAAGGCATTTGCTCTTTAATTTAGCATCGAAATAAATCATGACATTGCGACAGGAGATGACTACCATTTCGCCGAAAACACCGTCGCCCGCTATGTTATGTCGCGCGAAGGTTATCTGTTGTTGCAGTCGGTCGGCCATCTTAAACGCACCGTAACTGAACCGCCCGTAAGCTGAAAAGTTTCGCTTTCCGCCCGTTTGCGCATAGTTGGCCTGACCCTTTAGGAACTTCTCTTCGCTGTAAACGCCCTGCCTGCCTTCCTCTAGCGCGCGGTGGTTGATGTCGGTCGCATAAATGCGTGTTCGCGATAGTAGACCCGCTTCATCAAGCAGGATGGCCCAACTGTATGCCTCTTCGCCGCTTGCGCACCCCGCGCACCAAATATTGATAAACGCATAGGTGTGCAACACGGGCACCACTTCTTGTCTGATGCGAGCAAAGAAATCCGGGTCTCGGAAGAACTCGGTGACCGGGACCGATAGCGTCATCAGTAACCTGTTCAACATTTCGCTTTGGTGCAGTACCGGACCGATTAAGTCCGCCAAGTGCCCTGCGTCGCACTGCAATCGAAATAGGTTCAGACGACGTCTTAGCATAGCCGGCGCGTATTGGCGAAAGTCGTATCCGTAACGGCGAAAGACCGCTTGTAGCAGCAGCTCCACCTCAAGCTCCTCAACCGGGTTGTCGTCGCTCACTTGGGCCCTAGTGTAGGCATCTGTCCCTGTATGCGCGCTCATACGCTCGCCCACAGGCGCAAAGTCGATAACAAGCGATCTGCATCCACCGGCTTTGTCAGATAATCATTGGCGCCAACACTCAGACATTTGTCGCGATCTTGGGGCATAGCGTTGGCGGTCAACGCAATAATCGGCAAGTGTTTATAGTCGCTCACTTCTCGGATTTTGCGAATGGTTTCATAGCCGTCCATCTCGGGCATCATGATGTCCATTATTGCCATGGCGATGCCGCTATCACCTTCGAGCCTTTCCAGGGCGAGACGGCCGTTATCTGCCAGTTCCACCTCTAAACCGTGGCGGCGCAACAACTTGGCCAGCGCGAAAGCGTTACGCATGTCGTCGTCGACCACGAGAACTTTTTTGTCTTTTAATACGTCAGGCTCGGGCGCACCCGAGCGCGTTTCACCCTCGTGCGCAACACTGTGTAGGAACAAGGTGACGTCATTGAGCAGGCGCTCTTCGGCAAGATTGCCTTTTATGATGATGTGATTGGTGTACCGACGCAGAGATTTGTAATCCTCGTGGCTGAGATCGCGGCCCGTGTAAATGATCACGGGCAAGGGCCGCTCTGCCCGCTCTCCTGCGACTTCTTTTAATATCTCGAGGCTGTCCATATCGGGCAGATTCAAATCCAGCACCAGGCAGGCCGGCGACTCCGAGGCCGCGAGGGCGAGCCCTTGCTTGCCCGTGGCGGCGTGCACGGTGGCCACTCCTTGCTTACTCAGAAGCGTCTCCAATGCTGCGCGAGTGGCCGAGTCGTCTTCGATCACCAACACTTTGCGCTCACTTGCACCATAAAGATGTTTAAGAATGGTGGTGTAGGCGCTGTTGATGGCGTCATCGGAGATTGGCCCCGCGATGGTGCCGATCGCATCGGCGCATTGCGGGTCGTGGTCCTCGGAGCTGATCAGATGTATCGGTACCTCGATTGTGGCGGGCTGCTCACGCAGTTGCGCAATCACCTCCGCGCCGGTGCCGTCGGGCAGTGAGTTATCCAGGATAATCGCCCGGGGCCGAACGCTTTGCACAATCTTTATACCTTCGCTTGCACTTGCGGCCACACGGCAAACAAAGTTGCGTTTTCTCGCCAAGGCTTCTAAGCTCGCCGCGAGCGCTTTGTCGTCTTCAATGATCAGCAATAAATCGCGCTGTGCGTTCCAAATGGACGGAAAGGGCAGCACCTGGGAAGCCTCGGGCGGCGTTGTCGAACGACTGAGTGAATCGGCCTGCGTGGCGGGCAAGGACTTCGCGCGCGAATCGCCGAGGGGCAACTGCAAGCGAAACCGAGAGCCTTCTCCGGGCGTGCTTTCGAGATGAATGTCGCCGCCGA
Source organism: uncultured Cellvibrionaceae bacterium (assembly GCA_964540505.1). GTDB lineage: Bacteria > Pseudomonadota > Gammaproteobacteria > Pseudomonadales > Cellvibrionaceae > CAYZQH01. Next base: position 2,854 of record CAZING010000118.1, on the reverse strand, counting down.
GAAGATGAGCGAGCTCGCGTGAAATCGTAAGACCGAGACCCGTGCCGGCATATTTGCGTCGCGTGGACCCATCGCCTTGTTGAAAAGCTTCAAAGACTTCTTTTTGCAGATCCGGTGATATCCCTATACCGGTGTCGCGCACGTCAAAAAACACAGAGTTTTCGAGACCTGTCACCGAGAGCACCACTTCGCCACGCTCGGTGAACTTGAACGCGTTACTGAGCAGGTTGCGCAGTATTTGCTGGAGCCTTTGCGGGTCGGTGGTGATGGTCTCGGGCGCACCCGCTACATGCACGGTCTCGAACCGCACCCCCCTCGCGCGCGCCTCGGGCGAGAATTGTCGTTCCAAACCTTTGATAATTGCTTGTAAATCGCAGCTTTCTGGCTCGATGACCAGCTTGCCGGCCTCCACCTTGGACAGGTCGAGTATGTCGTTAATCAATGTCAACAAGTCCTGACCCGAACCTTTGATGATGTCGATTGCCTCCAACTGCTCGGGCGTCAAGTTGTTCTCGTCGTTTTCAAAAAGCGACTGCGCGAGCAGTAAGAGACTGTTCAAAGGGGAGCGCAATTCGTGCGACATGTTCGCGAGAAATTCCGTTTTATATTTGCTCGCCAAGGTCAGCTCGCGCGCGTTGGCCTCAAGATCCGTCCGCGTTTTAAGAAGATCTTGCGAGCGCGCTTCAAGTTCGCGATTGCGAGTTTCGGCCTCGCGCGATTTTTCCTGCAGCATTTCATTAGTGCTTTGCAGTTGACTCTTCTGAGTCATCAGCTCGTGTTTCGATTCCTCGAGTTGTTGCGCCTGTTGCTCGAGTTCGGCGTTGGTGTGCTCCAACTCTTGCTGCTGGGACATCAGCTCCTCTGCCTGAGCCTGCGTTTCTTCCAGCAAAGCGGCCATTCGCTCCTGCGCCTGGGCCGCGTGAATCGCCACGGCCAATCTCTCTGATGTTTGTTCCAGAAGTTGCAGTTCGTTTGTCGCTGCCCCGCGCAAAAGCCCAATTTCCAGAACACCTAATACGCGGCTTCCATACAGCAACGGCAGCAGCAGCAACTGGTGCACCGCCGCCTCACCGAGCCCGGTTCGAATGTCGAGATACCCCTCGGGCAGGTCATCGACCACAATTGACTTGGCGCCAGCGACCACCTGCCCTACCAGCCCTTCTCCTTTGGCAAACTGGACATCGCCGGCTGGGTGGGCCGGATGAGCATAACCGCTTATGAGCCGTGCGCGCCCTTCGGGGTCGACCGTATACAACGCGGCCACAGGCGCATGCAGATATTCGGCTATAAACGTGATCGACTTGTCGGTGAGCTCTTGAAGGCTCTGGTCTAAGTTGCTCTGCTCCGCGAATGCGCTCTGCCCGGTTTTGATCCAATTATCGGCCTGCATAACCTGAAGCGAATCTTTCAAGCGGGTGATCATATGGTTAAGCGACAAAGACAGGCGATCGGCGTCGCTTTTGACTGGCCTTTGATGACTGAAGTCGCCCTCCGCAACAGCCTCTGCGGCGTAACTGATTGCGCGAAGTTCGCTCAGCATTCGGTTGAAAGCGTTCGCCAGCGCACCGAGCTCATCGCGCGTGCTGACCGCAACCGGTTCCAGCACGCCGGTCTCAGTAAACTGAACCGCGGCATCGCGTAGCCGCGTGATGCCGCTCGCGAAGCGGCCGGTGGCAACCCAGACCACCAACAGGACCAAAATTGAAGTACCGGCCGCCAGGAGAACGGTTGTGGTCAACGAACGGGTCGCCTTAGAGCGCTGGGTGCTCGCATAATTGTGCAGATTTTGATTAATTCGTTCCTCGATCTGCCTCAGGGCGTCCATCTGACTGTTGGCCAGTGCCAGCCACTGCTCGGAATCGGCGCGTAGGCGGTTGCCAGCTTCACTCCCGAGCGGGGCTTCGCCGCCGGGCGCTTCACCGGTCTCGGCTATACCGTCCAGTTGCTCGAACATGTCCTTATATTCCGCCGGTGCGATATTCAGAAATCTCTGGCGCAACAGTTCGTAGTTAGCGGTCAATTCAACCAAATGGCGGTCAGCGGCGAGCGTTTGCGTGTTCAACATGCCAAGCGTCGTACCGAGAATTCGACTTTGAACTTCTTTCATTTCTGCAATTGCCATAAGCACTGCCGACAGCCGGAAAATACGGCTGTCGGCGGCGCGCACGAACAGAGCGTTCAATTGCCGGTGAATAGCGCGAATGACTTGATTGTATTGACGCTGAACCTCGAGCACCGGGACCTTTGGTTCGTTGGTCAGCCGGGCGCGCACTTCGGAAAGGGAGCCCATCCGATGTCGCAGCGCCAACAGAGCGTCGAACATCACGTCGGGTGCCTGCTCGGTGCGCAACTGCCGCTCGAGCGCCGGCAGTTGGGATTCAACACTCAAGGACTGGGTTACCGCTTCACGCCAGGCCGCTTCAGTGGTGGCGCTTGGGGCAACTGCCAAGCCCACGGCGCGCGACCTTTCGTTTTGAAGGCTATGGACAGTACCGAGCAATTGCGTCGCTCGCGCCAAATGCTGGAGATCGCGCGCGTCATCGAGTTCATGCAAACGCTCGACGCTGTATACCGAAGCGTACACCGCCATTACCAGTAGCGGCAGTGAAACAAGCAGTAGCAGCTTTCCTCGGGTGCTAAGTGCTTTTGGTGTGCCCATTACGCCCCTTCATTCTGCGGATCCTTCACGCTGAGATTACTTTAGCCTGCTCTCATTAATAATAGTCGAGAAGCGTCTTTGCTTTATAAAGTTTGCTTCTATCGGGCATTAGTTGACATCTCATTTCGAAATTGGATTTTCGAACCTCGAAGCCTTTCAAGTGCGCTACAGAGCCAATAAATCGGCAGAAAAATC
>CAZING010000117.1:0-8720 GCA_964540505.1 uncultured Cellvibrionaceae bacterium | reverse complement strand
AGTGCCTTGCGCATGTCGGACGACGCCGTAATCGTTCTCGACCCGGTCAACGACCGAGTGATTCGGGATGCGCTGCATAAAGGCGCTAAGAACTTTATCGGCGGTAACTGCACCGTGAGCTTAATGCTGATGGGGCTTGGCGGGCTGTTCCAGCAAGGCCTGGTCGAATGGGCAAGCGCTATGACCTATCAGGCGGCGAGCGGCGCGGGCGCGAAAAACATGCGCGAGCTCATCAGTCAGATGGGCGCAATCCACGGCAATGCGGCCGAACTTCTCGCCGATCCTGCGAGCGCGATCCTTGCGATCGACCGCAACGTCGCACAAACCATGCGCGGCGATATCCCGGTCGAACAATTCGGCGCACCCCTGGCCGGCAGCCTGTTGCCATACATCGATAAGCAGCTCGAGTCGGGGCAAAGTAAAGAAGAGTGGAAGGCGCAGGCTGAAACCAACAAAATTCTTGGCAACACCCAGCCGGTTCCGGTCGACGGCATTTGTGTTCGAATCGGCGCCATGCGCTGCCACAGTCAGGCGCTCACGATTAAATTAACCAAAGACGTGCCGCTTGCCGATATTGAAACAATCATCGCCGAGGCCAACGACTGGGTCAAAGTGATTCCCAACGATCGCGACATTACGCTCCAAGAGTTGACGCCAACGAAAGTCACAGGAACCTTGTCGGTCCCTGTGGGCAGGCTTCGCAAGATGAATATGGGCCCGCAGTATCTGGCAGCGTTCACCGTCGGCGACCAATTGCTGTGGGGCGCGGCGGAGCCGCTGCGAAGGATGTTGCGAATCCTGATGACCCAATAATAAAGATACAAGCCCCCCGCATGCCGGGGGGCTTTTGCATTGGTTACCAATTTCCCAAGTAAGCGTCTAAAGTAAAATTGTGTCGCTTTTATAGAGAATTCCAATAAGATGGTCGAACCGAGCCGACCGCCAAGGCGCTTGCAAGCCGTTGTATCGGCAGGCGGTGACCCGCACGCCGGCCCGGCGAGGGGTGATTGGCAATGGACGCCGACACCCGTCGATCATCGTCAATGGTTTTGGCAGTTCCTTTAATGTCTTTCGTGTCGATTTAAAACTTGGAAATAACCGGTAACTGCACAGTAAAATAAAAACCGGGTGGCATGTGATAACGTCCGTCCAAGCGCTTAAAAAGCGAACAACTTCAAACCGATTTTGCCAGCGTCACACGGCGCATTTGTTGGCGAGTGGGGCGGCAGGCGCCCGATGTCTGTTGAGCTGTGCCGGTGGGGGTGTTCGTGAAGTGATACGCGTTTTAACCCGGCTTCGACAACTTTATCGGTGTTCCGCTTAGATATAACGGGCGCCAAGTTGAAAAAAGGCTATTTATAATGAATACTTAGGCCGATAAGTAAAAGAGTATTCGAGGTTCCGCCTCGCGCATATTTAACTTCTGCACCCGACGACAGAAAATTGCGAACATTTTGATCGTTCAATTTAAGGATTCTCTTATGGGGCTTCGCATTCAGGCGTTTATACTCGGCTTGGGGTTGACCTTTGCAACAACTGTGGCATCGGCGCTTGGGTTGGGCGAAATACGAGTCAACTCCACGTTAAACCAACCGCTGGCTGCCGAAATCGACCTGCTACAGGTTCGCTCAGTCTCATCTCGGGATCTTCTTGTCCGCCTAGGCGCGCCCGAGGCGTTCCGGCTAGCCAATGTCGAGCGCACGCCCATCTTGCTCGACTTGAAGTTCGAGGTAGACCTAGAGCGCGCCGCCGGGCCGGTTGTCAGGGTCACATCTTCGCGAGTCATTAAAGAGCCCTTTCTGAATTTCCTGGTCGAAGCGCGTTGGCCAAGTGGGCGAATGCTTCGCGAATACACTGTGTTATTAGACCTGCCCGTATTTTCCGGCGCGCGAGCCGCGCCGGTGACGGCCACAAGAACGCAGCCGGCAGCCCAGCCTTCGACAGCGCAACAGGCTCAGGTTAGGCCCGATCCGCCGGCCCGGGTCAGCTCCACGCGCACCACAGCACCGCGCCAAACGCAAACGATAGACGGCGAAACCTACGGCCCGGTACGCGCCAGCGATACGCTTTGGAACATTGCCAACAATCTTCGCCCAGACAGTTCGGTAAGCGTCCAGCAGACGATGCTTGCGATCCAACGCCTGAACCCCAATGCGTTTATCAATGACAACATCAATTTGTTGCGCCGAGGCCAGGTGCTGCGAATTCCCGATATCAATGAAATTAGCCAACTGGCTTCCAGAGATGCCATCCGTGAGGTCGCAGAACAAAATCGAAGCTGGAACTCTCGCGATTCTCGATACGAACAAGAGGCGGCGCAATTAGAAGGCAGTAAGAATTATACCGCCACCGCCACTGAAGACAGTCAACCGGAAGGCCGCTTGAAGCTGAGTTCACGAGACAGCGCAAGTAACGCCGAAGCCGGTGGCGGTCGGGGCGATGGCGAAGGCAGCGGTTCCCTAGAGAACGCTTTGGCCACGACTCAGGAAGAACTCGACGCCTCTCGACGTGAGAATTCCGAGTTGCGCGACAAGCTCAAGGCCATGGAAGAGCAAGTGCAGACCATGGAAAAGCTCCTGCAAGTGAGCAACGAGCAGATGCGCTCGCTAGAGTTGTCGTCTGCACAAACGAATCAATCCGAAGACGCGGTAACGGATGAAACCGAGTCAGCATTGGACGATGACGCGATCGGTGAAGCAGACCCCGCATCTGTTCCAGCGGAAGATGACTTCGAGCGTGGAGTCGACCGAGATGAACAGGCCGCGTCGGCGGACGGCACAACGGCTGACACGGAGCCGGCTGTATCGCCCGATGCCACGCCCGCACAGCCGGTACAGCAGCCAGAGCCCTCTATGGTCGATCGGTTGATGAGCAATATCCTGTACCTGGCCATAGCGGCAGGGGTGTTGATACTGGGCATTGCCGCATTCATTTATAAGCGCAGAGAAAGAGACGACTACCAAGACGACGATTTCGATGACTTCGAGCCCGAGTTGGTGAGCTCTGACGCCGAGCGCGCTTTTGAGCTAGACGAGGGCGACTCTGAAACCCTGAGTTATTCGACAGGCTCAGAAGAGCCAACGCCCGAGCAGGAAGAGGTTATAGCCGAAGCAGAAACAGAGGATGTGGTCGCGGAATGCGATATCCATATCGCTTACGGTCAATACGATCAGGCGGAAGACAAGCTTCTTCGCGCACTTGAACAGGAGCCGGACAACACCGCCGCTCGTTTGAAATTGCTCGAGGTCTTGTCCGCGCAGAATGCGGTGGGCGAATTCGATACCCACTACGGCAAAGTACTGGCCGCGGGCGATGCCGCTGCAATCGCCAAGGCGCAGTCCTATCGCGCCTCCCTCTCCGGTATCGGCCCTTATATCGAGCCGATCTTCGACGAACAGAGCGCGAGCGATGCGGCCTACTCATCGCAATCCGATCAGCTCGAATTCGAGACCGACCAGAACACTGCGGACGATGGCTTCGACTTCGAATTGAGCGATCAAGACGCGACCGTGGTCAGCGGCTCGACTGACGACTCTGTTGGCAGTGGGGGTTCGGATTTCTTAGAGCCGGATGCGGACTTGGCGCTCGACGATAAACCAAATGTTGAGGCGTTCGATTTTGAGCTCGACGAGCAGAACACCGACATCGATATGAATTTCGACGAGCTTGAGCTCGATGTCGATATGGGCGATCTGAACGAGACGGACCAAACAACCCGTGCGCAACTGGACTCGGACGACTTGAATATTCTGGCCGAAACTGAACTGCTGCGTGACATCGATCAGCCCGAGCTCTCGGAAGACGATTCGGTCGAGTTCGACCTGGCGTCGGATGAGGCCTTAATAGAAGGGCAGGACGACACAGCTCTGGACTTGATCTCAACCCCCGACAGCGACGAGAGCCTCGAGTCTCTGTCGCCGTCTCAGCTCGAAACATCCGATACCGACGGAGAGTTGCCCGAGTTTGAGTTCGAGAGAGGCCTCGATGAGGTGCTTAACGAAACCGTCCCATCCGATACCAACGATCTGGGTTCTCTCGCGGAAAACTTTGTCGCTCAGGCCGGCGGTGAGGGTTTAAATCTCGAAGAATTCGACCACAGTGGCGCAGATCGCTCGGAAATGGCCGAGCCTGACGCGTCTTTCGATGCGCTTTACGAACAAAACGACTCCGACGCCACGGAATTCGAGCTAGAGGATTTGGCCAGCGACGCCCAAGGGCCGTCTGAAGCGAAAGATTTTGAATCGGATGTCGATCTGGACTCGGAGCTGAATCTGGATGAACTCGATCAAGAGCTCGACAGTCTCGCCTCTGGGTTGGATGACGGTGACGATTTGGACAGCCTCTATGAGAAGAGTGGAGGGTCGCAAAATGACCCGCTCGCGCCGATCGGCGGCGTCATTGATGACACGAGCGACGAGCAACAAGCGGGGCCACTGGCGGAGGTCGACAAAGAGATTTTCTCCGGCGATACCCTCGATGACACTGAAATCGATTTCGAGGACGAAAGTCTCGATACCGCTGAAGAGGCGTTGGATTTCGAAATTCCCGATTTCGATCCCGAGGAAGATGACGACAGCAATCTTGGGTTCCTCACCGACAGCGACGAGACGGCCACCAAGCTCGATCTCGCTCGCGCCTATATCGATATGGGCGACACGGATGGCGCGAAAGACATACTCGATGAAATTATGGAAGAGGGCGATGACACGCAAAAGCGTGAAGCCGAAACTCTTTTAGCAAAGATTGGCTAAAGCCCCCTCCGGTACCCTCTCTAAGCTTTGCTGACCGGCAAAGCTTTTTTTATGAGACCTATGAAACTCTACACACCGAACTGTGAAATCACCGAGGGTATGGCGTTGCCGGATAACATCCGCAGAGTTGCGCTGGTGATCGAATACGACGGTGCCGAGTTCAGAGGATTTCAAAAGCAGACGTCCACCGAACTTACCGTCCAGGCACAGCTTGAGAGAGCCTTGAGTTTTGTGGCCGCCCATGCCGTGACCTTGGTTTGTGCCGGGCGCACGGATGCGGGCGTGCACGCAGTCGGCCAAGTCGTCCACTTTGACACCTCGTCTGTTCGACCCACCAAGGCTTGGGTTCACGGTGTCAATAATCGTTTGCCAGCGAGCGTACGAGTGCTCTTTGCGCAAGAGCTGGGTATGGGCTTTCATGCGCGCTTTCGCGCGCTTAGCAGGACGTACCAGTATTTTCTATGTGCGGCGCCTGTGCGACCTGCAATCATGCATCGAAACATCACCTGGGTGGGCACCCCCGTGAATGTGAAAAAAATGCATGAACAGGCACAGTCACTGGTCGGTGAGCACGATTTTTCGTCATTCCGTTCGAGCCAATGCCAGGCGAAAAGTCCCTGTCGCAACCTAATGCATATCAGTGTCACAGAGCGCGGGCGGTTTGTAGTGTTTGAGCTCACCGCGAATGCGTTTTTGCATCATATGGTGCGCAATATTGTCGGTGCGCTTCTGGTAGCCGGTCGCGACCGCAGCGCCAAAGGCGCGATGGCCGAATGGCTCGCGCTAAAAGACAGAACCCGCGCTCCTGCAACTGCGGCCCCCTATGGGCTTTATTTGACCAAGGTTCAATATCCACCCTCGTTCGCACCGAGTTTTACTCCACCCGGGCCGCCTTTCTTAGGCTAGTCCGGACGAGCTTCAACCATGCACCGTCTGCGGATAGGCGATCTGTGTCTTTTTATTGTCGTCTTCCGGCCTGCCCGTTCTGCCTAGGTTTTGGGTGCACAGCCGTCGGGGCTTTTGCGCGACCGCAGGATCCCGCCACGCTTCGGGCGCTAATGTGTTGGTTTTCGAGGGGCTTGAAAGTCGAAGAGGTTTTAACCTGACAGGCAACTAAGGTGCTAGCGCTGCCGCTCGCGATCGATGCTTTTTAGATGGAATGCGAATGGCTATCTCGAAGTTTGCGCGTTCGACGTCAAGATTCTTTGCTCGCGCGGTAGTCGGCCAGGTGATGAAAAAAAGCCCATTTACCGGGTCTATGGGGTTTCGGTAAATGAGCTAAAAGGAAAACAGAATCGTATTCAGTTGGTCTGCGATTTTATTGCCTGAAAGATATTGGCAAATGTGGGCTGTTGTTGAATCTTAAGCAAAACGCGGAGCTTTTTCGCGATATCGTTGGCGGATATCACCCCGCGAACTTTATGGGTTGTACGATCAACAACTAGGCACAGGTGCTGCCCTTCGCTGTTCAAGGTTTCAAGTACATCACCGATACTCGAGGTTTCGAGTTCCTGAAACGAAAACGCCTTAAGCTGTTCCTTCGGTGTAAGAAAATCGCGAACCAGCAGGTCTTCTCGGCCTTTGCCTTCGTAGACGCGCTTCATGAAGTCCTGTTCGTGAAGATCGTCGAGCCGGATAATGCCTTTGAGATGGTCGTGGGAATCCATTACGAGGTTAAGCTCGGCATGCGCCTGGCGCATGTCGGCAGCGGCTGCCAGTGCCGATTTGGTGGCCGATATTGTCGGTGGTTGAACCCGGGTGAAATCGGTAAAAATCTCGAGTGCACTGGACTTGAGAGTGGCTTCGCTTCGACCGGAATCGTTCGGCCAAGCCAGATCATCGACCGGTTCCGTTTTATAAAGGTTTAGAGCTTTCATGGTAAGCCTCCGCAGTCATTTCGACCGCTCACGCGCTAGTAAATGGCAATTGAATTAAACAACGCACTGGCGCGACTGCTCAGGTGAAAGTGTCTCGCTGAAAGCAGTCTTGCGTTAAGCGACTGCGGGCGGCCCGCGTATCGCGTAGTGAGAGGTGAACTCTAAGGGTGTGAAGTAACGAGGGAGGGGTGTAGGACGGTCGTAGAGGCGGTGCTCAGTCACGGGAGGTTCGGTGACTATTGCTTGATCGTCGACTTTTTCGGACGGTTTGATTTCGTGCTGTAAATCTGAGTTGAAACTGCTGAGCCCAAGGTCTGCGCTTACAACGGACGTGCTATCGGGGCCAGCAAGGTGTCCGGCGCTGCCAAGCAGCACTGTCGCAGACAGCAAAAGATAAAGCAAAGTGTTCAACATGGGGCCAAACCCGGATCAGACATTCTTAATATGACACCGGCTTGTACACTTTTCAATGTCTCCAAAAGAAATTTTGTCAGCGCGCCAACCGCGTCTTAACCCAATTTGCCAAGTCTTAGGTCGGACTACGGGCGCAATTTCTGAGATTTAACGCGTTTGATGGCTCTGCGTGCCAGGTTGTGGGCATTTAAATGAAAAAACCCCCGCAGAAATCTGCGGGGGTTTTTGTATGGCGCGCTCGAGAGGATTCGAACCTCTGACCGCCTGGTTCGTAGCCAGGTACTCTATCCAGCTGAGCTACGAGCGCGTTATCAGCCTAAGTGCTGAGGGCGCGTATATTATGGACTGACTTAGAGGGAGTCAACCCTTGTTGGCAGAATAATTAGCCCGGATTGATTAAAACGTTTTGTCCCGCGAAGTTTGTCGGTACCAGAATTGTGTCCATCGCAATATCCGACATCTCGGGGAAATCCAACGAGTGGTGAAGTCCTCGGCTTTCTTTTCGGCTCATCGCCGAAAGAATGATCAACTCGGCCACCATCGCGAGGTTACGCAACTCTATAAGGTCGTTGCCCACTTTGTAGTTCGAATAATAATCGTGAATCTCTTTTTGCAGCAGATTGATGCGATGCAGCGCGCGCTCCAAGCGCTTGTAGGTGCGCACTATGCCGACATAGTCCCACATAAACCGGCGCAGTTCGTCCCAGTTGTGAGAGATGACAACGTCTTCATCCGAGTTGGTCACTCGGGATTCGTCCCATTTTTGCTGGGGTCTCGGCTCGGGTATGGTCGCCAGGCGCGACTGTATGCTCGCGGCGGCCGCGCGGGCGAAGACAATGCATTCCAATAGGGAGTTGCTGGCCATTCGGTTGGCCCCATGGAGCCCGGTGAAGGTGGTTTCGCCTATGGCGTACAGGTTGGTTAAGTCCGTACGGCCCTCCATGTCGGTCATAATGCCCCCGCAGGTGTAGTGTGCCGCCGGAACCACCGGAATAGCCGTTTTGGTGATGTCGATGCCGTAGGTGAGACAAGTGTCGTAGACCGTGGGAAAGTGCGTTTGGATAAACTCTTTAGGCTTGTGGCTGATATCGAGGTACACACAATGGCTGCCCAGGCGTTTCATTTCGTGGTCTATGGCGCGTGCGACCACGTCGCGCGGCGCGAGTTCTGCCAGCGAATGGAACTTCGACATGAACCTTTCGCCATTTGGCAGTTTGAGTACCGCGCCTTCTCCCCTTAAGGCCTCTGTAATCAGAAAGGACTTGGCGTCGGGGTGATAGAGACAGGTTGGGTGAAACTGGTTGAATTCCATATTGGCGATTCGACACCCGGCTCGCCAGGCCATCGCTATGCCGTCGCCGCTGGCGCTGTCGGGGTTGCTGCTGTAAAGGTAGACTTTGCTGGCGCCGCCAGTAGCTAGAATAACCGCTTTAGCCAGAAAGCACTCCACTTGGTCGGCGTCACGATTCAGCGCGTATGCGCCCACGCACCGCATCTGTCGGCTATTCGGGTCTGGCTGTTTGATCAGATCGAGCGCTGTGAAATTCTCGAGCAGGTCAATATTGTGGTGTTGCTGGGCGCGCTCGAGCAGGGTCGAGTGCACCGCGCGCCCCGTGGCGTCGGCACTGTGAATGATGCGTCGGTGGCTGTGACCGCCTTCGCGGGTCAGGTGAAAGGA
>CAZING010000116.1:0-8759 GCA_964540505.1 uncultured Cellvibrionaceae bacterium | reverse complement strand
AGGGAGATGCCGAAGCTTTTATCGCGCCAGACTTGTTTAATCAGGTAGTCTCGCGAAAGTTCGTTTTTTTCGATAAGCGAGAGGTCTAGGACGTATTCCTCTGCCACCGGTTGTTTTTGCGCGTCGCGCACTATGGTGACGCGGGGCAGTTGGCGGAAGCGTTGGTTGGCTTCTATCACAATGCCCACTTCACCGGTGTGGAGTTCGACTATGCTGCCGGGTGGGTAGAGGCCTACGGTTTGTAAGAATTTAAGGGCGAGTTGTTCATCGAAATGGGTGCCGCGTTCGCGGTAGATGATGCGAATGGCTTCGGTGGAGGTTTTCGCCGGTTGGTAGCAGCGGTCGGCGGTCATGGCGTCGTAGGCGTCTACTATGGCGATGATTTTGGCGATTCTGGATATATTGGCGCCGGGCAGCTTTCTTGGGTAGCCGAGCCCGTCTATGCGCTCGTGGTGGCTGTAGGCAACGTCCACCGCACTGCCGTAGAGGCCGGGCGAGCTCAGCAGCAGGTTACGCCCGTGGATGGTGTGCGCCATCATTATGCGCATTTCCTGTTTGGTGAGCACATCGGGTTTGTTCAGCACCTCTGGTGGTACTTTCATCTTGCCGACATCGTGCAGCAGGCCGCACATGCCGAGGTTATGCAGTTCGTCTTCGGTCATGCCGAGGTGGCGGCCAAAGGCGATGGCCAGAATGCAAACGTTGAGACAGTGCTCGGCGGTGTATTCGTTTTCGTCGCGCATTTTGGACATCCACTGAAGCGCGTCGGGGTGGCGAATAACCGAGCGGACGCATTCGTTTACCGTGGATTTGGCCTGGTCGGTGTTGATAACCCCACCAAGGCGTATGTCGTCGAGCATGGATTTGGTAAGCGAGCGGGCCTCGCGGAAGGTGCCGAACATTTTGCGGCGCTCTTCTTCCACGGGGACTTCATACGCGAATATTTGCGGGTCGGGGCGGGCGAAGCTTGCGGTGCCGGGGTTTGAGCTTTCGGTGAGATCGGTGTTTTTGGCGGATTTAAGATCGTCTATCCATACGAATTTACAATATTCGGAAATGACGTCTATGTCGGCTTCTTCTTCAATGGTGAAGCCTTGCATCAAAAACGGGGTTTCCAGCCAGTCTTTATCCAGCTTGCAGACGAACATACCAACACGTAGATCACCCACGTGCATTTTGGTTGAGTTGGCAGACATATAGCCCCTTTACACCATCATTACTTCTTGAGTGCCTGTTTCTTTTTACTCTTTCGCCCAAGGGCTGAGAGCTAAGGCTTTTATAAGTGCCTTTCCATATTCAGGAACTTCCCGATGGAACCTGGCGCGATATTACGGGGGCTGTAACACCATTACGCAAGCGGCAGACGCGTAACTTAACCCACCAAAACAGAAAACAGGGACTCGCAACTTCGAAATAATACCGCGAATACCCGCATTACTGTAACCGGCCATGCTTAATTTTTATGCAATTATACTCATGCCCGGATTATAAGCGCTATAGGGCTGAATTCCGAAATGAGAAATTTGCCCACTTTCGCACACTTACCGCGACGCTTGTCATGCGGCAACGCAGCAAACCCGCGCGAGACTGTCGCAAACGTAGTTAATACTATTCGAGTTGAGGCCGGCTATGTTCACGCGCGACGTTTGAAGCATATATATGCCAAAGCGGTCGGACAGAACCGCAACCTCTTCGGGCCTAAGACCCAAATACGAAAACATTCCTTTTTGTCGGGTAACGAAATCGAACCGGTCTGTGCCCAGCGCGTCGCGCATCTGTTGGGCGAAGGTTGCGCGCAGGCCATTGATGCGATCGCGCATCTGGCCAAGCTCCTGGTGCCAAAGCGCGGTGAGCTCCGGGCAATGTAAGATTTCGCTGGCGATGGCTGCGCCGTGATCCGGGGGCATGGAGTAAATTCCCCTAACAATCGACATAAAATGCGTGCGCGCGGCGTTGGCTTGGGCGGCATTGGTGGCAACCAGCCCCACCGCCCCTACCCGCTCGCGATACAAGCCAAAATTTTTCGAGCAGGACACCGCAAACAACAGCTCGGGCAGGGCTTCTGCCAACAGACGAAACCCGGCTATGTCTTCAACCAAGCCGTCGCCCAAACCCTGGTAAGCGATGTCGATAAACGGCACAAAGCCTCGCCGGGCCGCCACTTGGGCCACCGCCTGCCACTGGTGCAGATTCAGGTCTACCCCGGTGGGGTTGTGGCAACAGCCGTGCAGCAGCACCACATCGCCCGCAGGCACCGCTTCCAAGGTTGCCAGCATGGCGTCAAAGTCGAGCCCATTGGTGCGGGCGCAATAGTAGGGGTAGGTTTTGATTTCAAGGCCACAATTGCCCAACAGCGGAATGTGGTTGCCCCAGGTGGGGTCGCTGACCCAGACGGTGGTGGTGGCGCCGCGCGCGTTTCGGATCAACTCCGCCGCCACCCGAAGCGCGCCGCAGCCGCCCGGGGTTTGTAACAAGGTGGTGCGCCCGGCCCGAAGTACCGGGCTCGCGTCACCGAGCAGCAGCGCGGCCATTGCCCTGTTGAAATCTTCATTGCCCGTGGGGCCGACGTAGCTCTTGCTGTGCTGGGCGGCCAACAGGCGGCTTTCGGCGAGGCGCACCGAGGCCAACACCGGGGTTTGCCCTTGGTCATCGCGGTAGATGCCAACGCCCAAATCCACCTTGCTGGGGTTGGGGTCGTTTTTATATTTCGCCATCAAGCCCAGTATCGGGTCAGCGGGTAACGGGTTCAAACCTTCGAACATTCGATCAACTCGTCTATGAAAAGTCGCGATTATGCCATTGCCAGCAGCGGGCCGAAATGGCCGCCGGGCAAACTCACAAATAGCCCATTAGTGCCACTGCCAGTTGCGGGAGCAATTGCTCGACACTCTGGCCATCTACCTGAACCGTGACATCAGCATAGCGCCGATAAAGCGGCAGACGCTCTTGATAGACCTCTTCGAAATTCTTGCCCGGGGGGCAATTGAAGCCGCGATTATCCAGGTTGTCTATGCGCGCACGCAGGGTTTCGGGTTGTGCGCTTAGGTAAATAGCAATACCATTGCGCTTTAGATGTTGCATTGCGTCATCGCTGTATACGACGCTTCCGCCGGTGGCCACCAAGGTGTTGGGCGCGGGCTGAAGCGCGGTAATTGTATCGGCCTCAAGCTCGCGCATTTTCAGGTAACCGTGTTCATCGAGCAGTGCTTGCAGTGGTTTGCCGTAGCGTTTTTCAATGCTGGCGTCGGTATCTAAAAAGGGCCGTCCGAGTTGGTCGGCCAGCATCTTGGCAAGGGTGCTCTTACCCGCGCCCGGCATGCCGATAAAAATCAGGTTGGGTTTCATCGCAACTCCGGCCCCGGCTTCAAAATATTTCGAGTATTGTCACACAGTAAGCGACAAAACCAATAGAGCGAACTTTAACCAACTGAGGAGGGCGCGATGACGACGGGTTTAAACAAAGTGGTGTCGAGCTACGCAGAGGCGCTTGCGGGGCTGGAAGACGGCATGACCGTGCTCGCCGGGGGTTTTGGCCTGTGCGGCATACCCGAGGGCTGTATCGCCGAGATAAAAGCCATGGGCACCAAGTCGCTCACGGTGGTTTCGAACAATTGCGGGGTCGATGGCTTCGGTTTGGGCATTTTGCTTGAAGACCGGCAGATCAAAAAAATGGTGTCGTCCTATGTGGGCGAGAACGAACTGTTTGAAAAACAATTGCTGAGCGGTGAGCTTGAGGTGGAGCTTACCCCTCAGGGCACTTTGGCCGAAAAGCTGCGCGCAGGCGGCGCCGGCATTCCCGCCTTTTATACCGCCACCGGCTACGGCACACCGATTGGCGAAGGCAAGGAAGTGCGCGAGTTCGATGGCCGCCCCTACATTCTTGAGCAGGCCATTACCGGCGATTTTGCGATAGTAAAAGGCTGGAAGGCCGACACCTACGGCAATGTGATTTACCGCAATACCGCCCAGAACTTCAACCCTTTGGCGGCAACCGCCGGGCGTATTACCGTGGTTGAAGTCGAGGAAATAGTGGCCCCGGGGGCGCTTGACCCCAACCACATTCACACCCCCGGTATCTTTGTCGACCGCCTAATCCAAGGCACCTTCGAGAAACGCATTGAACGCCGCACTCTACGGACATAGGACTTGAACCATGCCATTAACACGCGAACAGATCGCTATGCGCGTCGCCCGCGAACTGCGGGACGGCTATTATGTGAACCTCGGCATCGGCATGCCGACTTTGGTGGCCAATTACATTCCCGAGGGCATGCAGGTGATGCTGCAGTCGGAAAACGGCTTGCTGGGCATGGGCGCCTTTCCCCGCGAAGACCAGGTCGACCCGGATATGATCAACGCCGGTAAGCAGACGGTAACTGCGGTGCCCGGCGCGGCAATTTTCGACAGCGCGTTGTCATTCGCAATGATCCGCGGCGGGCACGTCGACCTCACGGTGCTGGGCGCCTTTGAAGTGGATGTTCATGGCAACATCGCGTCATGGATGGTGCCAGGCAAGCTCGTCAAAGGTATGGGCGGGGCAATGGATTTGGTCGCCGGCGCGAAGAATATAGTGGTCACTATGACCCATGCCGGCAAAGGGGGCGACTCCAAACTGTTACCCTCGTGCACCCTGCCGCTGACGGGCGCGGGTTGTATTCGCAGAGTGGTCACAGACCTGGCCTATATCGAAATTGGCGAAGGCAAATTCTGGCTGAAGGAAAAGGCGCCCGGCCACAGCGTGGACGATATAGTCGCCTTAACCGCCGGCGAACTGGTGGTGCCCGAAGTGGTGCCCGATATGGAATTCTGACGCCGTCGTTTTAAAGCGCGGGGCTAGCGCGCTGTTACAAAATTCAACAATTGCAACTGGCGCTTTGCGATAGATTCCACCGGAACGAAACCTTGTGCGCGACGACTAAGCCTGACACCTGACGCGCCCCGCCCGTTGTGCCAAAATGGGCGGCGAAATTCCGGGAGAACCCATGCATCCTCAATACCTGAACCAAAAAATCAAAGCGGCGCGCGGCGCACGTACGCGGCTTTTCGGCTGCTTCGCATTGGCGCTCGCAACGCTGGCCTTGGCCAGTTGCAAAACGGGCTATAACAAAAAGTTTCATATAGACGAGAATACCGTCGACGCCCCCGAGTGCGAACAGTCGCCAACCAATGCCAACCTGCTGAGCGAGGGCGATGCCCTGTTCGAGTTAATTGCCAACCTAAGCTGCAATGGGCCGGGCAAGGACGGCGCGCTGATGGGCCAGGACCTCGGCTATTTCACGCAATTTGCCAACACCGCCAACGACCGCTACCAGCGCACAGTCGATAACAATTTGTTCCTCACCCGCATCCCAAGCGTAATCGGCATCGACTACGAATACAGCAAGGTGTTCTCGGCCGACGAATTGGTCCAGGCCAACGAAGTGGTACGCGAGCATTGGAACGCGGGCGGTATAGTGATGATCACCTGGCGCCCGCTCAACCCTTGGCAGCAAATCGGCGCTTGTAACCCGCAAGGTTCGGAGCTTGCCGACGCGGCCGATTTAAACTGGTGCTCGCAAGTCAATTTGCGGGCGCTACTGGCAAACGGGGCGATGCGCGCAAGGTGGCTCAATCGCTTAGATGGCTTGGCCGAGGCGCTGCAATACCTTGAAGACGACGCCATACCGGTGCTGCTGCAGCCCTTCCCCCACGCCAATAGCGCCGATTCCTATTGGTGGGATCTGCGTGGAAGCTACAACGCCGATGCGCCCGAGGACGCCAGCCTGTTTATCGATTTGTGGGTGGATATGTACACTTATTTAACCCAACAACATGGGCTGAACAACCTGCTTTGGGTCTACGGGCCCGGCGCGGACGGCGAGTTACCCGAAGACGCAAGCGACGCCAAAACCGCACCTGTGGCTTGGGCGTACCCGGGCGACGATTATGTCGATATAGTCGCCGGAACCGCCGAGAACGATGTGCTGAACATACCCGACTACGAGGCGTTAAGTGCGCTGGGCAAGCCTCTGGGCATGGCCCGCTACAACCCCCTCCCCGGTGCCGACGGCAAATACTCGCAAGCGGGTGACTTCGACAACACGCTTTACGCGGCGCGTCTTGAAGGCAATTACCAGAACGTGGCGTTCTGGCTGACCTCTGCCAATATTTTGAATGAAAGCGACCAAATCACCAGCTACATGGCTTTGGTCGACAATGACAATGCGGCCGAACTGGCCGAAGACGTTTACATTCTGGATTTGAAAACGGTCAACGACAACAGTATGCGTTAACACACCGCACAGCCCGGCCACCGGACTGTGCGGTTATGTAAGCTTAGTCGGTAGGCTGACTTACGCTAAACAGCACTTTGTCGCCCGAAAGCTCTGCGCGAATCGTTTGACCGGGAAGAAATTTACCGGCCAACACCTCTTGAGCCAAAGGGTTTTCAAGCAAGGTGGTAATCGACCGTCGCAGCGGCCGGGCGCCGTAAACCGGGTCGAAACCGGCTTCTGCCAAACGATCCGCCACCTCTTCGCTCAACTCCAGCGTTAACTCCTGCTCGGCCAAGCGATTGCGCAACTGCGCGAGTTGGATATTGGCAATGCCGCGAATTTGGGCTTTCGCAAGCGGGTGAAACACCACAACCTCATCCACCCGGTTAATAAATTCGGGGCGAAAATGTTGCGTTACCACCTCCATCACCGAGTCTTTCATCGCGCCGTAGCGGTATTCGTTTTCGACACCTTCGGCAACACTGCCGTCGCTGGCAAGCACGTCATAGCTGCGGTCGTTGGCAATATCCTGAATACGGTCGGAACCGAGGTTCGAGGTCATCACCACCACGGTGTTGCGAAAATCCACGGTGCGCCCCTGGCCGTCGGTCAAGCGGCCGTCTTCGAGCACCTGCAAAAGTATGTTGAAGACATCCGGGTGTGCTTTTTCGACTTCGTCTAATAAAACCAATGAGTAGGGTTTGCGCCTGACCAATTCGGTCAGATACCCACCCTCTTCATAGCCGACGTAACCGGGCGGCGCGCCGATAAGACGCGCGACGGAGTGCTTTTCCATAAATTCGGACATATCAATGCGCACCAGCGCGTCTTGAGTGTCGAATAAAAACTCCGAAAGCGCTTTACACAGCTCTGTTTTACCCACACCTGTGGGGCCGAGGAATAAAAATGAACCGTTGGGGCGCTGCGGGTCAGAAAGTCCCGCGCGCGAGCGCCGCACCGCGTTGGCAACCGCGTGCACCGCCTCGTTTTGGCCTACTACGCGCCGGTGCAACGAATCCTCCATACGCAAGAGTTTATCGCGTTCGCCTTCCAGCATTTTCGAGATGGGGATACCCGTCCACTTAGAGACCACCTCGGCGATTTCCTCTTCGGTCACCCGGTTACGCAAGAGTGTCATCTCTTGTATTTCGGCGTGACTGGCCATGTCGAGCTGTTTTTCAAGCGCGGGGATAATCCCGTATTGCAGCTCGGACATACGCGCGAGATCCGACGCCCGGCGCGCCGCTTCCAGGTCGAGGCGCGCTTGCTCGAGGCTCGTTTTTATGCCCTGCGAGCCTTGCAAGGCCGCCTTTTCGCCGCGCCATATCTCGTCCAAATCCGCGTACTCGCGCTCGAGCTCTGTGATGTCTTCGTCGATTTTTTCGAGGCGTTTGCGCGACGCTTCATCCTCGTCTTTTTTGACCGCTTCGCGTTCGATTTTTAATTGAATGAGCTTGCGCTCCAAGCGGTCCATGGACTCGGGCTTGGAGTCTATCTCCATGCGAATTCGGCTCGCCGCCTCATCGATCAGGTCAATTGCTTTGTCCGGCAGTTGCCGGTCGGTGATGTAGCGTTGCGACAACTTTGCCGCCGCAATAATGGCCGAATCGGTAATGTCGACGCCGTGGTGCACTTCGTAGCGTTCTTTCAAACCGCGCAGTATTGCGATGGTGTCGGACTCGCTGGGCTCATCCACCTGCACCTTTTGGAAGCGTCTTTCAAGTGCGGCGTCTTTTTCAATGTATTTGCGGTATTCATCCAAAGTGGTGGCGCCGACGCAGTGGAGTTCACCGCGCGCAAGCGCGGGTTTCAACATGTTGCCCGCGTCCAACGCCCCTTCCGCCTTACCGGCGCCGACCATTGTGTGCAGCTCGTCAATAAACAGAATGATCCGCCCTTCCTGCTTGGATAACTCGTTCAATAACGCTTTCAAACGCTCTTCGAAATCGCCACGGAATTTTGCGCCCGCCAAAAGCCCGCCCAAATCCAAAGACAGTAAACGCCGGTTTTTCAAGCCTTCGGGCACTTCGCCGTTGACTATGCGCTGGGCCAAGCCTTCGACAATGGCGGTTTTACCGACACCGGGCTCACCGATCAATACCGGGTTATTCTTGGTACGCCGCTGCAGCACTTGCACGGTGCGACGGATTTCATCGTCGCGACCAATAACCGGGTCGAGCTTGCCAGCCTCGGCGCGGGCGGTGAGATCGATGGTGTATTTTTCAAGCGCCTGGCGATTGGTCTCGGCGTCCGGGTCATCCACTGTCTCGCCGCCGCGGATATTTTGAATGGCTTCTTGCAGGTTTTTTAAGTCGCCGAACTTGCCAAGCGCTTTGCCCAAGGCGTTGTTTCGCTCCTCCATCGCCGCCACCAAGACGCTCTCACTGGAGATAAATTTATCGCCGCTTTTTTGGGCGTGTTTATCGGCAAGGTTTAGAATGCGTCCGAGCTCGGCCGACATGTGGACGTCACCGGTGGGGCTTTGCACAGTCGCAAGCGCGTCCA
>CAZING010000115.1:0-8891 GCA_964540505.1 uncultured Cellvibrionaceae bacterium | reverse complement strand
AATGGCGTTGAAGCCGCCCGTCGCGCGGGCTTTAAAAAAATTAAAATTAACGTGGTAACAATGAAACATATTAATTTTGATGAGACCGCGGATTTAGTCAATTTCTGTTTGGACAGAGACTTTGACATCAGCTTTATTGAAGAGATGCCGCTTGGGGAGATTACAAGCCATAATCGCGACGCCCAATATGTTTCAAGCTCAGAGTTGCGTACGCATTTAGCAGCGCTGTATCCGTTCGCGGCGGACGCCACTACAACCGGCGGCCCTTCGCGCTATTGGCGCGTCCTTGGGTCGCGTTCGCGCGTTGGTTTTATCTCGCCTCACTCCGAGAATTTTTGCAGCACTTGCAACCGCGTTAGAGTCTCGCCCGAGGGTCGTCTGTTGTTATGTCTTGGCAACGAACACAGTGTCGATTTAAAAAAGATTCTGCGCGACTCGCCGGCGGGCGGCGACCAAAATGAAGCGCTCCAGCGTGCGATACAGGCTGCACTTTCGATAAAGCCAAAAGAACATCATTTCGACTTAAAAGAACAACCTCAGATTTTACGTTTTATGAATGCGACAGGCGGTTAGAATGACTCAGCCCCAGACGGACTTTCAGCCACTTCAGATAAGCGTTTTAACGGTCTCCGATACCCGCACCAGCGCCAGTGACCTTTCCGGAGATGCGCTGGTGACCGCGCTTGAAGACGCCGGTCACAAACTCTACGAGCGCGCCCTTTGCCCGGACGATTTATATCAAATCCGGGCGCATGTGTCTCGATGGGTAGCCGACCCTAAAGCTCAGGTGCTACTCGTTACCGGCGGCACCGGTTTTAGCGGGCGGGACAGCACGCCGGAGGCTGTGACGCCGCTGCTGGATAAAACCATTGTGGGGTTCGGCGAACTTTTTCGTCAAAGCTCTTTTAAGGATGTCGGCACCTCCACCATTCAATCGCGGGCACTGGCCGGGCTCGCCAACCGCACCTTGATTTTCTGTCTGCCGGGCTCAACCAATGCCTGCCAAACCGCCTGGCGCGATATTATTGCGTCTCAAATCGACAGCCGCACGCGGCCTTGTAATTTTTATGGGCAGGTCGCGTACAAATGTTAAGTATCGACGAAGCCAGGGCTGCCATCATCGATTCGGTGGCACCGGTCGCTCGCCGCAGCAGGCGACCATTGGCCGACAGCTACAACCGCATTCTGGCCGAGCCCATCCAGGCTCGTTCGCCCGCGCCGCCCCATGCCAACAGCGCAATGGACGGCTATGCGTTGCGGGTCGAGTACTGTCTTAAAAAAGGCGCCAGATTCAAACTCAGAGGCACCATCGCCGCGGGCGACGCCGCCGGCGAACTCGCCTCGGGCACCGCCGCGAGAATACTGACCGGCGCACCGCTGCCCAGGGGCGCCAATACAGTTGTAATTCAAGAAAATGTCGCGCTCGAAGGCGATGAGATTGAGCTTCGCAGTGACCTGCAAGCGGGGCAAAATGTTCGCGTGGCGGGTGAAGATATCGAGCAGGGCCAGACGATTGCCAACGCTGGCGACGCGCTCACGCCAATGCTCGCGGCCATGCTCGCGGCCTCCGGAATTGACACCGTAAACGTTTACGAGCCGATTACGGTCACTTTGTTCAACACCGGCAACGAACTTCATTTACCGGGACAACCATTGCCCCCCGGCGGCATTTACAACGCCAACCGCTTTTTACTCGAAGGGCTGCTGCACGCCTGTCATTGCCAGCTGCCAAGAATTGAAACCCTGACAGACGATCGCGACAAAACCGTGGCAGCACTGCAGGCGGCCAGCGACTCCGATCTTATTATCACCACCGGCGGCGTGTCGGTCGGCGACCAAGACCATGTCAAAGCCGCGCTCGCCCAATGCGGCAACGTATCGCTTTGGAAAGTGCGAATGAAACCCGGCAAACCTCTAGCGTTTGGTTTTGTTTCGGGGCCCAATAAAGCGACGCCTTTGCTCGGTTTGCCCGGCAACCCGGTGTCGGCCTTTATCGCCTTTGTGATATTCGCGCTGCCGCTGATTGAAAAATGCCAGGGGCGCCGCGCTCGCGCGCTAGAGCCTTTGCTGATGAAAGCCGGGTTCAACCTCGAAATCCCTGCAAGCAGGCCTGAATACCTAAGAGTAAGGCTTCACCAAGACACCCTGGTACCCTACCCAAAGCAGGGTTCGGCTATTTTGAGCTCACTTCATTGGGCCGATGGACTCGCTTTGGTACCCGCCAATCGCCCGGTTCGCGCAGGCGATCGGCTTGAATATTACCCACTTACGCAATTTTTTGGAGCTATGAGATGAACTCGACAGAACTGGAAGCGGCCGCATTTCGACGCCTTCTGGCCCACCTGCAACAACATCCCGAAGTCCAGAATATCGAGCTGATGAATCTGGCCGGTTTTTGCCGAAATTGCCTTGCAAAATGGTACCGCGAAGCGGCGACTGAACGCGGCGATGACCTCAGCTACGAACAGGCCCGCGAACTTATTTACGCCATGCCTTACCAACAGTGGAAGCAAGCCCACCAAACGCCCATAACAAAGCCAACAGAGCCGTAAGGCGTGCGCCGGCAGCTGGCTGCGTCAGGCACGCCACGTCGGCGCATACGAGCTACGCGCGCTTAGCCTGCAAAGCGGTGCTCGACAAGACCCGGCACCTCTACTCGCACTTTAAACAGCGCGCCCGAGTCGGGGTATTCCGCCAGTTCCGCTTCGGAGCGGTTGCCCACCGAAGTGATGTAAAGCGTTTTCAGGTCTTCGTCGCCAAACGCGACCATGGTGGGGCATTTGGCGGGCACCGGAATCTCTTGGACTATCTCGCCTTCGGGGTTCAAGCGCACGATACGCCCGCCCTCGTATAGGGCGCTCCAGTAATAGCCTTCGCTGTCTACCGCAGCGCCGTCTGGTCGGCCGTTGCCGTGAGGGAACTGGTGGAACAACCGACAGTTGGCGAGCGTGCCCGCAGCCAGGTCGTAATCGCACTGTTGGATCGAGTGAGAGGGGGTATCCGCATAATAGAAGCGGGTGTTGTCTGGACTGAAAGCGATGCCATTAGCGGTCAGAAGGTTATCGACCCAACGGGTGGCGGTGCCGTTTTCGAGGCTATAGATACTGGCGCCGCCGTGATCTTTAGGCGGGTAAACACTGCCCGCCCACATACGACCAGCGGCGTCCGCGCGACCGTCATTAAACCGGTTTTTATCAAGCGCCTCTTCGGGATCGGTAACGAACTGGCGCTGCGTCGACCAATCGTCCAACAGATAAAAACCCGTTTTCGTTGCAATTAAAAAACCACCCTGAGCGCGCAGACTGAAACAACCCACCTCCTCATCGAATTGCAAAAAGTCGTCTTTCCCCGTTGCAGGATCGAACCGATGCAGCTTACCTGCGCTGATATCCAGCCAAAAGAGCAGCTGGCGCTGTTCATCCCAACGAGGACATTCGCCAAGAGTTGCTTTGATCTTCAATGCCACTTCAACTTGCATATACGGCCTCTTTATCGAAAAAAGGCCTAGTCTAGCACTTTAAAACCCGAGCCTCACCCGAAGGCAGGCAGGCTGGCTGGGCTGTTACTTTAATTAACCAGGGTTTTGGCTCAGCACGGGGCGGAGCGCGTCGCCCGGTTGGTGATTCGGGCGAAAGCGCGGCACCTCATAACGCTTAAAGCGCGGTCGCAGGTACTCCACTTGGTCACCCCGAATACGGTGGCTGTTGATCAGCGCAAGAAATTCGTAGGGGTTGGGCCGGTACGGTAATGCTAATAGCGGCATATCGATTTCCGTTAATAGGCGGTTGCCCTTTCGTTGGTTGCATCGCTTACAGGCGGCGACCACATTTTCCCAACGGTCCTCGCCTTGGCGACTGATAGGCTGGACGTGGTCTCGCGACAGCTGCTCTTGTGGAAAATGAAACCCGCAATACAAGCACTGAAAATTATCTCTCTGAAACAACGAGCGGTTGGTCAGCGGCGGCTGAATACGCAAAGGCGCTAAACGTCCGCCATCGCAGGCGATGATTGATGGCAGCAGCAACACCGATTGTTTGCCGCTTAGTCGCGACTTGCCGCCTTTTACTTTGCGCACTATACCGCCGAGCGACCAGGCGACAAGACCCCGCGCATAGATGCAGGCGCTTTCTTTCCAGGTCAGCCATTCTATCGGCTGCCCGGCTATGTTTAATCGTAAGATGCGAGGCTCCATGGGTTCTCTCATCGTGTGCGCGAGTGTCGCCGTGACCCTTAGTGACCCAGGCTTTTTGCGGAAATTACCTGCACGGTCGCGAACCGTTATTGTTGCCGCAAACGCGCCCCCTCAACCGCGAGAGCGACAGCGCCTATCAGACACTGGAAAACTTGCGGTTGTAGCGAATTACACTCGGCTCGGCACGCCCGCCATAACGAAAAACCCCGCATTGGCAGGCCAAGCGGGGTTTTTCGAAACTGGAAGAAGGAATTTTGGTGGGACGTACAAGCCGGGTCGGTGTGGGCGCGCAAGCCACACGCTCGTATTTTTCTTGCTGCATTTGCAAGAGCGTTTTGCCAAAAATGTTGAAGGCGCACCTCCTCGTTTTTGTTGGCGTTTATCTAATGCTATATAAAATTATAGTCGAGTCAAGCGCATTTCGCTTTGAACGTGCGCTGAACCCGCACGCACATCGAGATGGAGTGTCGCCAAACAAGCGCGCGAGCAACGCGATACGCCGCATCTTTTCAGTCGGATGTTACATTCCAATTGCAATTAAATGCCGTGGCAAGCATCACTCGCTCTTAAGCCGGCTTTTAAGCTGTGCGCCCTGACGCTGGACGATGTACTGAATCAACGACTCTTGATGAGCGCTCGGCATATCGAAAAAATTGATCCGCCAAAAATACGCCTGATCCACCGGGTCGACAGCGACCACATACCCTTTGGTCGAGATCACCGTTTTATCGAGACCCAAGCGCAATTCAAGCGCCAGGTGCGAGCCAACGGCAATAGGCGCATCGTGCATGAACCCGATACCGCAAGCACTTAAGCTCACCTCTTTGATTCGGTTGGCCAGACGATCGACAAGGCGGCTGTCCGTCACCAATTGCAAGATTACGCGATTGAGCTTTTGATTCAGCGCGCTTACGAGCTTGGCCACGCTTGGATGGGTTTCGCCGACCTCCAGAAGCAGCTCGGCTATGGTGCCGTCTTGATCGGACATCAACCCCAGCACATCCAGGCCGTTCTCATAGTGCTCGCCTGAAGTCTCGAGCATTTCATACCGTATATCCAAAAGGTCATTAATGCGGAAATAACGTCGCCGATCTTGATTCATTTTAAAAAATCTCATCCGGGGTCAAATCGAACATGTACTCAGGCGCAATATCCAACTCCCGCAGGATGTCACCGCCCTCTTGGCTTTGCAGCATTTGCTTATCGTCATCGTTGAGGTCGTCGCCGAGGCCTTGCTGAATCACAATTTCCACGCGTCGATTACGGGCGCGGTTTTCCTCGGAATTGTTGGCCACCAGAGGTGCGGTGTCGGCCTTCCCGGAAACCTCAAAGCGGCGCGCATCAATAACTCCGCCGGCCATAAGTTCGTGCGCGACTGACACCGCGCGCGCCGCCGAAAGCTCCCAGTTTGAACGAAACCGGCGAGTGTTGATTGGCACGCTGTCGGTGTGACCCTGAACCAGTATCCGCCCCGGCTTGAGCGCCAGCACCGCTTGGATCTCCTCCATCACGTCGCGATACTCGGGCCTCAAGTCTGCCGAGCCCGAACGAAACGAACCCTTTTCTCGAATGCGTACAATAATCTTACGGCCCTGGGTTTCAATTTCTACCTCGCCGGCGACAATCTGCGACTGGAGGGCTTGAGCAAGTTCGTAGGCGCTTTTTTCGGTTTGTTCAACCAAGTCCTCCAGAAGCTGCCTGATTCGGACTTTTGCCCCGGCATCGGCACCTTCATCGCCCTGCTCTATGTCGAACTCATTGCTGCATAACACTTCCAATGACATTTCCGTCGAGTCCGATGTCTTCTGCCATATTTCGTTAATTGGCGTGGGTTCCGGTCGACCTGGGCTGAACTCCTGGGCGATGATGCTGGTGCCTTTGGGCGCATCGGTAACATTCAGCTGGGCTTGCACACCAAACGCTTGGGCCATCGAACCCGCCAAGCGCTTAAACTTCATCGCGTCCATCTCTGAGAACGACAGCAACAGCACGAAAAAGCACATCAGCAAAGACATAAGGTCGGCAAAGGTGACCATCCAGGCGGGCAGCGAAGGAGGGCATTCGCATTTTTCCTCTTCGTCGGTTACCACAACTTACTCCTCGACAGGCGAGCGCTTGCCTTCTGGCAGGTAGTTGCGCAACATTGAGTCGATCACCCTCGGGTTCTGGCCATTTTGGATCGCCAGCAACGCGTCGATCACCAAGTTTTTTACCATCAGCTCTTCGCCCGCACGCAGTTTGAGCTTATCGGCTATAGGGCCGCACACGGCATTGGCTATGACCGCACCGTAGAGGGTGGTCAGAAGCGCCACTGCCATGGCCGGCCCAATTGCTTTGGGGTCGTCCATATTGGCAAGCATCGCCACCAAACCCACCAAGGTACCGATCATGCCCATAGCCGGCGCCACCTCCGCCATACTGGAGAAAATAAAGGCGCCTCGCGTGTGTCGCTCAATGGCTTCGGATTTATCGCGCACAAGCAGCCCTTTGACCACATCTGGGTCGTGGCCGTCGACCAGAAGCTGTATTCCGCGCGCCAAAAAAGGACTGCTGACTTCTTTGTCCTCGAGCGACAACAAGCCCCCTTTTCGAGCTTCGTCCGCCAACGCGACAATCTCGTTAATCAACTCGAGCGGGTCGACCGTTTGATGGACAAAACTTTTTACGGCAATTTTGCCCGCGCTTAGAAACTGCCCCAAACCAAACTTAGCCATCACCGCGAAAAGGGTGCCGCCGACGACAATGACCAGCGACGGGCCGTTGACAAACATGCCCAGCTCGCCGCTCATCAGCATCGACACTATAATCAGCGCCACTGCGCCCACTACCCCCACGAGGGTTGCTAAATCCACTCTCTACCTCACTGTCGTATTACGGCTCAATGGCACCGCGCCGCTTCTCGAACCTGGAGCGCGCGCAGGCGGAGAATCGGGACGGGCTAGGCTCTGCGCCCCGAGGGCACCAAAATTGGGGAATTAATCTCAAAACTAAGTCTAGACGCTAAGTTGAAAGACGGTATTTTTATAAGCGACAAACTGTGCGAACCGTTTAAGCGAGTGCCCCCGGCGCGCAAATAAGACGCCAAAACCCAAATTGCAAGCGCGGTGGCCGGTTGCCGCGATGAACGAGCGCAAATCGCCTCTCGTCTGTACAATACCCGCCTATTTACCCAAGACCCTATTCGACGCAATTATTCAGAAAGAGGAAGGCTATGCCCGCTCGCAAGAAGCCGGTTCCGTTTGAAGAATCACTCGCCAACCTGGAAACCCTGGTGGAAGATCTCGAAGCTGGGGAGCTGCCGCTCGAAGAGGCTCTGAAGGCATTCGAGCGTGGCATTCGCCTAACACGTGAATGCCAGCAAGCCCTGCAAGAGGCAGAGCAGAAAGTCGCTTTGTTGACCGAGGGCAAGCAAGGCCTCGAGGAATCACCGTTTATCGAGGACGACGGCGATCTATGACCCCAGCGCTGAACGACTTTATCGGTACATACAACAAGCGCATTGAACGCCAATTGACCAACGTCTTGCCGCAACGGGTGCCCGGCAGCGAGCGTCTGGCAGAGGCCATGGCCTACAGCCTGTTAAGCGGCGGCAAACGGATCCGGCCCATCCTGGTATACGCCTCGGCGAGAGCCATAATAGGCGCCGAAACGCCCGCCGCCGTCGACGCTGCGGCCTCGGCCGTTGAGTGCATCCACGCCTACAGCCTGATTCACGACGACTTGCCGGCCATGGACGACGACGATCTGCGCCGGGGCTTGCCGACTTGCCACATCGCCTATGATGAAGCGACCGCTGTACTCGCAGGCGACGCACTGCAATGCTTAGCTTTTGAAACGCTGGCCAACTGCGCTACCCATCCGACCACCGCCGTCGCGCTGATCCGCGAACTGGGCCGCTGCAGCGGGGCTTTGGGCATGGTGGCGGGTCAGGCTATCGATATGGCGGCTGTCAACACCGCCCCGAGCCTGCAGCAACTTGAGCTCATGCACAATCATAAGACCGGTGCGCTGATAGAGGCCGCCATTCTTATGGGTGCCATAGCCACAGGCGAAAACGTGGCCGCGGTGATGACGCCTTTGCACCGATACGCCAAGGCCATCGGCTTATCCTTTCAGGTTCAGGACGATATTCTGGACGTAGAAGCCGACACCCAGACGCTCGGCAAACGCCAGGGCTCGGACGCGCACCGGCACAAACCTACTTATGTCACGCATCTTGGCCTCGCCGGCGCCCGGGAAAAGGCGGCAAGCCTTCACCAACAAGCGTTGGCGGCGCTCGAGGACTTCGACCACAAGGCCGATATGCTTCGCGAGATCTCCGCGTATATCATCTCTAGGACGCACTAGCCCACTTCCGATTATGCCAACGCGCAGATAAGCGCTCTGGCGCGACAGCTGCTCTCGCCTGACCCGCCTGGCGGCTCGCGCTCTCAGCCGCTGTGCGGGCGGCCCGTTTCCTCCCAGCGGCGTTAAAGCCCGCGCATTTGGCCCACTCCCCCCCTATCGCCCCGGCTGGTCCGGCGAAACCCGGCTCCGGCTGTCGCCATCAAGTGCGCACAGGATCTGGACCTCGTCGGCGCAGGGCTTTTGGCGTATTTTTTGTATATCTAAAATGCTCTCTCGGCCAACGCGCGCCTTGTGAGCGCGTTTGGCCGTATGACGCTAGTTCCATCGTAGGGGCGAAAAAGCCGGTCGCCAA
>CAZING010000114.1:1821-9108 GCA_964540505.1 uncultured Cellvibrionaceae bacterium | reverse complement strand
CGCGCCGACCCAAACGGGCTCGGCGGCAGCCGTGTGCCTGGCGCCGTTTGGCTTCAGTGGAACAGGTCCAACAACAGCTTATTCAGCCGCTGAACATAGGCCGCCGGGTCTTTCAGATGCCCACCTTCGGCAAGGCTTGCCTGATCGAAAACGACCTTCGCCAAATCGGCAAAGCGCTCTTCGTCGGCCTCTTGATCGAGCTTGACGATCAAGGGGTGGTTGGGGTTGATTTCGATCACGGGCTTGGATTCCGGCACTTTTTGTCCGGCCGATTCCAACAAGCGACGCATCTGTGCGCCAATGTCCTGCTCGCCCACCACAAGACAGGCCGGGGATTCGGTTAAGCGGTGCGTGACCCGAACGCCCTCGACAGACTCGCTCAACGCGGCTTTCATTCTTTCGCTTAAGGGCTCGAACTGTTTCTCGACCTCTTTGTGCTGCTCTTTTTCCGTTTCGCTTTCGACCTCACCAAGATCGAGTTCACCTTTGGCGACATCCTGGAAGGACTTCTCTTTGTATTCCATCATATGGCCCATCAGCCAGTCGTCGACGCGATCCGTCAACAACAATACTTCTATGCCTTTTTTTCGAAATACTTCAAGGTGAGGGCTGTTCTTTGCGGTGTTGAAGTTATCGGCCACCACATAATACACTTTGTCCTGGCCTTCTTTCATGCGCTCGATGTACTGATCGAGCGACTGGTCCTGTTTGGCGTTGTCGGTGTGCGTGGTACTAAAGCGAAGCAGTTTGCCGATCTTTTCTTTGTTGGCGAAATCCTCTGCCGGCCCCTCTTTCAACACCTGACCGAACTCTTCCCAGAACGCTTGGTATTTCTCGGCATCGTTGGACGCAAGCTTGGTGAGCATATCCAACGCCCGTTTGGTCAATGCCGATTTCATATTGTCGACATTCGGGTCTTTTTGAAGAATTTCTCGCGAGACGTTCAACGACAGGTCATTGCTGTCTACCACACCTTTGATAAACCGCAGGTACAAAGGTAGAAACTGCTCGGCGTCATCCATAATAAAAGTGCGCTGAACATAGAGTTTCAAGCCTTTTGCGGCATCGCGATGGTAAAGGTCGAACGGTGCTCTCTCGGGGGTGTAAAGCAGGCTGGTGTACTCCAATTTCCCCTCGACCTTATTGTGGCTCCAGGTCAGCGGGTCAGAGAAGTCGTGACTGATGTGCTTGTAAAACTCTTTGTACTCTTCGTCTGTCACTTCCGTGCGCGAGCGCGTCCAAAGCGCTGTGGCTTTGTTGATGGTTTCGTCTGGGGCGTCGTCTTCGTCCGTTTTAGCGTCTGGGTCGCCGAAATTCTCTTTTTTCATCACGATCGGCAAGGAGATGTGATCCGAGTATTTTTTTATGATGTTGCGAAGCCGCCAGCCATCGGCAAAGTCTGTCTCGCCTTTTTTCAAATGCAGCGTCACCTCAGTGCCTCGGGCAGCTCTTTCAATTGTTTCGAGCGTGTAGTCGGCCTCACCTGTGCTCACCCAAAGCACGGCGTCTGACGGCGCTGCACCGGCGCGCCTGGTGCGCACTTCGACTTTATCGGCCACAATAAAAGCGGAGTAAAAACCCACGCCGAACTGCCCGATCAGTTGTGAGTCCTTTTTCTGGTCGCCGCTCAGGTTGGCCATAAATTGCGCTGTGCCGGACTTGGCTATAGTGCCCAGGTTTTCAATCACCTCGTCGCGGCTCATGCCTATGCCGTTATCCTCAATGGTCAGGGTTTTCGCATCCTGATCGTAGGCAATTCGAATCCTAAGCTCTGCATCTTTTTCAAACAGTTCGGGCTTCGCCAGTGCTTCGAAGCGGAGTTTGTCCGCGGCATCAGAGGCGTTGGAGATGAGTTCCCGAAGGAAAATTTCCTTGTTTGAGTAGAGCGAGTGGATCATCAGGTGAAGAAGCTGCTTCGCCTCTGTCTCGAATCCACGGGTCTCTTTTGCGACTGCAGCAGTCATATGGGGGGCTCCTAACAATGGGTTAAAATTTTTGGACGGCTGATTTCGGGCGTATGACGCTCAAGTTTGCCAAAGGCTGGGCCATAGATGGGGTTTAGACGGGCAAATTTCAAGCGGCATTGCGCCGCATAGCGTCGCTTGGCTACGCGACCCGGACGTCGGGGCGCGTAGCCGCGGGTCGCTCACCGACACAGATAGATTAAAAACTCCCGTTCACCGCGACTGGGCTTCGCCCTTGGCACCACGCTATCGCCGCCCATGATCACAGCTTCGTTTTTGGCCAAAGTCACCAGTTCACTGGCGATTTTGGCCTCATTGCGCGGAACGAACATAATGCTGCCCAACGTTTTGGATGTGGTGGCGCCTTTTTTTGTGCAGTTTTTGGCCTCGGCCGGGGTAATCAGTTCGACCTGGGCGCCGGCCTCGGTCGGCTTAACCCAAGCGCACGAGCTGCATGCTAGGGTCATCAATACTATTAAGAGCCGGCTCATAGTTACTCCTCTGCTTTGTCATCAATGGTGTCGTCGGCGGCTTGCTTGAACAATTCAAAAGCCTCATCGAGAAATTCTTCGCGCTCGATACTGCCCCGCACCTGCCATTTTGGCGATACCAGGGCGGTCTCGTAACCCGGAGTGGGTTGAAACTCGGGGCGCGTGATGGTCGCGATAATCACCGACAACAACAACGCGGTCGGCACGACCATGGCAACCGCCGCGCGTACTGCAGGCTTTAGGTGGGCGGCAAAGTGCAAAGCGAGAAACCCCACCGCAAACGCCAAGACTGCCGAGAAGAGCGCACTGATCATCGTCTGCGCCCACCAGAGTCGGAGGTTAAACACCAACACGGGCAGAAACCAGTCGAACGCTGTTAACGCGAGTATGCCCAAAAGCGCAATACTGAAATGAACGGTGAATCGGCCCTCGTGGCGCAGATTCCGCCCGATAAACGCCCAAAGCCCCGCGTAACCAAGCGCGGCGAGCAGTGCATAGCCCGACGGCAAGACATAGCGCCAGAGATTTTTCTGGGTGGGGTCGTCGAGATAGGCGTCCACCCCTTGGCATAAGACAATCGCCACAATTGTGCTCAACCACACCCCCCAATGAGACAAACCGTGGCCGATATCCTCCCACCGCGACAGCGCCAGTGGCGCCGCGACTGGGTGGTCGGCGTCGTAGATGCGTATCACGGTGCGGCCGAGCAAAAACTGCTGACCCGAGTAAAACAATTTCCTCGAAGCAAGGCGCATCTTATGCTTGAAGCTAATGCCGTAGCCCGGTTTGCGAGCGCGCAGCTGATACACACCGTTGCGACTGTTAATATCCTCGCAATAGAGGTTGTGTGTGTCTTCGGCTCGCTCTACGATTAGGTGGCGCGCATCGATATGCGGGTCCTGCAAGGTTAAATCGACGTTTAACCCTCGACCGATCACCACGCGTTCGCCGGAGAATTTATGCGAGCTGATCACGTGCCCCGAGCGGTTGAGCACCTCGACGACTATTGCCATGTCAGCGCCTCCACAAAACGGCGAATAAACGCTTTCGCCGAAGCTTCGGTCACCCCCGACAGGGTGAAATGATCCATAACCCCCCGCAAGCTCTTGTCGCTGGTGACGCCCAGATAGAACACATCGTACAAGCCCGGCAACTTTTTATAAGCGCGCATACAGATACTGAGCCTGCGCGTGGTCACCTGCGGCGTGCCATTTCGGGTGGTGACCAAACGATCCACGCAGTCGTAATTGCCGACGTGTTTCTTGGCGGCGCGGTTGCCGGGGACCGCGAAGCTGGTATCGTTTCGCCATTGCCGATAAAAGGCATCCACCGGCCAATCGGGCGCCTCTTTGTAGAAAAATTCGTATTCAAAAAAACCGGTGTTCAAATCGTCACTCACGTACACGTTGTCGGCATTGTTACAGCCGCGCGCGATTTCCATTACGCCTGTCTCCGGGTCGTCGTCGCTGTCGCCCCAGCAGTCCATCCAATCGACCACTTTGCCAAGTATTCTGGCCTTGCCCATGTCCTCGCTCGGCCACGATGCGCTTAAAATTTCTTCTATCATGGCATCGGTATGGGTCGCGATCTGTGATGCCATATCTTCAAGCAGGTCGTAGTGCGGCGTCAGCGTTTCGGCTTTATGTTTTAGCGCGCGCAGATATTTCACCGGCACAAGAAAGCCGATCTGGTTACCGGCAGATGCGACGTTAACCCCGACCACCTCGGCTTGGGCGTTTACCGTGGGGCCACCGCTCATGCCGGCGTTCACGGCACCGCTAAAGTGTATCCGCTCGACAAAACTGTGTTCAGCGAAGCCGTTATAGTTGCCTTGGACCACGGTCATGCCGATATTGTGCGGGTTGCCCAACGAGTAAAGAATGCTGCCCTGACGCGCCTCGCCTTCTGCCAACACAAAAGGCGTCAGTGCGGTAAGGTCGCTATCGGTGCGCAACACCGCCAGGTCGTTGATCACATCGACGCTAACCACTGTGAGATCGAGCGTCTCACCTGCCTGCTCTTCAATCTCTACCCGGTGTTTTTCGGGCTCGAGGATCTCGTTGGCGACAACGTGGTAGTTGGTGGCTATCAAGCCATCGCCCAGCCAAAAGCCCGTGCCCAGTGCTACTTGGCTCGCAGATTTTGTTTCAATGATTTTAATTTGAAAAACAGCGGGTTCGATTGCAGCGAAAATTTGCTCTGCCGAGTCCTGGGCCAAGGCCGGGCTCGCGAGCGACAAAAATAAGAGGGATATACGCCATTGCCGCACCGTTTGGCACAAGCGGGATTGTAAACGCACAAAAAAGCCTTGCTGGAAAAGTAAGCCCCGATAATAGCGGACTCGCCGCAATTTACCAATCACAAAGACCACTCAGGCGCATTCGCAATGCGCGGGCTCTGCGGGAAATGGGGCGCTATGGACAACAATAAGAGCGCTTAAGCGGCAGGCTTAAAAAGGGTGACAGCACCGCGCGTCAAAGCGCGGTACGCCTCAGTTCAGCCGAGCTTCCAGTTCGGCAAGTCGTTGCTCCAGCGAATCGAGCTTCGCTTCTAGTCGGGTCACCTTTTGCGCCAGGGGCGACTCGGAAGGCGCCGCGCTCGGTGTCGTCTCGGCTGGGGTTTCAGCTGCCGAAGGTTCCGTAAACAGGTGCGCGTAGCGCGCTTCGCGCTTGCCGGGTTCGCGCTCCAGCCGCATCACCCAGCCTTTATCTTGCATCCGCGCGAGCGTCGACTCAACCTGACCGAGGCTTTCAAACTCGCATAAACGGTTCGTCCGCGTTCGCAACTCGCCCGGGGTTTGAGGACCGCGCAGAAAGAGCACCGCGACAATGCCAACCTCTTGATCGGACATCTGAAGCTCGCTGAATTCAGTGTTGCAAAACCGATGTTTGTATTTGGCCACCCGAGAACCAAAGCCCGTTTGTGCGCTCACCAAACCGGCGCTGACCAAACCCTCTGCGACGTCTTGAACCTGCGCCTCGGCAAAGTCCACAACCGGGTCTCGATTGCTCTTTTGGTTACAGGCATTGGTCAGTGCGTTAAGTGACAGCGGGTAGAGTTCGGGCGTTGTTAAAGACTTTTCGATCAGACAGCCGATAACCCGTATCTGCTCGGGCGAAAGCGGTTTCAGCGGCATAGTTCTTCCCTTGGTTTTTTTGGGAGGTATAAAGCAGCACGACACGAAACGCAAGCGCGCCACCGCCCTCGCCTATCTTTGCATGCCGTACTTGCGCATTTTCTCGACCAGCGTGGTTCGACGCATAGCCAAACGCTCGGCGGCTCTGGCCACCACCCCGCCCGAGTCGTCCAACGCCTGTTGAATCAAACTTTGCTCCAAGCCCGCGATGTACTCTTTCAGGTCTATGCCGTCATCGGGCAACAGCATCATGTCGTTCAGGCCGATCGGCGCCGGCGTTGTCGCGGTGATACCCGACTCAACGTTCGGCATATCGTCTTCGATTTCGATGTGGCAATATTTTTGGGGTAAGTCTTGGACGCCAACCACACCAAAGGGGTGGGTGATTGCCATGCGCTCGACCAAGTTGGCCAGCTCTCGGACGTTGCCCGGCCAGCTGTGGCGGCAGAGTGACAAAATTGCGGCAGAGTTGAAACGAATTGAACCGCGATTTTCATTCTCTAACCGGTTAACCAACTCGTTGATAAGAAGCGGAATGTCCTCTGCGCGGTCTTTCAATGACGGCATTTCAATAGGAAAGACGTTTAAACGGTAGTAAAGATCTTCGCGAAACTGACCTTCGGTGATCATCTGTTCAAGGTTTCGGTGAGTCGCGGCGATAATGCGGACGTCGGTAGAGAATGTTTTATTACCGCCGACACGCTCGAAGGACTTCTCCTGCAGTACCCGCAATATTTTGACTTGCATATGCAGCGGCATATCCCCGATTTCATCAAGAAACAAGGTACCGCCTTCGGCCAGCTCGAAACGACCCGCCCTCGAATTGATAGCACCGGTAAAGGCGCCTTTTTCGTGACCGAACAATTCGCTTTCCAAAAGTTCTGCGGGGATGGCACCGCAGTTTACCGGCACGAACGGCTTTTCGCGGCGCGACGAATGATAATGCAGGTTTCGCGCAACCACCTCCTTACCCGTGCCGGACTCACCGGCAATCAAGACAGTCACGTCTTTGTCGGCCACCTGACCCATCATAGACCGCACGTGTTGGATCGATCGGCTGGTACCCACAAGTGAGCGAAACAAGTGCAAAGGCCTTCTTTGTTGAGATTGCTCGGCACTGCGCAGTACTTCCATATAGCGCTGCGCGCGGTGCAGCGCATCCACCAACTGGTTGTAGTCGAGCGGCAGCGTCAACCGGGCAATGACCCTTTGACGCAACGACAGCGTCGAGTCGGAAACTTGGTCTGGGTAAGCGTCCCCCAGAGTGATGACCGGCATGGTGCCAAACCGCTCTTTGATGAGGCGAAGCTCGCGCTCGAGATCGAGACTGCCTTGGTTGCCGAGTATGACAACGCCATAATCAGAGTTCACCAAGGCGTCTGCTGAATCAAGGTTATGCCATTTATCGAAGCTGCAAACCGTGGATTGCTCGCGGATGAAGTTCAAGATCACCAACAAGTCGTGTGTAATCGTGGCGCTGTCTTCTATTACAAAAATGCGTTTATCGCCCAGCATTAATAACTGCCTCACATCAATGGCCACTGCCGTTGTTTTTTGTGTTGATTATCGATCTCGACTGAAATTTGACCTTTTAGCGAGATGGCAGGCTGCCACACTAAGTAATAGTCAAAGCTCTGCCGCTGGTCAAATTTCTGACGCTCGCGACCGATAGGCGGCGCTACTGAGGGCTGGGTAA
>CAZING010000114.1:0-1721 GCA_964540505.1 uncultured Cellvibrionaceae bacterium | reverse complement strand
CTGCGCGAATTGCCGCCAAGGTCAGCTCGCCGGCAATGGCGGGCGAATCAAACTTGTTTCATCTCGGGGTTAAGCCAGCCCTGCGTAGCGGCGGCTGGCAAGGCCTCAACCATTCGCGCGTAGAGCCCAAGAACATACTCCAGCTCGTCGACCAGCATCCGGTTGTCGCGATCGGGGTCGTCAAACGCTTGGGTCAGTTGGTGCGTCACCAATGCGTCGTATTCTTTAACCGCGTCCCAGTCGTTTGCAACAAACGCTTTTTCCATTTGCTTACGGGCCCGAATCAGGTTCAGATAAGAAAGCGATACGACGTTGCTCATTGCGGTCTCCATTGGGAAATTCATACTCAAAAGGGCTAACGGCAAAGGCGGCGGAAACTTTAGCAAACTTCTTCAATAAAAAAGCCGCGACGGTGTCGGTCGCGGCTTTGCTGGTG
The DNA here is from genome assembly GCA_964540505.1 of uncultured Cellvibrionaceae bacterium. GTDB lineage: Bacteria > Pseudomonadota > Gammaproteobacteria > Pseudomonadales > Cellvibrionaceae > CAYZQH01. The sequence goes on along the minus strand of CAZING010000114.1, from coordinate 1,285 downwards.
ATTCGAGCGCTCGCTCGAGTAACATGCGGTCGTAGTGGGCAGGCGCCTTACTAAGCGGAGACTTCGCCCGCCGCCATGGTTTCCCAAGACATGTCGTCCCACCCGCTTTTAACCTCCGCTAAGAGCGTGCTGACCTCATCGAGCACAGCCACAAGGTTCTCGGCTTCAGCGGCGCTGATTCTGTGGATCATGTACTCGTAGAGTGCGTCTAGGTTTTCGGAAATCTCGCCTCCCGCCTGCATGTTCAAGCTGTTTTTTAGGCCATTTATGATCGCCATCAGTTTGCCAAGCAACTGTAGCAACTCGTCTTGCTGAGCGTTCAGAAACGCCTGTTTGGCCTGGTCGGCTCTCTCGAGCGCGCCGTCCAATAATAGTGAGATCACCCGGTGAGACGAGATCTCCTCGGTGTGCTCTTGTATAAAAGTTGCCGCTTTTGTCTGTGCCAATGCCATATCAGATCTCCGTTAATGATAGATAACGGCAAAGTTTTGCCGCTCTAGGGTATCGCAAACTGGTTCTCTTGATATTTTGCACAGACAGTGCCAAGTTCGGATGACTCGGACGGTGTGGGTATTGGGGGGCTTGGTGCCTGGAGGGCTATGCCGAAAAGTAAGTAACCGCTCCGGCGCCGGCGCGTAGAGAAGCGCCATCAGACAGAGCCGCAAACTGCTGGACAATGCGGTTCGCGGCGTTTTGTTGATCAACCGATTTTTTGCCAGGTCGCGCGCAAATCGCCGAGTAAGGTAATGGCCTCGTCAAGTTTGGCCGCTTCATTGTGGCGGTGGGCATGCGCAAGAATGTCTTGTATATAAACGTAGAGGTTGTCCAGGTTCATCGCAAGATCGCCGCCTTGGTCGGTGTTAAGGCTTTCGCGCAACCCGCTCACGATACTGATAGCGCTGTTGATTTTATTACCCTTAGCTTGAACGTTCCCGTACTCCAATGCGCCTTTGGCCTGTACCACCCGCTCAATGGCGCCCTCGTAAAGCATATCAATGAGCCGATGCGGCGATGCCACTTCGACATTGGAGCGATAGTGCACTTTAGCGTAGGACTTTAAAGCTGTATGGGTATTCACGGGACGCCTCTCTGCGTTGTTGACATGACGACTCTAGTAGGGGATTTCTGCTGAAGCATCTTTTATCACGTCAGCTAACTTGAAATAACGGCCGCAACCTGCCGAACTTTAGGCCTCCGTTAAAAATAAATTCGACCGCCCTGAACCGTCCACCGCCCGGTCTCGGGCGTCAACGGGGCGCAGAAAGCCCGACGTCCACTGCAATTA
>CAZING010000113.1:1499-9192 GCA_964540505.1 uncultured Cellvibrionaceae bacterium | reverse complement strand
AGCAGCGCATGAACAGCGTCTCGCCGTCCTTCCACTCGTTCGCCTGCTTGTCGAAGTGACGGGGGGTGCTGGCGATCGTGAAGTTGGAGACCGCCGCACCGCTGGGGGTGAAGCGCAACTCCGGGTCGGCGGTCAGGTTGCCGACCACCGTGATCGGTGTCTCTCCTGCCATGTCAGTCCTTTCTCTTGGTGGCCCGCAGATACAGGTGGCACCTGTTCCTGCCGGGACCGTGGGTGTTGGCGCTGGTTGCGTGGAACGTGTAGTCCGGGTAGTCCCGGAAAGCCACGAGCCCTTCGCGGTTGATGTACGAGGCCATCGAGTTGCTGGCGTTGTCGTCCACCAGTAGGTACTCACCGGGTCGCTGGACTGCCGTCTCGATCACGGACTGCCAGTCGATCTTGCGGTTGCGTGTGGTTGCGTGCGGGTCCGTGACCCACACCTCCTCTCGGCTCATCTCCCACCTCCTTCCTTGCCTGCCGGGGGCGGACCGGATGGGATCGGTCCGCCCCCGGATATGTGGTGAGGGGACGGTCAGGCCAGGAGGCCGAACTGCTCGAACCGCTCGCGCAGGTCGTCCTCGCTGGTGGGCACGTCCGCCACGATGTTGTCGAACAGCGCCTGCCCGGCGGCCTGGACGATCTCGGCGAACCGCTCACCCATGTAGGAGGGGGTCAGGGCCGGAACCTCGGAGGTGAAGTCGCCCTCGGCGTAGTCGTCAACCTCCTCCTCCTCGGTGTCGTCCGCCTCCTCCTCGGTGTCGAGGTAGGGGATGTACGGGTCGAGGTTGATCGGGATGCTGTAGCCGGGCATGAAGACCCGCAGCGTGTCCGCCTCGTCGTCGTCGGAGGCCTTGATGTTGGCCCCGTCGACCTCCCAGGTCCCGGCCCCAAAGAACTGGTCGGCCTGCTCCTTGACCCAGGCGACGATGGACTGCACGTCGCCCGTGTTGCCGTCGTACTCGCCGTAGACCGCGACAGGGACCGTGTGCAGGGTGCCGTTGCCGTCGCTGTAGCCGCCGATGCGGGTGTCCTTGGCGGGGGTGTAAGACGCGATGGTGTAGGTGGTGGAATCGTTCATGGTCATTCTCCTCTGGTTGGGTCTCACTTAGCAGCGTAAGCCGATCGGCTTACGTTCGACAGTAGTACGTTACCACTGTCAGGGTCAGGGCGTATGTGTGACACGCCCTGGTTACGGTGGGTGCGAACCAAGCGGTGTAGTTCGCACCCACCGACGTCAGTGTCAGGCGTTGTAGAAGCAGAGGCCGTCGACCTCCACGATGATGGGGTCGGCTCCGGCATCGTCGGTGCTGATCGAGACCAGCCACCCGCCGCTCGCCGTGGGGGTGACCTCGACCTGCGGTCCGTCTGGGTCGGCTCGCCGCTGACGGGTAGGCTGCTCGGTCTCCCGGCCCATGACGTGCTGCGGCGTCACGTACACCTTGCAGCGGCCCCGCTTCTCCGACAGCCGGGCGATCTTCCCCGCCCGGTGCAGGTTGGTCAGCGCCGACGACAGGCTGCCGTGATGACGACCCTGGAAGTGGCTCCGCAACTCGGCGATGGTCATGCCGCGCTCACGCTGGGCGTGGACCGAGCCAAGCACGAGCCGCTGCACCTTCCCGGTCGTGCCGTCACCGTCCTGAGACTCCGCTCGCTCCTGGGAGGTGTCGGTGCCAGACCAGCCGGACGTGCCGCCGTAGGTCAGGTCGCTCATGCTTCATACACCGTGACCTGCGCGTGCCGCAGCCAGTACTCGCGGTCCCCGCCGCTGAACCGGGCCTCCTCCGTCTCCTTCTGGATCAACTCGCGGATAGCGATGTTGATCTTGTCGGCCAACATGCCCGGGATGCTGTCCGGCGACTGGCGCAGCAACGCACCGGGCAGGTTGTAGGTGACGGTGAGGGTGGCCTCACCCTTCTCCGGCCTGCTGGGGTCGACGCCCGCCGACTCCAGCGTCTCGTCGACGACGCCGCACCACCCCTTGCTCCGCAGGGCGGTCGCGCTCTCCTGCACCGCCCGGACGAACTTGGTGGTGTCCCCGGACTGGGCCCGCAGGGCTTCGAGCGCCTGCCGCACCGCGTCCATCGTGACCGCCTCCGTGGTGTCCTCCGTGGTGGTCGCCGTGGTGTCCTCGTGGGTGACGAGGCAGTCGGCATGGACATAGGCGGCGAAGCCTGCCTGCCCCTCGGGGGTCCATTCGACAAACACCTCCCCGTCCCCGTCCGGCCCCTGGAGCACCGTCCCGGACAGGCCGGGCGTCAGCCGATAGTCGAGCGACATCCCGCCATAACGGCGGGGGATGGGCGCGGTCACCCGGTCACCGGCAGTGAAGGTGCGGGTCTCGTTCTGTGTCGTGGTCATGGTCATGCTCTCTTTCTGTGGTGCGAACTAAGTGGGGTGGTTTGCGGCCTCAGTCGTCCAGTTCCTCCTCCTCGTAGGTGGTGGAGTGGACATCCTCGGTGACGACGGTGAGGTCGAGGTCGCCGTCGAAGAAGTCGTCGCCGATGCTGACGCAGATGAGGTCGCCGTCGTTGCTGACATTGAGCGCCCGCTGGATCTCGTAGTCGTCAACCTCCTGATCCTCGTCGTCGACGTACCCGGTGATCTCGACCTCGATCGTGACCCGGGTGGTGACGTTACGTCGGGTCCGAACGGTCACCCGGCTGGAGTCCAGACCGAGCGCCTCCAGCATCTCGACCGTGCCGTCCCGGTAGCCGCTACCGTTGTCCCGCACCGCCTCCACGGCAGCGTCGGTGACCGCCTCCTCCAGTCGTTCCCGGCGGCGCTCCTCGTCCCGCCGGGACTCCTCGATCGCAGCCAGCAGCACCTCCGGCCGCTGCTCCTCCCGCTCGGTGGCGTGGCTCAGCAGGACGGTCGGGACCGCAGCCCAGTACCAGCCCAGCATCCGTCCGTCGAGCCGGTGCTGCCGGATGTAGTAGCCGTCGACCCGGCTGGTCTCCAGCGTCATCGGGTCCGGGGACACCACGACCGACTTGCCGCCGGGCAGGTCCAGCCCTTCCTGCCGTGGCTCGAAGACGCGACCGATCGGGGACAGTTGGGGCAGCCAGTCCAGTCCCCAGTGGGAGACCCGGGGCAGGAAGTTCTCGCTGCTGGTGTTGGACTGCAGCCACCGCTTCACGGCAGTCATCGGCACCCACGTCCCGACCCGCCCACGCAGCCCGACCGGGACGTCGTCGATCACGCCGTCCAGCAGGTTCTCCACCGCCGTCGGCTGGGGATACCAGGTGTTCGAGTCCCGTGGCCCCTCGGAGTTGACGAGCACCAGCACCCGGCTGTACCCGAGGCCGCTGGGGGCGACGGACCACCACGGCATCGTCGGGAAGTAGGTGATGAGGCTGCCCGCCACGACCTGGAACGCCCCGGCCATCTCGGGGGTGATGTTGGCCGTGAGGCAGGTGACCTCCTGCTCCAGTGGGAGGGGCGGCGGGGCGGCCGACACGTTCTCGTCGGCCTGCAGCGGGGCGAGGCAGGCGGCGTCGACGAAGGCCGACCGCCGCTCACCATCCTCCTGGGTGTACAGGATCGACACCTCACCATCGTCGTCGGGACGCGGACTGCTGACGGTGACGGCCATCCCGTCACTGAGGTGACGGTTGAGGACGTATTGGGGCTTGGACCGCCGTGGGTTGCGGAGCGTGACCTCCTGGCCGATGGTGAAGCGGTCGTAGGTCGTCTCGTTCGTGGTCGTGGTCATGGTCGTTCTCCTTCTATGGGGTGCGAACTGGTGGGTGTAGTTCGCGGGGGTGTCAGTTGTCGGCGTCCTGCAGTGGGGCGGTGTAGGCGTAGAACATGCCGTGGCCGTCCCAGGTGAACTCCTCGCCGGAGTGGTCGGTGACGATGAAGTCACCCATCTTCCGCCGGACCCGGACGTTGGCCGGGGTGAAGGCGTGCATCCGGCCAGCGGTGGTGGCGGTGACGTGCCCGTCGGCCTGCAGTAGGACGATGGGCGAGTCCTTGACGTAGGTCACCACGTCGGTCTTCCAGTAGCGGACCGCGATGGCTCCCGGGCCGGGCCGGTGCAGCACCGTGTTGGAGGACAGGGTCCGCTGCTGCTTGCCGTCGAGGTAGGCGTCGGCTCCCTCGTAGGTGTCGAACGGTGGCTGGCGCAGTCTCATCAGAGGATCACCACCGACTCGACGTTCTCCCAGGGGATGAGCCGGGTGAAGCCGCTCATGGACTCGCCCGCGTCGTCGGTCGGGGTGAACCGAAGGTGATCGGTCGAGGTATAGACCATCCCCTCCTCGGCGACCAGCGTGCCGTTGGGGAGCCGGGCCGTGACCTCGCAGATCATGTCTGGCGAGATCGCGGTGAGGGCCTGGCGGATCATTTCGCCGACGACCTCCGGGTCGGGGTCCGCCTGGACGGCGAACCAGATGCCTCGCATGTGTTGCATGGTCGTTCCCTTCTGTGGTGTGTTCACTGCCACTCCCGACTGCGTGCCGGGACGTGCTTGCGGCGGTCCGCTCCGGGGTCGAAGCAGTCGTCGCACCTGCAGCCGGGGCGGTGTCGTCCCGCCTCGGCCTCGTCGAAGCGGGAGAGCGCCTCGGCTTCTCCGCTGCACTCGTACACGGCTGGCAGGGTGCCGTTGCCGTGGTCCACGAAGAACCACTGTCCCTCGATGCAGGTGACGGTGTAGTGGTCGTGGGGTGCGCCGCCCTCGATGAGCGGTGGTGCGGTGAGGATGGTGGTGATGTGCATTGGTCGTTCCCTCTCATGGGGTGCGAACTAGTCGGCCCAGTTCGCAGTCGTGGTCGATCAGTAGTTCGACAACAGGACTACTCTAGCAAATATCTAGTCCAATGTCAAGACAAACGCAAGTGGATCGCTGGGCGGTTACTGCTTCCCGTGATCCAGGCAGCCCTCACACAGGCAGGACTGAGGGATCAGCCCGTCCTCGGCCTCAGTGATCGGCTCGACACCGGGCACGTCGATGACCCTGCCCCGGCGCTTCTCCTCCTGCGCCGCACGCCACTGGTCACGGCGCTGAGCAGCAGCCTCCGCCACCCTGTCCGGCGACCCGTGCTCGCTAATGAAGGCGAGGGTGCGCAAGATCAGCACCACTGTCAGCCACGCTGCGTAGATGGGCCAGCCCAGCGCGATGACCGGCCAGTGTCCAGGTCCGCCGTGCATGTGTCTCTCCTCGCACGGCTTGGTGTGCCATCCACATGCCTCCTTGGCCTTCGCCAGCCGGTGAACATGCACCGCCGACAGGACGTAGCCGATGAGTAGGTAGCCGAGGACGTAGGCCATGCTGACCATCAGTCGTACCTCCGTTCCCACTGCAGGTCTGGGTCCGGCTCATACAGACCCTCCTCGACCTGCTCGTTCCCGCACCGGGGACAGGTCCACTCGAAGTCGTCGCCGTTGGGCCAGCCCTCGACCTCGCCTTCCCACTCGCAGTCCAGTTCCGGGGTCTCGGTGAGCCCTTCCAACTTCTCGCGGAAGTGAGCGACGACGCCGATCTGATCGGTGTTCGCGCACGTCCGGCGAACCTCCGCGAGGACGTCGAGCACCTCGCGCCGGTAGAAGGCGGTCGTGGTGGAACGGCACTCGACCTTCTCGGTCCGCTCCGGGTAGCCAGCGATCTCCGGCTCGCGGCCGGTCACGCCAGGGGGGTAGTTGCTCATGTCAGATCCTCCGGTTCGGTGATGATCCGCGCCACCCTGGTGCGGATCAGGTGGTGACAGCCTGCCGACGTCGCCGACGTGACCGGGCCGGGCATCGCCCACACCCGCCTGCCCTGCGAGGCCGCCTGATGCGCCGTGGTTATCGAGCCGGACCGCATCCCCGCCTCGATGACCACCACGTCGGTGGCCAGCACGGCGATGAGGCCGTTGCGGTCCAGGAACCGCTGCCGGTTCGGCGGCGAGCCGGGCGGGTAGGCGGAGAGGATGAGTCCGACGTTCCCGATCCGGCGCAGCAGGTCAGCGTGCGACCTGGGGTAGGGGACGTCCACGCCGCAGGCCAGCACGGCGATGGTCGCCCCGTCGGCAGCCAGCGCCGCCCGGTGCGCCGCTGCGTCGATGCCGTAGGCGGCACCGGAGATGACCGTCCGCCGCTGCTCGCCAGCGAGGTGGCTGGCGAACCTCGCTGCGTGGTGATCGCCGTAGGCCGTGGACGCCCTGGCTCCGACGATCGCCACGCCGTTGACGAGGTTGGACAGCAGGTCCAGGTTGCCCCGGGCCCACAGCCGCTCCGGTCGGCGAAGCATCTGCGACAGCAGGCTCCGAAGCGGTGCCTGACTGGTGTCGACCTCGTGGATCTCGTTCATGGTCGTTCCCTTCTGATCCGTGCGAACTTGGTGGGGGTGGTTCGCACCGAGTACGGTGCCCGGCGCGTCGAGCCGTAGTGGCCCGGGTGGATGGTGCCGTGGACGGCGAGGCGGACCCAGCCGACCACGGTGATGCCGCCCGTCGCCAGCACACCCAGCCCGAAGGCGGTGAGTGCCAAGGCGGGGGTGCTGGCCAGCGGAGTGTCGGTGATGAGGTCGTGGTTACTCACGGGCACCTCACCAACGTCTTGCCGAAGATGACCACGAACCGGACGACGCCCGGGTCCATGACGGTGGCGATCAGCATGAACGGCAGCATGGGTGCGCCGCACCGTGCGGAGATCGGCACCCCGCTCGTGTAGTAGATGACGGTTCCCGGTCGGTGACGTGCGGCGTCCCGCACCTCTACGTTGGCCTGCGTCGCGGCGTCGACCGGCATCGTCACCATGCTGGTGTAGAGGTCACCGAGCGCGGCCGGTGAGACCATGCCGACGGTTCTCACGACCGCTCCCGCAGGGCAGCGGCGGTCCGGTGGGCCTCCGCCCGGTTCCGCAGCCACCGCTTGATGGCGGGGACGGGCTCGTCGGCGTAGAGCAGTCCGGTTGGAAACTCGTCGGCAGCCCACTCCAACGCCCGCTGCATGGCCCGCTGTCGTGCGGCGTCCGACTCCTGCACCTGTTGGTCGGTGTCCGGGCCTGCACCGCGACGCTCCCGCTCCAGCCGCTCGGTGACGAGCGTGGAGAAGGCGGCGTGCGCCATCGGGTAGTCGGTGAAGTGCTGCCGGTAGGTGTAGTCCTGCCCGGAGTCCGGGTCGACCTGTGCGACGACGATCCTGCCGTCGTCGTGGACGTGCATCGAGATGACTGTGCCCTCGATCTTGGTGACCGCAATCATGGTTGCTGCTCTCCTATCTGTCGGTGATGCGTCCATTGTGGAGCGCATCGGGTGTGTGTGGTGCGAACCAGTCGACCTAGTTCGCGTTCAGTCCTTGGTTCGCACTTCGTTGATGATGTGCTCCAGCGATGCGATCCGCGCCAGGGCGATGAAGATTAGGGTCAGGGTGAACCAGTCCCGAGGCTCACCCCAGTCGGGGTCGCCCGTGAACAGGCGCACCGTGCCCATGACGAGGCCGAAGATGGCGAGGTAGCCGTAGAAGTAGCGCATCACGGCCTCCGGTACCTGACGACGACATCCTCCGGCGTGCCGAAGCAGTCCATGTTCAGCGCCACCGACTGCTCGATGACCTCGGCGTGCCAGTCGTAGCCCTCCTCGACCGGCACCATGACGGTGCGCGGCTCGTCGTCGATGAGCGTGGCGAGGTCGCCGTAGAGGATGGACCGCACGGTGTCCAGGTTCGCTGCCGCGTCGACGTACCGGCCCGACTCGATGATGACGAACGGGTAG
>CAZING010000113.1:0-1399 GCA_964540505.1 uncultured Cellvibrionaceae bacterium | reverse complement strand
TTCATGAGCACTCACCCTCATGGTCGACGGGACGGGTGCAGCGCACGAAATCGCTGCCCGTCAGGTTGCTGCAGGCGATAGTCATGACAGGTCTCCGCTCAGGTCGCGCTGGTGCAGGGGTGCGTAGAACTTCCGCACCCACTGTTCGGTGAGTCGCTCGCCGAACCGCCGGGGGTTCTGCACGAACGTCTGCACGTTGCCGTCGGTGACCATGACGATCGGTCCGCCGTGCTCGCTGCCGACGAACACGACGTTGATCGCTGGCCCGTAGCCGTAGTGGACGGTGACCCGGTACATGACCTGATCCGCGACGCCTCGTCCTGGGGTGATCCGAGCGATAACCGGGTCGGTCTCGCTCCTGACTGCTGGTACTGGTGACACTGGTCGTTCCTCTCTGTGTGGTGCGAACTTGGTGAGGTAGTTCGCAGGCTTAGTGCTGCCAGGGTGTCTGGCAGTAGCAGGCACGCACGTCCCATGACGCAGCGTTGCCTCTGTCGTCGTAGGTCACGTTGGCCCGGTAGTGGTGCAGCCTGTCCTGATACCCGAGTTGCTCGTCGCAGGACCCGCAGGTGGTGGTGCAGGGGTCGGCATCGACCATCAGTCGGGTGATGACCTTGGGGAACTCCGAGGTGTCGAACGACGTCTCGTCGTCGCGGTTGATCCGCCGGAGTTGCGCGAGGAGGTCGAGCACCTGCTCGCTGGTGATGACCTCGACGGACCCATCGACGTGCTCGACGGTCTCGGTGACCTCCCCGAGACCGAGCGCACAGATGACGCAGACGGGGCAGTAGTTGTCGGACTGGTAGGTGTAGCCGACGATGTGCGGGCGTTGCATGGTGATGCCTCTCTGATGGTGCGAACCAGTCGACCTAGTTCGCAGGGTCGGTCGGTGGTGTCGTGGATGCACGGGTCGCAGAGTTCGCACCCGTCGCAGTCGAGGTAGTGGAAGTGGCACCACAGGCACGCGCTCATGGCTGGTTCATCCCTTCGGTCGGTTGGTGAGTGGTGCGAACTTGGTGGGGTAGTTCGCACTCACCTGACGTAGATGGTGAGGTCGCCGATCTGGACGAACGACCTCCCTTCGCCGTTGCCCCGGACCGGGGCGTCCCAGTGGCACCACCGGGAGTCCTCGTACTCGCACGGTCCGCCGATGACCGCAGTGGCGATGGTGGCCACCACGGTGAGCGGCAGTAGAGCAGCGAGGCAGACAGTGACGGTGAAGATGAGAGCGTGCCAGGGTCGCATGATGAGTCTCCTAAGTAAGGTTGTGCGGTGAGGTCGGTGACCATCAGGTGATGGTCGGTGAGTGCGAACTATGCGGTGAAGTTCGCACCGTGGGAAGTGTCGGTTACGCATACGGGGGGGACGCACGATTTACCGTTCGTGCGACCCGGGACCG
>CAZING010000112.1:0-9192 GCA_964540505.1 uncultured Cellvibrionaceae bacterium | reverse complement strand
GCGCCGACATAGTTACCAGAAAAGCCTCTTCGCTTTCATCGAAGCGGCGCCTCTGGCCTTGTTGCACCACCAGCACGCCCAACACCACGCGGTGGTGGATGATCGGCACGCCGAGAAATGCACTGTAGCGCTCCTCGCCTGTTTCCGGGAAATATTGGTACTTCGGGTGGGAGTCGGCCTGATCCAGGTTGATCGGCTCTTCGCGGGTCGCCACCATGCCGACCAAGCCCTCATTGGCGGCCAAATAAACCTTGCCTATGGCCTGGGTGTTGAGCCCATCGGTAGCCATCAACACATAATGGCCGGTGCCGTCGCGAAGGTAAATGGAACAGACCTGCGTGCTCATCGCGGCCTTGACGCGCGTGACGATGATCCCAAGCACCGTGTTCAAATCACGGGCGGCAACCACCTCCTGAACAATGCTACGTAACGAATTGAGCATTCCGCTAATCTTCATAAGAGAGACGCTCTTCGAATTGAGCATGAATCGGCGACAACTCTTTTAACGCTTTGCGATACACATCCCGCTTAAAAGCCACCACGTGGTTGATGGGGTACCAATAGCTGACCCAACGCCAGCCGTCGAACTCGGGCGAATGGCTGGCGGCGACGTCAACCCGACTGTCGTCCCCTAGAAATTCGAGCAAAAACCATTTTTGCTTCTGGCCGACGCATAGCGGCCGTTGCTGGCGGACGTACCGCGACGGCAGCCGGTAGCGCAGCCAACCGCGAGTCACGCCGAGCACTCGGACGTCCGCAGGCTGCAGGCCGACCTCTTCTTCCAGCTCGCGATACGCGGCCGCCTCGGCGTCCTCGTGCTCCATAATGCCGCCCTGCGGAAATTGCCACGCGTCTTGACCGCCCACGCGCCTGGCCCACAGGACCTGACCGAACGGGTTCATCAACAGTATGCCTACGTTAGGCCGAAAACCTTCGCTGTCGATCACGGTCGCTCTACCTTTGTTGTTATAATCTTGCGCTATTGTTTCACAAAAAAGTCGGGTGCAGCAATTGAGTTAAGTACCGGCCACCCCACACTTCATTATAAAATCCTGCCGCCTCGCATCGAGTTAAGGAGCCCAATTGAGTCTCGCGATATTTGATTTAGATAACACGTTAATAGCCGGCGACAGCGACTACCTTTGGGGCGAATTCGTGGTCGAAAACGGCATGGTAGACGCAGCCCATTACCGTCAAAAAAATGACGAATTCTATGAAGCCTACCAGAATGGCTCGCTCGACATCGTCGCTTACTTGAATTTTGCACTGGCGCCGCTGGCTGGGCGCCCGCCCGAGGCGCTGGCGGCTTTGCACGAACGCTTTATGAGCGAGAAAATCCGCCCGATAATGCTGGCTAAAGCCAACGACTTGATCGAGCATCACCGAAGCCTCGGGGACACGCTTTTGATCATCACAGCGACCAATCGTTTCGTCACCGGGCCTATAGCCGAGGCGCTTGGCGTCGGTGCGATTCTCGCATCAGAACCGGAGCTGGTCGATGGCTGCTACACGGGTAAGGCGACAGGCGTGCCCTGCTTCCAGCAGGGCAAGGTGACACGTTTGGCGTCGTGGCTTGCCGACTCCGGTGAGAGCCTTAAAGGCAGCCACTTCTACAGCGACTCGTTTAACGATATCCCACTACTTGAGAAAGTGGACCATCCGGTGGCGGTCGACCCCGATGACCGGCTCGCCGAATACGCGAAAGAGCGCGGCATCAAAATCATCAGCCTTCGATAAAACGACTAAAGTCACGGCCGCAAGGCGCAGGCCCGCGAGCCGTGACCGGACGCTTTGCCACGGACCCCCACATGCACGCGCGACCCACCCCGCTTTTAAACCCGCTTCTTACGACAGCCCGAGCGCCGTCGCGTCTCCCATGGGTGCAGCTGAAACGGGGCTTGGCGGTCATAACGCTGTCGCTGTCGGCTTGCTCTAAGACACCGGCCCCGGCGCCTGCCGCGCCGCCACCGTCGCAGTCGAGCTCGAATTCAAGTGCCGCCGACGCCGTCGGCCCCACGCACTATGCCTGGCTAAGCGCAGAGCTTGAACAGGCCGAGCAGCGAGTGCAAAACCTCGTTGCGAACAACCACCGCTTGCTCGAATCGCCAAGCGCTGAGCGTCTGGGCGATGCCCAGCAAGCTTGGCAAGAAGCGCGCGACGCGCTGGAGACCCAAGCGCTCGCGATGCGGCTTCACCAAACCGGAGACCCCGCGTTTTTAAGCCTCCAACAATGGCACTCGGACATACTCACCTGGCCGATTGCACCCGGCGCGCTCGACCGCTTCGAGACTTATGAATTTTCAGGCTTGGTGTTTGATATTCAGTTGCCATTGACGCCCGAAGCGCTGCGTGCGGCGCACCGCCAGATGGGCGAGTCGGAAGCGGTACTCGGCCTGTATCCGATCGGCTATCTGCTTTATGGTGACGGGCGGCTCTCTCCAGTTCAGGCGCTGCAAGCCGTCGATGCGCTCAGCCAAGCGCACCGCGAAGCGGGCATTGCCGGGCTTGAGGAGGTTCCCAATAACCGCAGGCGCCGGCTTCTGGCGCTACAGGTCGCGGCGCTGCATCAAGACCTGCTCGCTTTTAAACGTAATTGGCTGCGCCCAGAGGTTGAAAGCGCGGTGACAAGCCTAAGCCCCAAAAGCTGGAGAATGCTAGCGGTACGCTTGGTGGCCGATGCCATGGCAGGCCTGGGGGACTTTGCTTCGCTCGTCGAACCGACCGTGTACGACCGACAGGCCTACAGGCTGCATATCGAACGCGTCGCCGTCCATGCAAAGGTGATAGGCGAGCTTGTGCCCGCGCTTGAACTTGCCAACCCAGAGGCGACGCTTGCGCTCGTTGCCCAACTGCGCGCCCCTGAACCCGACATTTCTGTTTTGACCGCGCAAAGCCTGGAGACGGTCTTTCGTCGGCTGTCCGATTTGACAGCGGAATTAAAACTCGCTCCTGCACTGCAATAAAGCCGCGCCAGGTAACGAAGCCGTCTAGGGCTCTACAATGCGAACGGCCTCGGCTTTCGAACCCAAGTTCTGACGACATTGCGCCGCCGCCTTAGTTACCGACGCCAAAGTGGCGCTGCGACTTTCGCCCGAAAACCGCTGGCGAGCGCCGCGCGCAATACGCGCCCATGGGCTCAACCAGCCGCGCTTGTGCCGCTCGCCGAGATCGTTCACTAAGTCGAGCGCGGTGCAGGCGCCTGTGCTTTTGCTGTGATAAAGCCCGCGTGATACTTGTGGGTTCGCGCGCACCAACGCCGCCCAAGACTGCTCGTCCAACTGCCAGTGCGCCAAAGCGGCTGCCACCTGAGCCTGGGCCGCCTGTCGAGCCTTGAACAGTTGCATCTGCACGCGGCTGTATACGTTCACCGCACCGTCGCCGTTGGTTTCAATCGGCAGGAAAATCGCTTGAGGGTACAACTCGGTTATGATCGACTGCACCCCGTCCGAGACCGAACTGGACGGCATGCAACCGAACGGCTTGATGGACAGTGTCATATTGACTTTCTGGTCGACGACATTGTGAATCAGTTTGCCCACCTCCATATGTCCCTCGCCGCCGCGCAGATTGTTGTCGTAAAAGGTGTGGCTGATTTCGGCGATATGGTCCATGTCGGGTAAGTGGTAGTTTTTTAGGCCGAGCACTTTCGCATAACTGTAAAAACTGCCGCGAACGTACCACTCGACGGCCCGCAACCCCCAAAGTTTTTTGGCAACGTTCTGCCCGGCCAACGCAAATTTAGAGCCGTTCTCATTAAGGCCTTTGTCCACCCCTTTTAAGCGAGCCCGGTCTTTGGTGTCGTAGCGGGCGGACCAAAGAAGATAAAGAATCCAGTTGGTCACCAATTGAATTTCGACCTCAGCGCCTTCACTTTCAAGAAATCGTTGCATCTTATAGTTGCCATCGCCTTCGGTGGTCATGGCCCAAAACTCGCCGATTATGGCCACGCGGGGTTTTACCCGGGTGCGGTCGATGGCAATGGCATTGAACTCTTTACGCGTTTGCCAAAGCGCTCGCCAAAAGCCTTTTCGGGTTTCGAAAGACCGCGCAATACGCTGTTTGGCACGCTCGATGGCCGCGTCGGTCTCGCCCGGGTTCAGCTCGTAAGGCCGGACTCGGTACATCAACGCGTTTAAGGCATCGCCCACTATGATGGCCTTGGCGATGGTTAAAAAGAACTGCGCGTTAATCTTAAGGCCCAACTCCTGGCCCGTGGCTTGTTTCGCGCCGCCGGATTGTTGAAACAACAACACGCGAAACCCTTCGAACCCGGCATCGCGCAACGCCTTGCGATACTCGGTCACATAGGTGCCAAAGCGGCAAGGGCCGCAAGAGCCGGCCGTCGCAAAAATGTATTTTTCGATGATATCTTTTTTACTGATGCCGCTAGCGTGCAAGGATTTGAGTTTTTTTACCAGGTTGCCGACGGTGAAATAGGTGGGGTTGCACTGGCCGCGATTGCCGAACTCTCGACCAAATTGCAACGCCCTGTTATCCGGTACATCCATCGCCTCAACTTTATAGCCAAGGCCTCGAAACGCACTTTGAATAAACAGGTCATGCGCCATGGTTAAACCCGCGTGCAAGACCGTTGTATGCTCGCGTTGTGCCGCCGTAAACTCGGTGGGGTTGGCATCGTACCAATGCGGCTTTTGTTCATCTGTGCCATGCAGCCGTTCGAGTTCTTCGCGCTCAAACACCTCGACGGAGCTCTCTACATCCTGAAGAAAGCGATTCAGGTCGTCCTGGGGGCGGTGGTCTTCTTGAGTTTGCACTGTTCAAGCTCCTCTCGTTAAAAAATTAACTGCAGCCATGGCGCCCTCTGAGGGCAAACAAAAAACGGTTATCGGTCATCGCTCGGGCAGCCCTCAAATTAAGGGTGTCGGCAAATCGTATTTCGATTATTGACGAACTGCCTTAGTCGATTTCAACCGCAGCGATTAAACCGCTTTGCGTAGGCGCGAGCGCCTGCGCGGGCACACGACACTCACGCAATTGCGTTTTACGCTGCTGCCATTTTTGCAACTCGACTTTAAACGCTTGGTCGTTTCTTAGTTTCTCCGGTGCGGCTTCAAGCAACGCCAAGCGTCTTTCGACTAACGCCTTCTCGAGCTGCGCCCGTTTTTCGGCCGAATCCTCAAGGCGCTCCTCAGCAAGGCGCAAAGTGTAGCCGTAGGTTTTTACCCGAATTTTGATTGAGCCGGAAGGTTTATTGGCGTCTATATCGTGCAGCGCCGAATAAGGAGTGCCTGCGGCCTCGATCATTCTGTCGATCAAGCCATAGGTGGGTGCGTCGTGACCGCATTTAAAACTCGATAAATCCAATACCGCGACATTGGGGTGGCGCGATGCAAATTTCGCGGCCCACACTTTTTGGACACTGTTAACGCTGTAGTTTTCAGGCCAGATATCGCCGATTTCAAGCGGAGAGTCGACGTGCTTATGCACTAAGTCTTCTTTAAACCACTGTTCGAGCCAAGCCGGGTCTTTGGGAATCGAGCGCATCGACAGTATCGGGTAGCCCATCGCCTGATACTCTTCGAGCACCCCGTGATTCATGCCCGGGTCGTTATGGTATGGCCTGCCAATCATCAAAAGTGCAATGCGGTTATCCGCCGCCACAGCCTCGAGTATCTGGCGGCCTTTGTCCTGCATATGCTGGTCAAATTGCGCCAGTGCCGCGTAAGCTTCGTCGACGGCAAAATTGTTTTCATCCTCGGTGATACCGAGCAACTGCGCGAAACTCTCGAACATTCGATGCTTCAACAGAAGGGGTTCGTTCAGCGACACAGTGGTGTCCACATACTCGATGTTTCGGGTCGCGAAAAAATCCTGCTCTTTGCGAAACGCCGCATTGATAACTTTCGGCGTGCCCGAAACTATAGGGCAGCAGGCCGTGTCCATTACGTTTTCGACGAAGGTTGGAATGTGCGTGATCGCGGGGAAAAAAATAACGTCCAGCGGCTTTTTGGCGTGATGCTCGAACAATAAATTGTGGATGTGCGCCTGGACGACTTTCGCCGGAAAGCAGGGGTCGACCGAGCCGTATTTACCGCCCGCCTGCCACATATCTTCAGAGGTATCGTCGGAGAACACGAGATTACGACTCTTAACCCCTAAGGCCTCAAAGTAGGCCCGCCAGAAAGGCGCGGTGCTCCAAATATTCAGCGCCTTGGGGATGCCGATGCGCACCTCTTTACGAAGCGCCTCGGCCGCGGCATCGCTGCGCGCAAATTGCCGCTGAATGCGCTTGTGCTTCACGCCCCCAAACAGCGTCTTTTTTACCTGAACATCGGCCACCGGGCTGCCAAGTTCTGGCAGCGGCTTGGGCTTATACATCGACTTATAAGCCCAGGTGGCCTCGTAGTCGACCAGGTTCGGGTAAGCGACCATGCGCTCGCGACGCGTTTTATTTAAAGAGCGCAGCGCCGCGTGGTCCTCCACCGTGCCCTTCTCGCAGGAAAACCCCGAGATGTAGCGGACCGTATCCGTTTCGCTTACGTGCGCATCGATAAACGTACGCGAGCAGTTATTAGCACAAAAGGTGCAGCGTGTCTGTTCATCGTTTTTGGTGGTGTAGTGCAAATCGATTGCGTTTTCGAGGCCGATAAAACTGCTGTACCCGCGTCGCTGCACCACTCGAGCGGCTTCGAACGCGGCACCGAGGGCACCGGCTTCGCCGGTATGCGGGTGGACGTGGACCTCGGCGTCGGGCACCCGCTCGCAAATGTAGTCGACCTGCGCCTTAACCGCCGCGAGGTTCTTTTGCGTGCCGCCCTGTAACACAAACACCCGACCGAGCTCGGCCATTCGCGGAATTTGCACCACGTATTGCCAAATGTTCTTCGGCAACACCAACGCAAGCCCGGCAAGCAGCTCCTCGCCGTTATAGCCTTCTTTTTGAAAATTCACCCGGTCGGAGTCAAGAAACACCGCGCAGCCGTAGCTGAACTCGGGCGAAAGCTCGGCCTTAAACGCGGTCTGTGCGTAGGCCTCAACCGGCACGCCAAACTGATCGGCCATGGCTTGGAGCAACATGCCATTGCCCGCGCTGCAGGAGTTCGACAAACGAAAATTCTTAATGACTTTGTTCTGCATGAACATCACTTTGATGTCCTGCCCACCCACGTCGCAAATCACATCCACTTCGGGGAAGTAAAACTGTGCGCTTTTCATATGGGCGACGGTTTCGACGACATTAGCATCGGCTCGAAGCGCCGCCTCCATGACATCGCCCGCGTAACCGGTGACGCCAAAGCCCTGGATGTCCAACTGCGCGTGTTGGGAATCCGCCCAGGCTTTCAATTGCAGAAACATCTGCTTCATATCCTCCAACGGGTTACCCTTGGAGAGCTGATAGACCTTTTGCAAAATAGTGCCTTGGCTGTCGACCAACACGCACTTGCTGGATGTCGAGCCGCCATCGAGACCGATAAACCCCTCGATGCGCTGCTTCGGTTTAACGGTAATGGGCACAAACTTCGCGCTGGTGTAGAGCGATGCAAAAGTCTGCACTTCGCCGGCATCTTTCACCAGCCCAGGGCCTGCGTTGGCGCCAAGCTGAGCCTTGCGCCCGTCTTTGATAAACGAAGCTAACGCCTCAAGGTTGTTAACAGATTTTACGTTTTGCTCGTGCAGACCAAATAACACCGCGCCGTAAGCGGCGTAGTATTCGGAATTTTCAGGCGCAAAAATCAACTCGTCCAAAGGCACGTCTTTGGGCCAATCGAAGCCGCGCTCGTCCCAGGTCTGCGGGATACGGTAACGCCAGCATTCACGCAGAAATGGCAAGTAACTGTTGGGGCCGCCAAGCAAAAGCACTTTCGGCTTTAGTGTGTTGCCGCGTGTCAATACCGAGATATTTTGACTGACGATTGCATCGGCAAGTGAACACATAATTTCGTTGGCCGGAATGCCGCTTTTAATCAAGTTGACTATGTCGGTTTCGGCAAAGACGCCGCACTTGGCGGCAACGTGGTGAAGTTTGCTCGGGTCGAACTTCAGCGTCGCTATGTCCTCGCGCGCCATGCCCACTTTAATAAAGCATTTATCGATGGTCGCCCCGGTACCCGACGCACACTTATCGTTCATGGAGGTAGTGGTGCGCTTTTCCCCGGTTTTCTCGTGCGTTTTAAACATGATAATTTTGGCATCCTGCCCGCCGAGCTCCACCACACTGCCGACGTCTGGGTGCAAGGCCTCTACCGCCATAGTGACCGCGTTAACTTCCTGAATGAATTTGCCATTGACGTGGGGCGCGATGGGAGCGGCGCCGGAGCCTGTGATAAACAGACGGGTGTTTTCAAGCGTGAGTTCGGGCATATCGGCGGTGACCGCCTGCAGCATCTCCAACACTTTTTCGGCCTGCCGGGTCTCGTGCCGCTGGTATCGGCTCCAAAGAATTTTTTTTGTCTGTGAGTTTACTGCGACCAGTTTTACCGTGGTGGAACCCACGTCAACGCCAAGAATGGTATCCGAGTATTGCATCATGCACTGCACCACTTTGCGGGATTTTATTGAATCAAAAACGTGAACCGGCGGCATGACCTGCACACCGGAAAAGAGACGCGCGAAGAACCTGCGCTGTGGCGACTTGCAGTTCTTGGTTCGCGAACACAAAGCTGCCCCTGCGCTTCAGGTCGCCAGCCACAGCTGCACGAGCGGCGGCTCTGATAACACAGGGGCGCTAATGATTACGTCTTCTTAACGGCTTACATAAGTTCGACATGCTGCAACGGTTAAACCATAACTCGGCTCGCGTGATACTGCAACAAACGCGCTTTATTAACCTTATGCCTTGGTGGTGTCTTATTAAAAATTGGGAATTGACACGGCAATGCCCACACATATTTTAAGGTCAAAGCCGAAATACGCCCGAGGTTGCTTTTAATTTTCAAAACAATTCGAAGATTGCGCTTAGACGATGGTGGGCCAAATGAAGGACAGACGCTGTCGGCCCGCATGGACATGCTTGACCTAGCGGTTTTGGTGCGCGCAATTTGTTCCGGCGCTTGTAGGTCGGCGGCTTGACGGCGTTTCGGTCGCCGCGGCGGGTGCGTTCTGGGGATGTGTCAGCAGCCGGTCTTTATATTCTGACTTTGGATAAACGAACCGGGCACCACAGCATTAAACCGGGCCGGCCCTTGCCAAAGCCCGGCCCGCCTGAAGCGGCACACCGGGCTTGGTCCACCA
>CAZING010000111.1:0-9350 GCA_964540505.1 uncultured Cellvibrionaceae bacterium | reverse complement strand
AACGGGTTTTTAGGTCGGGGCGATCCACCATAACCTGCATGATCTGGCCACCCAATGGCAGAGTCGGGTCAATGGCTGTTTTTACCAGACCGGACTCAGCATTCTGTAAATTGGCCGGATTCGGTAAACCGCCGGGCTGACGCGGTGGCACTTTCAAGGTGCCGGACACACTGTCGAAGAACAGATATTTGCCGTCCGACACCGCACCGTAGTTACCTATACGCACAACCGGCTGCATGGCTTTCTCGCCGCTGGCCGTGGCCACTTCCGCGTTGAACTCAACAACCTTGCCGGCTTCGACCGTTTCGCGTTGAATTTCGTATACGAGCTGCTCAATTTCTTCAATCGTCGGCAAGCTGGTTTCGCTATCCATTTTCCTGGAAAGCTCGACGGCGAAATCGGCGCGTCCGGGGTACTGGATACTGATTAGAGAGTTTTTCAGGCTGGATTGAAGATCGGCTGCGGCAGTCTTTAAGTGGCCGAATAACTCTTTCAGCGACCCGAGACGCTCTTCGCGCTGCGCTCTCAAAGCCTTAATTTGCAGGTCCTGCGCTTCGTATTCGGCTTCGAGTCTTGCCGAGGTTGCTTCTTCTTGCTCTTTAGTTTTTTCGGCCTGCGCAAGTAAAGAGGCGCGGTTGTTTTTCTCGCGCATAAATTCAGCTTCGCGCTGCTGATGCTCTTTGCTTTCGACGACTTTACTGTTTTTCATTTGTTGCAACAACTCGTCCAAGCTTGTCGCCTTTTCTTGAGCAAAAACAGGACCGGTAAGCGCAATCATGCTGGCTGCTGCAAACCCCAACAGCTGGTTCTTGGTCAAAAATTTCATTGGGCAGTCTCCGGAGCAGAAATAGGCAGGAGCATGATGTCGTTTTGCGCTTTCTTCTGGGCGATTCGAATTGCGTTGTAGACAGGCTTCGAGTAATCACCGGAATCCAGTACTTCCCACTGCCCGGTTGTTCGGTTCCATGCGCCTGTGTTGCGGCCGTCCATTGTTTGATACATCAGCGCAACCCGGCCAACCGCAAGGATATTGACCTGCAAATCCTCACCGTTCACGTTGAGGGTGGCTTCGTATGTATCGATTTTGCGTGAGTATTCCGATTCGATGCTGTAGATCTCGAGAACCTGACGGAATTTCTCGGCAATCGTAACATCGGCGTCGGTCATGATTTCGCGCAGCGATTCAATGCGTCGCAAACGCTGATCTTTGCGGTAGGGGGCATCGAGTTCAACGAACTGCTGGATGCCGTCCAGCATCTCCAGCACCAAAGGCTGCACCTGACGCTGGATTACAGTGATCTGGCTCACGGAATCTTCAAGCCGCGTCATGATGTCGCGCTGGCTCTGCAATTGCTGCTCGAGTTGAGCGTTGTAGATTCGCAGACCTTCGATCGTTTTATTGACGGATTTAAATTGATTGATTAAATCGGTCGTTTCGTCCTGTAGCTTGTTGATGCGCGCTTGGGACTTTTGTGCCTGTTCAACTTTCGACTGCCCGACCGCCAGAATTGCATCCAACTGCCTATCGGCATAAGCAGAACCGGCTACGACAGCCCCAGCGGTGATCACTGTGGACAGCGCCAGAACTTTCATTCGCTGCTTTTTCATATTCCCCCCAACTCGGGTGCTTGCATGGCTGAGACCCCTCGTTTCTGTGCGTCAGAATGCGTCGGGGTTATTAGAAAAAAACTAAGGTTAAATTTAGAGTGGTGCATTTTAAAAGGAGGCTTTCCGAACATTCAAATGTTTATCGGCAATGCGTGTTTATTCTTACAAGCCAATTACTTTTAGTAACACAATATTTCGAGCGCCACCAAAACGGTAACACATCGGTATCAGCTGTCTAATTTTTGAGCAATTTATAACGCGCCGCAACAATAAATATTTATAAAAAACCGCTTTCTTATTTGCCCTGTCGCATCTTAACCGAAATTTATAATTTTTTAACCAGCTCTATGGTTGTGAAGCCGATTTCATTGCGGTCGTCCGTCGCGTACACCTGTCGATGAATCTCGGTCCAGGCGCTTGGGTTCAGTTTCGGGAACACCGCGTCACCCTCCGGCTCGCAGTCCACCTCGGTCAGATAGATTTTTTGCGCTTTATCCAGAGCTTGTGCATAGAGTTGCGCCCCGCCTATCAACGCCATTTCAGCGACGCCGTCGCGCTCTGCGCATTCGCGGCCAAGCCGCACGGCCTCGTCAAGACTGTGACACACTCGAACGCCAGCCGCTTGCCATTGGCGGTTGCGTGTCACCACCAAGTTGCTGCGCCCGGGAAGCGGTCGGCCGATGGATTCAAAAGTTTTACGCCCCATTATCACGGGCTTGCCGAGCGTTACTCGCTTGAAATGCGCCAGATCGCCGGGCAAATGCCAGGGCAGCCGATTATCGACACCGATCACCCCGTTGCGAGCGCAAGCGACCACAATAACGAGCTTGACCATAGGCTACACCGCAATCGGTGCTGAAATTGCCGGGTGAGACTGGTAGTTCACCAGTTCAAAATCCTCGATGCCGAACTCGAAAATCGAGTTAATCGCAGGATTTAAGATCATGGCCGGCAAAGGCAAGGGCTCGCGGGCGAGTTGCGCTTCCACCTGCTCCAGATGGTTCAGATATAAATGCGCATCACCGAAGGTGTGAATGAATTCGCCCGGCTCCAAGTTCGTGACCTGCGCGACCATCAGGGTCAAGAGCGCATAGGAGGCGATATTGAACGGCACGCCCAGAAAAATATCAGCGCTACGCTGGTAGAGCTGACAGGAAAGGCGGCCGTTGAGCACGTAAAACTGAAACAGCGTATGGCAAGGCGGCAAGGCCATCTTGCCCGCGGCAGCGTTCTGGTCGGGCGCGAGCGTTTCATCCGGCAAATACGCAGGGTTCCAGGCCGAGACAATCAGCCTGCGCGAGTGCGGCTTAACCCGGATTTGCTCGACGACCTGGGCAATCTGGTCAAGAGTGTTACCATCGGGCAATGGCCACGAGCGCCACTGCGCGCCGTACACAGGGCCAAGCTCCCCCTCCGGGGTCGCCCACTCGTTCCAGATGCGAACGCCGTTTTCGCGCAAATAAGCGATATTGGTCTCGCCTTTGAGAAACCATAAAAGCTCGTGAATTATCGATTTGAGATGGCAATTTTTGGTGGTGACCAGCGGAAAACCCGCAGCCAGATCGAATCGCATCTGGTGACCAAAAACACTCAAGGTGCCAGTTCCGGTGCGGTCTTCTTTGCGGACGCCCTCGTCGCGCACCCGACGCATTAAATCGAGGTACTGCTTCATTTGTTAGTACCCGTAGCGGCGCCGGCAGGGACACCCTTCTGGGCCGCCTCGGCTTTGCGTTTCGGCTCGCGGCTGTAGGTCCACACCAATAGAGCGATACCCACAAAGATCATCGGCAGACACAAGATCTGGCCGCGCGTCATCCAGCCAAACTGATACATGATATGGGCGTCCGGCATCCGATAAAACTCTACAAAAAACCGGAAAGCGCCGTAGCCGAGCAAAAACAGCGCGATCACCGCAGCGCGCGGACGCGGCTTTTGCGAGAACCAGAACAGAATGATAAACAGGACGATGCCTTCCAAAAACGCCTCGTACAGTTGCGAGGGGTGGCGCAGCAGTTGTTCGGGGTCGGAAGGAAAGACCATTGCCCAGGGCACGTCCGTGGCGCGGCCATACAACTCGCCACCGATAAAATTGCCTATTCGCCCAAAGAACAACCCCAAGGGGGCAAACGGCGCGATAAAATCCACCAAATCGAAGAAGTTGCGCTTGATCTTGGCCGCGTAGATCAGCATAGCCGTGGCCAGCCCGATCAGACCGCCGTGGAAAGACATACCGCCTTGCCAGACTTTGAGCAGCATCGCCGGGTCGTCGAGAAAGCTGCCAAGGTCATAGAAGAACACATAACCCAGACGAGCCCCTATGATTACCCCCATTGCCGAATAGAACGTGAGATCTTCTGCCTGGTTCGCCTGGATCACCCGCTCGGAGCGCCGCGCCCGATAAACGGCCAAAAACCAGCCGCCAGCAAAGCCCACCAAATACATCAGGCCGTACCAATGAATGTTAAGCGGCCCTATGGTTTTGCCCGCAATGGTAAAGGCGTCGATCGACACCGCCACCGGGTCTATTTCAGGATATTTCAGCATTATTGAATCGGTCCCAATTTTCGCTTCGCATAGTAGCATTGTGCGAGCGGAAACTGGAAACCGGACGTGCAAATTGCCTGCGGCGG
The DNA here is from genome assembly GCA_964540505.1 of uncultured Cellvibrionaceae bacterium. Taxonomy (GTDB): domain Bacteria; phylum Pseudomonadota; class Gammaproteobacteria; order Pseudomonadales; family Cellvibrionaceae; genus CAYZQH01. The sequence continues at coordinate 5,112 of CAZING010000111.1, read as the reverse complement.
CCGGTTAACCCGCCTCTAGGGTCTGCAAGCAGGTCGGCACCCGCCGGCGACCGCTTTGCCCGGCAAAGTAGAACGCGCGGTTCGGTGGTTACAATAAGCGAACGCTGATGTCGCTTAGCGAAATAAAGACCGGCCCTTCGAGTTGCGGCCGCGACAGCAGCAAGCAAACGCGCGCCAACCGGCCTGAACGTTAGGCCGGCATTTTAGGCTTGAGCAGACGCGTCAGGCCAGTTTCCGCGAAGGCGTCTTCAATAGCGCGCTGAATGGCGTCGGAATCTGGCATAGCGAGCACCTGCTCGAGCAGCGCTTCCGCCTTTTTTAAGCTGATTTGGCGAATGACCGATTTCACTTTCAGCAGGTTGGTAGCATTCATCGATAACACGTCGTACCCCATAGCCACCAACAACATCGCAGCCGAAGGGTCGCCGGCCATCTCGCCACAGATGCCCACGGATACGCCTTGGCTGTGGCTGTCTTTGACGATGCTGTAAAGCGCACGCAGCACCGCCGGGTGCAGCGAGTTGTAGAGATCGGCCACTCGAGCGTTGTTGCGGTCGACGGCTAAGATGTATTGGGTCAGGTCGTTGCTACCCACCGAGAGGAAGTCGACCCGCGCTGCCAGTTCGCGCGCTTGGTAAACCGCTGAAGGCACCTCAATCATAACGCCAATTGGCGGCTTCTCGATGTTATAGCCTTCATCCAAAAGCTCTTCGAGCGCGCGGGAAATCAGCATTTGGGCGATTTCAAGTTCGGTGAGTGAGGAGATCATCGGCAACAGGATACGCAGATTGTTCAACCCTTCACTCGCTTTTAACATCGCGCGCGTCTGTGCCAAAAAAATCTCGGGGTGATCCAGCGTGACCCGAATACCGCGCCAGCCCAGAAACGGGTTGTCTTCAGAGATCGGGAAATACGGCAGGGCTTTATCGCCGCCTATATCGAGGGTACGCATGGTCACCGGATGCGGGGCAAAGGTCTCGAGTTGCTCGCGGTACACCACGCGCTGCTCTTCCTCGGATGGGAAGCGGTCGCGAAGCATAAAAGGCACTTCGGTTCGATAGAGGCCCACCCCCTCAGCGCCGCGCTCGAGCGAAAACATCGCATCAGCCATCAAACCGGTATTCACCCACATGGCCACCCGGTGTTTATCGAGCGTTTCGCAGGGCAGGTCTTTCAGCTGCTCAAGCCCCGCCACCAGCTGGCGGTCTTCTTCGGCTATGTCTTGATAGTGTCGCTTGAGGTGGTCCGAAGGGTCGATGTACACCGTGCCATGGTAACCGTCGACAATGACCTCGCGACCATCGAGCTTGGTGTAGGGCAAATCCACCGCCCCCATCACGGTCGGGATGCCGATCGAGCGCGCCAGAATGGCCACGTGCGAGTTGCCCGAACCGCGCAGGGAAATCAAGCCAGACAGACATTGCTGCGGCACCTCACCGAGCACCGATGCGGTCAGCTCTTCGCCGATCAATATAGTGTTGGCCGGGTACACCCGTTCCTGCTCGCCGGATTGTTGCAGGTAAGCAAGCACTCGAGAGCCGAGATCCTGGACGTCGGAGGCGCGCTCGCAAAGGTAGGGATCGTGCATGCTGGAGAAGGTTTTGACGTGCTCGAGGATCACCTCGCTCCAAGCGTACTGAGCCGACAACCCTTCGAGGATCCGTTCGGTAACCTCACCGCCAAGCGAAGCGTCGTCGAGCATCCCGAGGTAGGCATCAAACAAGACCTGCTCCTCTTTATTCAGGCGCGCTTTTAGCTCTTCACCCAGGCGCCGGACGTCATCGCGGACCGCCGTTAAACAATTTTGGAAAAAATCCAGCTCTTTTTGGACATCTTCCGAGGTTTGGTAGGGCACGGCGGTTAAGTCCGCCAGCGGCGAGACTACCACTGCCCGGCCTATAGAAACACCCGGAGCGCCGGCGACACCATGAAACCGGGACTCGCGCGAATTAGTCGCACCAATGGCCGCAAGGGCACCGGTTGCCTCGGCATGGGCGATCACCCCTGCCAGTTGCGCCGACATAGTTACCAGAAAAGCCTCTTCGCTTTCATCGAAGCGGCGCCTCTGACCTTGCTGCACCACCAGCACCCCCAACACCACACGATGGTGGATGATCGGCACGCCGAGAAACGCGCTGTAGCGCTCCTCGCCCGTTTCCGGGAAATATTGGTACTTCGGGTGGGAGTCGGCTTGATCCAGGTTGATCGGCTCTTCGCGGGCCGCCACCATGCCGACCAAACCCTCATTGGCGGCCAAATAAACATTGCCTACGGCTTGGGTGTTGAGCCCTTCAGTGGCCATCAACACATAACGGCCGGCGCCGTCGCGAAGATAAATGGAACAGACCTGTGTGCTCATCGCAGCCTTGACGCGCGTGACGATGATCCCAAGCACCGTGTTCAAATCACGGGCGGCAACCACCTCCTGAACAATGCTACGTAACGAATTGAGCATTCCGCTAATCTTCATAAGAGAGACGCTCTTCGAATTGAGCATGAATCGGCGACAACTCTTTTAACGCTTTGCGATACACATCCCGCTTAAAAGCCACCACGTGGTTGATGGGGTACCAATAGCTGACCCAACGCCAGCCGTCGAACTCGGGCGAATGGCTGGCGGCGACGTCAACCCGACTGTCGTCCCCTAGAAATTCGAGCAAAAACCATTTTTGCTTCTGGCCGACGCATAGCGGCCGTTGCTGGCGGACGTACCGCGACGGCAGCCGGTAGCGCAGCCAACCGCGAGTCACGCCGAGCACTCGGACGTCCGCAGGCTGCAGGCCGACCTCTTCTTCCAGCTCGCGATACGCGGCCGCCTCGGCGTCCTCGTGCTCCATAATGCCGCCCTGCGGAAATTGCCACGCGTCTTGACCGCCCACGCGCCTGGCCCACAGGACCTGACCGAACGGGTTCATCAACAGTATGCCTACGTTAGGCCGAAAACCTTCGCTGTCGATCACGGTCGCTCTACCTTTGTTGTTATAATCTTGCGCTATTGTTTCACAAAAAAGTCGGGTGCAGCAATTGAGTTAAGTACCGGCCACCCCACACTTCATTATAAAATCCTGCCGCCTCGCATCGAGTTAAGGAGCCCAATTGAGTCTCGCGATATTTGATTTAGATAACACGTTAATAGCCGGCGACAGCGACTACCTTTGGGGCGAATTCGTGGTCGAAAACGGCATGGTAGACGCAGCCCATTACCGTCAAAAAAATGACGAATTCTATGAAGCCTACCAGAATGGCTCGCTCGACATCGTCGCTTACTTGAATTTTGCACTGGCGCCGCTGGCTGGGCGCCCGCCCGAGGCGCTGGCGGCTTTGCACGAACGCTTTATGAGCGAGAAAATCCGCCCGATAATGCTGGCTAAAGCCAACGACTTGATCGAGCATCACCGAAGCCTCGGGGACACGCTTTTGATCATCACAGCGACCAATCGTTTCGTCACCGGGCCTATAGCCGAGGCGCTTGGCGTCGGTGCGATTCTCGCATCAGAACCGGAGCTGGTCGATGGCTGCTACACGGGTAAGGCGACAGGCGTGCCCTGCTTCCAGCAGGGCAAGGTGACACGTTTGGCGTCGTGGCTTGCCGACTCCGGTGAGAGCCTTAAAGGCAGCCACTTCTACAGCGACTCGTTTAACGATATCCCACTACTTGAGAAAGTGGACCATCCGGTGGCGGTCGACCCCGATGACCGGCTCGCCGAATACGCGAAAGAGCGCGGCATCAAAATCATCAGCCTTCGATAAAACGACTAAAGTCACGGCCGCAAGGCGCAGGCCCGCGAGCCGTGACCGGACGCTTTGCCACGGACCCCCACATGCACGCGCGACCCACCCCGCTTTTAAACCCGCTTCTTACGACAGCCCGAGCGCCGTCGCGTCTCCCATGGGTGCAGCTGAAACGGGGCTTGGCGGTCATAACGCTGTCGCTGTCGGCTTGCTCTAAGACACCGGCCCCGGCGCCTGCCGCGCCGCCACCGTCGCAGTCGAGCTCGAATTCAAGTGCCGCCGACGCCGTCGGCCCCACGCACTATGCCTGGCTAAGCGCAGAGCTTGAACAGGCCGAGCAGCGAGTGCAAAACCTCGTTGCGAACAACCACCGCTTGCTCGAATCGCCAAGCGCTGAGCGTCTGGGCGATGCCCAGCAAGCTTGGCAAGAAGCGCGCGACGCGCTGGAGACCCAAGCGCTCGCGATGCGGCTTCACCAAACCGGAGACCCCGCGTTTTTAAGCCTCCAACAATGGCACTCGGACATACTCACCTGGCCGATTGCACCCGGCGCGCTCGACCGCTTCGAGACTTATGAATTTTCAGGCTTGGTGTTTGATATTCAGTTGCCATTGACGCCCGAAGCGCTGCGTGCGGCGCACCGCCAGATGGGCGAGTCGGAAGCGGTACTCGGCCTGTATCCGATCGGCTATCTGCTTTATGGTGACGGGCGGCTCTCTCCAGTTCAGGCGCTGCAAGCCGTCGATGCGCTCAGCCAAGCGCACCGCGAAGCGGGCATTGCCGGGCTTGAGGAGGTTCCCAATAACCGCAGGCGCCGGCTTCTGGCGCTACAGGTCGCGGCGCTGCATCAAGACCTGCTCGCTTTTAAACGTAATTGGCTGCGCCCAGAGGTTGAAAGCGCGGTGACAAGCCTAAGCCCCAAAAGCTGGAGAATGCTAGCGGTACGCTTGGTGGCCGATGCCATGGCAGGCCTGGGGGACTTTGCTTCGCTCGTCGAACCGACCGTGTACGACCGACAGGCCTACAGGCTGCATATCGAACGCGTCGCCGTCCATGCAAAGGTGATAGGCGAGCTTGCGCCCGCGCTTGAGCTTGCCAACCCAGAGGCGACGCTTGCGATCGTTGCGCAGTTGCGCGCCCCTGAACCCGACATTTTTGTTTTGACCCCGCCAAGCCTGGAGACGGTCTTTCGTCGGCTGTCCGATTTGACAGTGGAATTAAAGCTCGCCCCTGCGCTGCAATAAAGCCGCGCGAGGTTTCGGCTTCTTAACGAAGTCGTCTAGGGCTCTACTATGCGAACGGCCTCGGCTTTCGAACCCAAGTTTTGACGACATTGCGCCGCCGCCTTAGTTACCGACGCCAAAGTGGCGCTGCGACTTT
>CAZING010000110.1:0-9657 GCA_964540505.1 uncultured Cellvibrionaceae bacterium | reverse complement strand
GCAGAGACTCGTCGATCAAAAGTTCGTGGGTGGGCGACAGGTCCAGCCCGCGCAGGCAAATCTCTTCAAATTCTTCCCAGTTATAGGCGATACCGCCGCCCGAACCGCCCATGGTGAACGACGGCCGGATAATGCACGGAAAGCCAAATTCCTCGGGTACCTTTCGCGCCTCCTCCAACGAGTGGACGATACGCGCCCGAGCCGTTTCCAGGCCAATCGCTTTCATCGCCTTATCGAACCTGTCCCGGTCTTCCGCTTTGTCTATGGCGTCTTCGTTGGCGCCGATCAGCTCGACATTGTATTGCTCGAGAACGCCGTTTTTATGCAGGTCCAGTGCGCAATTGAGCGCGGTCTGCCCGCCCATGGTCGGCAGGATCGCATCTGGACGCTCCGCCTCGATAATTTTCGCCACGGTTTGCCAGGTAATGGGCTCGATATAGGTGGCATCGGCCATGGCCGGGTCGGTCATGATGGTCGCGGGATTGGAGTTCACCAGAATGACCCGGAAACCCTCTTCGCGCAGCGCCTTACACGCCTGGGCGCCCGAGTAGTCAAATTCGCACGCCTGGCCGATGACAATCGGACCGGCGCCAATAATCAATATACTTTTCAGATCGCTTCTTTTAGGCATGAATTCTCCAAAGCCGTTTCGCCAGACGCCCGGTTAAACGCAAAAATGAGGTGGGTACTGAAGGGCCCTATCGGGCACCGTTCTTTTTGTTGTCCATCAACTCAATGAAATGGTCGAATAAGCCCGCGGCATCGTGAGGCCCGGGACTCGCTTCCGGGTGCCCCTGAAAACTGAACGCCGGCCGATCGCTTAGCTGAATGCCTTGCAAGGTCCCATCGAACAGAGATTTATGAGTGATGGTCAGGTTTGCGGGCAGGTCGCTTTCCTCTACAGCGAAGCCGTGGTTCTGGCTGGTGATCATGACCTTGCCGCTAGAGAGTTCCTGCACCGGGTGGTTAGCGCCGTGGTGGCCAAATTTCATCTTCACGGTTTTGGCACCGCTGGCCAGAGCCAGCAACTGATGGCCAAGGCAGATGCCGAAGGTGGGGATGCCTTCATCGACTATGGTGCGGATCGCCTCAATCGCGTAGTCGCATGGCTCTGGGTCGCCTGGACCGTTCGAGAGAAACACACCGTCAGGCGCCATCGCAAGCACTTCGGACGCGGGGGTTTTGGCTGGCACCACGGTCAGTTCGCAACCGCGATCCACGAGCATTCGAAGTATGTTCTGCTTGACGCCGAAGTCGTAGGCAACCACGTTATATTTGGCCGACTGGGCAGGTGTCTGCATCTTAAATCCGCCGCCGAGCGACCAGGTACCCGCTCGCCATTGGTAGGATTGCGCGGTGGAGACCTCTTTGGCCAAATCCAGTCCCTGCAGCCCGGCAAAGGCGCGCGCTTGGGCAAGAGCCTGGGCTTCATCGACGCTACCCGACATGATGCAACCATTCTGCGCGCCCTTCTCGCGCAGCAGCCGAGTGAGTCGGCGCGTGTCGATCTCGGCGATACCTAAAATATTGTGCGTTTTGAGATAGTGCTCAAGCGCGGATTCGCTGCGGAAATTGCTGGCCGTAAAGGGCAAATCGCGAATCACCAAGCCTTTCGCCCAGATGCGGGGGCCCTCCTCGTCCTCGAGGTTGGCACCTACGTTGCCGATGTGCGGATAGGTGAGGGTGACAATTTGCTCAGCGTAGGAAGGGTCGGTCAAGATTTCCTGGTAGCCGGTCAATGCGGTATTAAACACTACCTCACCGACGGAAATACCCGCTGCTCCTACGGCAACGCCCTTGAATACGCTGCCGTCGGCCAATACCAGAATGGCGGGTTGTTTTGCCGTTTTCGTCAAGCTCAATTCCTCCGTCTTACCCGAACCTCAGGGCGCGATCGATATTGAATAATACTCTGCAGCGCCAGACACCTGGCGCAGGTCAGCCCCCCGGGCCGGTTACCCGGCAAGAAAAGCGCGGTTTCGGGTGGTTTTGGGCTGTAAAAAAGCGAGATGAAACCTTCGCTTCAGCTCGCCTTCAGAATCGGATGTTGCGCTCGTTCGAGCACTCTGGCTTGAAGCCAGGTTGGGCGCGAATTGTACGCGAAAGCGCCACCGAGTTCCAGCGCCACTGGGGCGGAATGCGCTAAACTGGCGAACTTTGGTGATCTAAACGATCGATGAGCGCGCACCGTGGCTTTCTTTCCGCCGCAACCGGTGCCATCGAATGGGTATTAACAGACTCTAACCGAACAATAAACATGAAGTTTCACTGGCACAGAATCGTCACGCACCCTGTACAGCTCGCGGAGTTTATCGTTTCCGAGTGCGGCATTTCCAAATCCCAAGCAAAAAAGGCGTTAATTTTTGGCGGCGGCTGGCTGACCGCCAAAGGCGAGCGCAAGGCCAAGCGCGTGCGCCGCGCCTCGCTTAGGTTGACCGAAGGCGACAATGTCGCATTTTACTACGACGCCGCGTTATTGAGCGCCCCTGTGGCGGCGCCTGAATTAATCATGGCCACGCCCAACTGGGGCATCTGGTCCAAGCCCGCTGGCATCCCCACTCAAGGTACCACTTGGGGGGATCGCAATTCACTTGAAGTACAAATCAAAGCCATCACCGGCGGCCCGGCCCATTGCGTGCATCGTTTGGACCGCGAGGCCTCGGGGTTGGTGTTGGTTGCCTACGGGCCTAAATTCGCTGCAAAGCTCAGCACGCTATGGCCAGCGGGCGCCATCCGCAAGTTTTATCGAGTCGAGGTCGAAGGCGCGCCGAACCCCCGTGAAGGCGTGATAGCCGCGCCCTTGGATGGCAAAGAGGCGCTCACGCACTACCGCTGCAGCGAGACCCATGCGCTCGAGCGAACCGAGCTTGACGTTGAGATCAAAACCGGCCGCCTCCATCAGATTCGGCGCCACCTGGCCGGTATCGGTCACCCGGTGCTGGGCGATGCCCGCTACGGCGCAAAGCCCGGCCCACTCGCCCTTAGCGCCGTTCGGCTGGTGTTTTCCTGCCCGCTCAGCGGTCAACCGATCGACTGCCGTCTGCCGCGGGACACCCTCTAGCGCGCCTATCTTAGGCTTCCCGAATGTTCAGATAAAGGCGCTGGCGCCGCCGAACAATTTCTTATATTTCCTTTTCGCCGCCCCTGAGCCCCTGCTGACACCCCCTACCCGGCCCCTCAAAGGCGCCACACATCAGCGCCGCGGGCAAGTCCGGCCACTCTTGACTACGCTTAGCAAGTGGGCAGTGAGCGAGCAACACCTGATGGGCAAATCGGCAACAACCATATACGACCGCAGCGACCTATACAGCGCTTATCTCGAAATTATTAAGGATGAGGCACTGTGGAAGGGGGATCGCGAATCCGGCTTGCGCTCGACCGTGCACAACTGCGCCACGGCGCTGAATGTCGAACGCGTCGGCATTTGGTTTTTTAATGACCGTCGCGACCAACTGGACTGCCGGTACCTGTACGATGGCCGCGATTACCACTACGAGCCGAACATACGAATCCTCGCGCAAGAGCACCCCGCCTATTTTGCCGCCATCAACGCCGGGCGCGTGGTAGCGGCGAATAACGCGCTCGACCACAAGGCCACCCGCAGTTTTTCCGATATCTATCTGAAGCCTCTCGGTATAAGCGCAATTCTCGATGTCTGTCTTATGGAGGGGGGCGTGGTCACAGGCATTATCTGCATCGAGCACTGTCGCGGGCCGCGCATTTGGACACAAGAGGAACAAAGTTTCGCGATTGCAATCGCCGATATCATCTCGCAAATTCAGATTATCAGCGCCCTGGCCGAAAGTCGTGAGCACTATCAGAAGGTGTTCGATGCGAGCGCCGACGCGATGATTCTACTGGACACCCACCTGGTGGACTGTAACGACGCTGCGGTCAGAATGTTTGGCGGCCCCCGAGAGGTGCTCTTCCAGTCGCAGCCGTCGGATTTTTGGCCGCTACTGCAACCCAACGGGAAACCTTCAAGCGAATTGGCGGCTCAGCATTTCCGCTCCTGCAGTCTGAACCGGGCGTCGCGCTTCGAATGGCTGCACCAACGCCTGGACGGTTCTCAGTTTCCCTCTGAGGTCGATCTCACCAAAGTGCTGATCAAAGATAAACCTCACTACCTCATTTGCGTGCGCGACCTCACTCAGCGCAAAGCCCACGAAACCCATATCAAAAAGCTGCTGTCGATGCAGCAGGCCATATTCGATGGCGCAAGTTATTGCATCATATCCACCGACCTCGAAGGTACAATCACAAGCTTCAACAGAGCCGCAGAAAATTTATTGGGTTACAGGTCTGAGGAGTTGCTCGCGCAACGCAACGCCGCTTCATTCTGCGACCGGTCGGAGCTCGAATGGCGCGCAGCGCACCTGTCTGCAGAGCGCCACTGCACCATCGAGCCCGGCTTCAATACCTTAATCACGTGTGCGGCCGCCGGCAATACCGAGGAGCGCGAGTGCACCTGGTTGCACAAAGACGGCAGCAGAATTCCCGTGCTGGTCTCGGTGAATTCACTGCGCCAAGACGGCGACAATATAACGGGGTATCTGTTTATAGCGTCGGATATTTCGATGCGAAAACGCGCCGCCGAAGCGCTTTTGCAGTCCCAGCGCGATATGGAGCACCGTACGAATCACGACGATCTTACCGGGTTGCCCAACCGTACCCGTTTGCACGATCAGACCCAAAGTGCGATTTGCACCGCCCAACAAAAACAGCACAAATTGGCGCTGATGCTGCTTGACCTCGACCGTTTCAAAGAGGTTAACAACACATTAGGGCATTCGTTTGGCGACGACCTCATTCGCCACATCGGCAGCCGTTTGGCGGCTTACCTGTCCCAGCACAACGCCTGGATATACCGGCTCGGCGGTGACGAATTCGCTGTGCTTGTACCGGAAATTCACGACTTAAAAGCCGCCGAGCAATTGGCCGAAGGCGTCCACAAAACGCTGCAAGAGTTGATCACCCTTCGCGGCATACATATGGAAATAAGCGGCAGTATAGGTGTTTCCATCTACCCAGAGCACGGCGCCGACAGCCATTCGCTTTTGCGCTGCGCCGATGTGGCCATGTATAAGGCCAAGAACTCCGCGGCCCACACCGTTTACTATCAGCCGCAAACGGATGGCCATTCGCCGAGACGGCTGACCATGATGTCAGAGCTCGGCCACGCGATTCGCAGCGACCAATTGACGCTTCATTACCAACCGCGCGTGGACATTAACACCCTTAGCTGCGTCGGTTGCGAGGCGCTGGTGCGCTGGCAACACCCGAAACTCGGCATGATCCCGCCTTTTGAATTTATCCCGCTGGCCGAAGTGTCGGACCAAATCCAAGCGCTCGCGTATTGGGTGCTGAAAGCCGCATTGCAACAAGCCAGGCGATGGCTCGACGCCGGCATGGGCACGGTCGTATCGGTGAATTTATCGACGCGCAACCTGATGGATATGTCAATTCCAGAGCAGATCGAACACCTCCTTGCCCAGACGGGCGTGCCGCCTAAATACCTGGAAATCGAAATTACCGAAAGCACTCTGATCGACGACCCCGAGCGTGCTCTGATGGTGATTGACCGAATATGTAAACTGGGCGTGAGCTTTGCGATAGACGACTTTGGTACCGGGTATTCTTCGCTCGCCTACTTAAAGCGCCTACCCATTTCGACGTTGAAAATCGATCGGTCGTTCATTAAAGATATGCTAACGGACGAGCAGGATGCGGTGATTGTGCGCTCGACCATGAGCCTCGCCCACAGTTTCGGTCTCGCCGTGGTCGCCGAAGGCGTCGAAGACATAGGCACGCTGACCGCACTTAAAGCGCTGAAATGCGACCAAATTCAAGGGTTTTACTTTAGTAAGCCACTGCCTGTGGACGAGTTCGAGCTGTGGGTTAAGCGTTTTAATTCGCGCGCCTAGTCATAGGCGCTCAAACAACTGATAGCTCTTTTTACCGAGTTTCACCAAGAAAAAGCGACCGTATAACGCCAAGGTTTTTTGAAAACACTCGCCAACCTTTAGATTATCCTCCGGTTGCTTTGCGACGCCATTGATCAATACCGCCCCGCGACTCAGAGCGTCTTTGACCTGCTTGCCAGACTTGACCAACCCCGCCTCGGTAAAAAGCTGGGCGAGCGTGGTATCGCCCAGTTCGGACTCGCGCAGTGCCCTGTAGGGCAGCCCATCGAGCTTTAGCTGCTCGAAGTCCTCTTCACTCAACCCCGCCACCGCACCAGAAAACAGCACGTCGGTAATGCGCTGTGCCCCCGCAAGCCCCTGGTCGCCGTGAACCAAGCGGGTCACCTCTTGGGCGAGTATGGCTTGCGCCTGAGGTCGACCGCTGGAAAGCTGATCCGCTTGTTCGATTTCGGCTATGCGCTCGACTGTCAGGAAAGTGAAATAACGAAGAAATTTGTATACATCAGCGTCTGCCGTGTTCATCCAAAACTGATAAAACGCATAAGGAGAAGTTTTCGCCGGATCGAGCCAAATGGTACCGCTTTCGGTTTTTCCAAATTTGGTGCCGTCCGCTTTGATGACAAGCGGCAAGGTCAGACCGAACACTTGCGCACCGTGCAAGCGGCGCGTCAGGTCTGTGCCACCTGTGATATTGCCCCACTGGTCAGAGCCGCCGATCTGCAAGGTGCAACCGTACAATCGGTAAAGCTCGGCGAAATCGTATGACTGCAACAACATGTAAGTAAATTCGGTATAAGAGAGCCCCGCCCCTTCGCGATCGAGTCGTTGCTTTACCGAATCTTTGTTCACCATATTGTTAACCGAGAAATGTTTGCCGACATCGCGCAGAAATTCGAGCAAGCTGATCGGCCCGATCCAATCGAGGTTGTTCACCACTTTCGCTGCGGTTGTGCCCTCACCGAATTCAATAAAGCGCGAGACCTGCTTTTTAAGCGCTTCGACCCAGGTCGCCACAGTTTGTTGGTCGTTGAGTTTGCGCTCGGCCGCTTTAAAGCTTGGGTCGCCAATCAGACCCGTCGCGCCGCCGACAAGCGCTACCGGCTTGTGGCCTGCCATCTGGAACCTCTTAAGCACCAACAACGGCACCAATGAGCCAATATGCAGGCTGTCGGCCGTGGGGTCGAAACCGCAATATAAAGTTCTCGGCTCGCGAAGATGGTCGGCAAGTTGGTTGTCACCGGTCATTTGTGCAATCAGACCGCGCTGGGCGAGCTCTTCAATGAGTCCGGCATCGACTTCGGGCATAGTTTTCTTTCGCTTTTAAAATTGAGGACAAACAAAAAGTGGCGAGCAAAGATACTCAACAGAACGATTTTTACAAGCGTTTGTCGTACACCAGACCACTCTCGTCGCATCTTTGTGGGTTGAAGATGATAAACCGAGATTTTTCTGTTATAAACAATAAAGTTACAAAACTTATCTCCACAGCGAATCAAGTCTTCGATGGAACCTATTGATCTCAAACATAAATATGTACGACAAAAGCCTTTGTCGCGCAAATCTCGCACTCGCGGCCTGCCTTTCACGTCTGTCGCTATAGCCGGTGCGCTGCTGACTGGCCTAACAGTCTTTACCTTGCTGCCGAGCGAACGCGCCTCCGCCTCCAGACAGGTCCAAACTTTATCGCTGCCGGCGTTGGTGGAAGTCGAGCTGGCACTGGAGGAAGGGCCCGCAGAATTACCCGAGGCGGTCCAATTAACTCGAATAGAAGAATCGGTGGGTAACGGCGACAACCTCTCGACACTGTTTCGCCGCGCCGGCCTGACAGACGCCGCGATGTTCGAACTGATCAACTCATCCAAAGAAGCCAAGGGGCTCGCGAAACTCTACCCCGGACACAAATTTGTGTTCGAAGTTGACGGGGCTGGCAAATTGATCCGCCTCGAACACGCGTTAAATCGGCTTACCAGCCGCACCTATACGCGCGTCGGCGAAACTTTCGAGTTCAACGAGCGAGTGCTGAAACCCGACGTTAAATACGCGCTGCGCAGTGGCGAAATCCAAAGCTCGCTCTATAACGCCGGCATTGATGCCAAACTCGACGAACAACTGATCATGGAAATGGCCGCCATATTCGGCTGGGACATCGACTTCGCATTGGATATTCGAGCAGGCGACCGCTTTAAAATTCTGTTCGAAGAAACCTTCCTGGATGGCGAGAGAATCGGCGTGGGCCATGTGCTGGCGGCCGAATTTGTCAACCAAGGAAACCTCTTTCGAGCCGTCCGCTATGTCGACAACGAAGGCAAAGCGCAATATTACGCCCCCGACGGCAAAGCGATGCAAAAGGCCTTTTTACGAGCGCCGCTCGATTTCCGACGCATCAGCTCAAACTTCAACCCAAAACGGCTTCACCCTATCAGCAAAACCGTGCGACCGCATCGCGGCACGGATTACGCCGCAAGTACCGGTACCCCGGTTTGGGCCTCGGGTGACGGCAAGGTCATCGCCTCGGGCTACACCAAGGCCAACGGCAATTACATTGTTATCCAGCACGGCGGCGAAATCCAAACCAAGTACCTGCATTTACACACACGCTCGGTTAAGAAAGGCGACAGAGTCAAACAAAAGCAAACCATAGGCTCAGTCGGCAGCACCGGTTTTTCTACCGCGCCCCACCTGCATTATGAATTTCTGCTCAATGGCGTGCACCGCAACCCGCGCACCATCATCCAAAAGTTGCCGAAAGCGGAGTCGATCAGTGACGCAGAACAACCGCGTTTCTTTTCACAGATTCAGCCCATACTCGCGGAACTGGAGCAGTCGACCCGATACGCGCTTGCCGAAAAAACCAGCGACGCCAATCTTTAGCACGCATCAATGACGCCCTCCTTGTCCCCAGACACAAGCGCCGCTCTCTATTTGGGCTTAATGTCGGGGACCAGTGCGGACGGCGTCGACTTGGCGGTCACCGCCATCTGCGACGACCGCCCTACACTTCTGGCGAGCTTCACTAAACCCTATCCTCAACCGCTGCGACAACGCATTTTAGAGCTTTACGAGCCCCGCGAAAACGAGATCGACCAAATGGGGGTTTTGGACCTCGACTTGGCCGAGTTCTACGCCGAGGCAGTGATGGATTGTTTGGCGAAGCATCGCATTCCAGCCGATCGCATAGTCGCCCTTGGTTGCCACGGGCAGACCGTTCGCCATCGAACCGAACGCAGCCACCGTCGGACCTTTAGTTTGCAATTGGGGTGTCCGAGCACGCTGGCGCAGCGCACAAAACTGACCACGGTAGCGAAATTTCGACAAAAAGACATCGCCTCGGGCGGCCAGGGCGCTCCTCTGGCGCCGGGCTTTCATCGCGCGGTATTTTTCGACCCGAAAGAGCGACGGGCGGTGGTCAACATAGGCGGCATTGCCAACGCCACTTTGCTGATACCCGAAACCGCCACGGTGGGCTTCGACACGGGTCCCGGCAACAGCTTGATGGACATTTGGGCGGAGCTTGCGCGCGGCGTTAATTATGACGACCGCGGCCTTTGGGGTGCGACCGGTCGTCCGGTACCCGCGCTTCTAGCGGCGCTTCTCAGCCACCCTTATTTCGCCGCGCCGCCACCGAAATCAACCGGCCGCGAAGAGTTCTGCCGCAAGTGGCTACTTGCGGCCGTTGCGCCCTTTGCCGACGAACCGAAAGAAAACATACAGGCCACCCTGCGCGAACTGACCG